>CALMZU010000001.1 GCA_937870775.1 uncultured Elusimicrobia bacterium
GGAGACGTAGGCCTCCATGGCGTGGGTGAGCGCGTCCACGCCGGTGCAGGCCGTAAGATAAGGGTCCATGGTCACCGTGCAGGCGGGGTCTATCAGCGCGGCGTCGGGGACCATCGTCTTGCTTATGATGGCGGCCTTGACCCCCCGGCGGGCGTCGGCGATTATCGCGAACTGGGAGACGTCGGCCGAGGAACCGGCGGTGGTGGGCACGCAGATCAGGGGCGGGCCGGGCATGGCCACCTTGTCGGCGCCCTCGAAATCCATGATGTGGCGGCCGTTGGTGTGCACTATGCCTATGCCCTTCGCGCAGTCCATGGGGCTGCCGCCGCCGACGCTGAGGATGGCGTTGCAGCCGCGCTCCATGTACATGCCGGCGCCGGCCATCACCTGCTCCGCCCTGGGATTGGGCGTCACCTCGAAGAAGACGGCGTACTCGAGCCCTTCGGCCTCCAGACTCTTGAGCACCTTGTCCGTCCAGCCGGCGGCTATAACGCCGGGGTCGGTCACCACCAGCACTTTCCGCGCGCCGAAATTGGCGGCTATGCGGCCGGCGCGCGCGTAGGCGCCGGCTCCGTATATGATCTCCGGCGCCACGAATTTGCGGAGCGGTAAAGCCCCGCCGTTGTTCTCAGGCATGTTCCCCCCCGTCATATGCCGATATTCTGCCAGACCTGGCCCCCGCGGGTCAACTCAGGTAAAGGACTCGAGATGGGTGTGCAGGCCGCGGCGGCGTATGAAAGCCATGGCCGCGGCGTGCTGCTTCTCGGCCCGGCCCGTGTCCCCGGTCAGGTAATGGAGCTCCGCCAGAGAGAGCATGGTCAGCGCCTCGCCGCGGGGCTCGCTGCGCCCCTTGAAGAGGCTTTCGGCCTTGCGGTAATGGGCGAGCGCGTCGGAGAAATCCCCGTTCTTGCGGTCTATCTCGCCCATGCCCCATTCCACGAACCCCAGGTCCGCCCAGTCGGACAGGCCGGAGTAGAGCTTGTGGGCGCGGCGGTAGCCGGCGTAGGCCTCCTCGAGGCGGCCCAGCTGGCGCAGCACGTTCGAGGTGCCGCACTCGGCGTAGGCCTTGGCGAAGGCGTCGTCGGTCCTGGCGAAGAGCCGGCGGGCGCGCACGTAGCAGTCGAGGGCCCGGCCCATGAAGCCGGCCACGCGCAGTATGCCGCCGAGGCCGAACAGGGCGTAGCCAGCCGCGGCCTCGTCGCCGTCCTTCCTGGCGAGCGCGAGCGAACCTTCGAAGGCGGCTATGCCCTCGGTGTAGCGGCCCTGCAGGCGGTAGAGGCCGCCGAGGGCCCACAGCACGAAAGCCGCGCCGGACAGGTCGCCGGACTTCTTATAGCCTTTATAAAGTTTTTCGAGCAGCCTGGCGGCCTCGGGGAGGCGGCCGGTAAGGCGCAGGGCCATGGCCCATTCCAGTTCGGCCTCGTCCCGCATCTCGTCCAGGCGGGCCGAGAGGGCGCGGGCCTTGCGGGCGGCGTCCAGCGCGCCGCGTTCGTCGCCGAGCGCGCGGGCGCAGCGGGCCGAGCCCAGGAGCGCG
>CALMZU010000002.1 GCA_937870775.1 uncultured Elusimicrobia bacterium
CAGCCGCTGTAGTTGGCCCAGTTGAAGGAGAAGCCGGGGATGGCGCTGGCGTAAGCGCCGGAGACGTCCGAGCCGGGCTTGCCGTTGCTGATGACGTTCCAGGCCTGCACGCCGCCGTTGACTATCGCGGCGGGGTTGCGGGTGGAGGCCCTGGCGGCCAGCATCGGCGGGAAGACGTCGGCGCTGGTGAGGTCCGAGACCTTCTCGCTCACGTTGACGGTGGCGGAGGCGGTCTTGAAATAGTTCGGGTCGTTGACGGGCTCCCCGGCGGAAACTGCGGCGGCGAAGGAGACCATCACGGCGGCGGAGGCGAGAAGTTCGAGGGTTTTCATTTTAGTTTCTCCTTGGTCTGCTGGCTATAGTCTAGCAGACTATTCCGGGATTGCAAGGCCTCAGGGCCCAGGCCGCAAGGGGCCATAAGTCCCAGGCCCGGCCGGGCCCTCTGAAAAAACGGGCCGCTGGGCCCTTGACAAAAACGGGCCGGCCCTTTATCCTATTGTAAGGTTAACAGATGAGTGTGTCCTGTATGCGTATTAGGAATATACTTTCTGCGATATTACTCCTTTCCCTGGGCATGGCCGCGGGCCCGGCCCTGCGCGCCGCCGAAGACGCCTCCGGCGCGGCCGCCGACGCCTCGCTGATGAAGCCGGTCTCGGACGCCGCCGTAAAGCCTGCGGCGACCGACTCCGGCGCCGACCTGGACGTTTTCCTTGAGAACGCCGTGGACCAACCAGGCGTTTCCGGCGAGGCCCTGTTGCGCCTGCTGAAGGGCAAGGACAAGAAAGAAATATGGAAGTTCAAGCGCGAGTTCTGCGGCCAGATCTCCATGCTGCTGGCCTCGCTGGACTCGGCCGTGGAGACCGGCAAGCTCGGCAAGGATTCTTATAGCGACATCACCGGCCGGCTGGCCGAGATGCGCATCCCCTCGAAATTCGCGCACGACGGCGCTTTCGGCTTCCATGCCGATCCCCGCGCCAAAGACAAGGCCGGCGGCGAGGACGGTCCTGACCCTCTTGACGCGCTCGTGCGGGTGAACGACGCCAAGAAAAAGGGTGACCCGCGCGCTACCGAACGGGCCATAGACGAGGCCGTGCAGACCTTCCCCGAGAACGTTTCCCTGCAGGTGGCAGCCGCCTCCTCCTATAACGAGCTCAAGAAATACAAGCAGGCCGAGGCCACCGCGACCAACGCCATAACGCTGAATTCCCGGTCCGCCGACGGCTACAAGGCCCGCGCCGTGGCCAGGGCCTCGCTGGAGGACCGTAAAGGGGCGATCGAGGATATCAAGAAGGCGATGGAGATAAACCCGCAGGACGAGTCGGCCCGCGTGCTGTCCGCCCTGCTGGAGAGCCGCAAGTCGGCGGGTTCCCTCAAGTCGGTCGCCTCGGTGGAAGAGGTCAAGCGGGCCCTGGGCGCCGCCGAAGAGAGCGGCGGCATCACGGTGGCGGGCGGCCAGTCCGCCCCGGGCCTCTCGGCGGCCGCCGCGGCCGCGGCGCTGTCCGCGCCCGACTATTCCAAGTCCAAGGCCTACCTGAAGACTGCCATGGCCAAGGCCAGGCTGGGCGATTACCAGGGCGCGGTGCATTACGCCGGCCTGGCCATCGAGAAGGACCCGTCCAACGCCGAGGCCTACCTGGAGCGCGCCAACGCCAATAATTTCCTGGGCAAGTACGACGACGCCGTGCGCGACGCCGGGGCGGTCATCGAGAAGGACCCCTCCAACCTGCAGGCGTTCAATATACGCGCCTGGGCGCTCAACCGCAAGGGCGAGTCCGGCGGCGCGGCCGACGACGCCAGCAAGGCCATAGGCCTGAACCCCAATTTCGCCGACGCCTGGTACAACCGCGCGCTGGCCTACGAGAGCCAGGGCGATTACAAGCGGATGCTAGAGGACATAAAGCAGGCCGCGGCCCTCAGCTCCGCCTATTCTGCCCGCTACCAGGACGCCGTGGCCCAGTACGGCGGCCGGGTGCAGGGCTTCGGCCAGGCTTCCGCCTATTCCGGCGCCGCGGCCCGCGGCACCGCCGACGGCGGCGTGCCGGCCGATGCCGGGCGCAGCCCGCTCAGGCGCTTCCTGATGACGCTGTTCTTCACGCTGACCGGCGGCGGGCTCGTCGCGGCCGGCCTGATACATATCATGACCTCCCGCGCGGGCGCCGGCCGCCAGAGCGGCCGCGCGACGCACCCCGACGTGCTGTCGCCGTCGGTGTTCTACGAGGGCGTCGCCACCGGGAAGTACAAGATAGAGCGCAAGCTCGGCGAGGGCGCGATGGGCGTGGTCTACGAGGCCACCGACCAGTCGCTCGGCCGCAAGGTCGCCATCAAGAAGATGGGCGAAGAGATAAAGGTCAACGAGCGCGAGAAGCAGCGCTTCCTCGACGAGGCGCGCACCGTGGCGCTGCTGCACCACCCGCACATCGTCGAGATCTACACGATCTTCGAGGAAGAGGACAACATATACCTCGTGTTCGAGCACGTGGACGGCGGCACGCTGGACCGCGTGGTGGACAAGGAGGCCCGCATCGGCTTCGACAAGGCTCTGCGCATGTTCGGCGAGATAGCCGGAGCGCTCAGCTACGCCCATTCCAAGAACGTCATACACCGCGACCTCAAGCTGGCGAACATCATGCTCTCCAACGACGGGGATATAAAGGTGATGGATTTCGGCCTGGCCCACCAGGCCATGCAGTCGATGGCCAGGATGTCCAACGGCGAGGTCGTCGGTTCGCCGGCCTACATGGCGCCCGAGCAGGCGCTGGGCGTCTCCTCGGCCGAGTCGGACATATACTCGCTGGGCGTCTGCCTGTACGAGTCCCTGTCCGGCGTGCTGCCCTTCCAGGGCCCCGATTTCAACCACCAGAAGACGCACCTCGCCTACCAGAAACTCACCGACATGGTGCCCGGCCTGCCCGCCGGGGTCGACGCCGTGGTGGCCAAGTGCCTGGCTCCGGCCCCCGAGGACCGCTACCACAGCGCCGAGGAGTTCCGCCAGGCGCTCAACGCGCTGGTATAATACCGATATGAAACTCTTCACCGCCCTGCTTCTTGCGGCGGGCCTCGCCGCGCCCGCGGCCGCGGCCGAAGCTCCGGCCCGCTCCGGCTGGACCATAATGGCCTACCTCAACGCCGACGCCGACCTGGCGCAGATAGGCCCGGTGCTGCTGGAAGGCCTGGAAAAGGCCGGTTCCTCGGAAGGCGTGGAGATAGTGGCCGAACTGGCCGTGGCCGGCTCGTCGCCGAGGCGCCTGCATATCAACAGGCGCGGGGGCGAGCCCGGCTCCGAGTTCCTGGAGAAGGCCGAGGGCGCCGACATGGGCGACTGGCGGCATATGGCCGACTTCATCATGTGGGCCAAGCGGCGCTACCCGGCGAAGCATTACCTTTTCTTCTCGTTCGGCCACGGCATAGGCTGGATAGACCCCACCGACACCGGGATGAACGCGGTGTTCAACTGGGACAAGCCGCGCGGCGGCTCCAAGGCCACGATGATAACGGCCAAGCCCTCCGGCGGCTACAGCTACATAAGCACGCCGCAGCTGGCCGACGTGTTCCGCCTGGCCGGGCCGGTGGACGTATACTTCACTTTCTCCTGCCTGATGCAGATGGCCGAGACCGTCTACGAGATGCGCGACTACGCCAAGGTCTTCGTGGGTTCCGAGGAAGTGATAGCCGTGAACCGCGGCCTGATAGGCGGCTACATGGCCGGCATGGAGCGGGCGGCGAAGGGGCTCTCCTCGTCGCCGGAGACGCCGGCCGAGCGCGTGGCCTGCGTTCTCGTGAATTCGTTGCGCGAGACGCTGACCGGCTACGCCACCTACCCCGTGTCCTTCTCGGTGCTGAGGGCGAAGGAACTCTCCGGCCTGCCGGCGCGTGCCGCCGCCTTCGCGGCCGCCGTGCGCGGCAACAACGAGCGCGCCGCCGCGGCCTACGCCATAGCCAACGTCGTGCGGATGGTCCCCGTGTACGGCTCCGACAGGCGCAATTCCTCCTACGCCGACCTTTACGATTTCGCGAGGCTGCTGGGTGAGAAGGCGGAGAAAGAGGAGACCCGGGCCGCGGCCCGGGAGCTCATGGGCTATATCTCCGGCCGGCTGGTCTCGGCCAACGCCTCTTTCGGCGGCGCCGGCGGCTACTTCGCGCGCGCCCGCGGCATAGCCGTGGAGATGACCCCGCTGGCCCGTCCGGCCGACGCGCAGATGCTGCCGTCCGGCTACGACGCAGAGATGACCACCGATTACGCCGGGCTTTCCTTCGTGAAAGCCAGCGGCTGGGGGGATTTCCTGGCCTGGACGGCCTCGGTATGGAAAGAGGCGGGGGCAAAATAGCCTCCGCCACCTCGGTCAACGGCCGGCCCGCGCCGGCCTTTTTTATTTGGCGAAGAAAGCCTTATGCACGCCGTCTATGATGAACTGCACGGCGGTGGCCGCAAGTATCAGGCCCATCAGGCGGGTAGTGATGTTCATCACTATCGGGTTTATGTCCTGCGCCTTCTTTATGGCCACCCTGAAGATCATGTAGCAGGCGAAACCCACCAGCAAGAACAGGAGCAGCAGCACCCCGTCGTAGACCAGGTTCTTCGCCTTCGACTCGAGCAGGATGGCCGTGGTGATGGCGCCGGGGCCCGAAAGCATGGGTATCGCCAGCGGCGTTATGGACACGTCGGCCTTCGCCGTGCCGCAGGCCTTCTCCTCCTCGGTCTCCTGCACCGCCGAGCGCTTGGCCTGCAGGTTGCCCAGCGAGACCAGCAGCAGCAGCAGGCCGCCCGCCATCTGGAAAGCCGCTATCGTGATGCCGAACACGCGGAACAGCGCGTTGCCGGTCACCGCGAAAAGTATCAGCACCCCGGTGGCGGTGAAGCAGGCCGTGCGCGCCATGCGCAGCCTTTCGTCCGGCGTGTTCTCCGGCGTCATCGCGAAGAACGTCGGCACCGCGGCCAGCGGGTTTATGATGGCGAACAGCGAGCCCGCGCTCATCAGGGCGAAATTCAGTATTTCCATAAGGTCATACAGTATATAAATTTTCGGCCGCCGTGTTTTTTGCATGCGGCTGCCGGCCGGGTTAGCAAAACCTTCGTGAGAGCCTGGTACGCGTCGCAGGCCGGGCCGAGGATAAGCAAAACCGTCACGGAGGCCGAGGCTTGCGTAAGCGACGAGGCCGAGT
>CALMZU010000003.1 GCA_937870775.1 uncultured Elusimicrobia bacterium
CGGCCAGGTAATCCTTATAAAGTTTCGACTCCAGCAGCCCGCGCAGGTGGTCGCGCAGGTACAGGCTCTGCGCCACGAAGGCCGGCTGGCCCGTAACGGTGAGCGTCTCCGCGTCCTCGGTGAGGGCCATCAGCTCCAGCAGCAGCTCGTGGTAGCCGCCGGCGCGCCACAGGGCGGCGCAGCGCGCCATCTTGAGCGCGGCGTATTCTTTTTCCTTCGGCTGCAGGCCGGGGGCGCGGCGGGCGTAGGCCAGCGAGAACCTCACGCCCTCGCTGTAGATCTCGCGCAGCAGGTCCGAGCGGTAGCCGAAAGCCGCCTTTACCCGGACAGCGCCGAGAAACTTGAGCGGCGAGGCGGCCTCGGCGGGATGCTCGAGGGCCAGCACCGGGTGCTGCAAGTATTCGGTGTCGGGCACGTAGCGGAAGAAGTCGCGCGGATAGGGAAAAACCATCCCCTTGGCGGTGAAATAGTCGCGGGCCTGGTACGGGTCGCCGGTCTTATAAAGTTCGCGCAGGAAATACAGGTCCTCCTCGTCCAGCAGGCCGTTGCGGTTGGCGTCGGCGCGGTACACTGTTTCTGCCGGCAGAGCGAAAGGGTCAGCCGCTATGCCGTCAAGCAGCGCGGCGTCGGCGGCGTCCCATTTGTTGTTCCCGTCGAAGTCGCCCAGCATCACCAGGCGGGAACGCATGTTGACGCGGTTGACCGGCAGGGTGTAGTAGCCCACGGCCAGCGCCCCGGCTATGAACAGCAGCGAGTAAGTGACCGTTCTATAAATGTGCTTTGTCATGTTTGTCGTCCCCGGGCTCGCCGCGCACCGCGCGCCTGGCGAAATCTTCGGCTTCCAGCATTTCCCGCTCCGTCAGCAGGCGCTCTATCAGCCGGTCGAAATATGGATTCACTAAATTATTCAGCGGCCGGAACAGGGCCGACTTCTCTTTTAGTTCCAACTTCACCAGCCGCGGGCAGCCCCGGCAGGCCGGGCTGCGCAGTTCGTAGGCGCCCGTGTTCACGCCGTAGAGCCGGCCCAGCAGCAGCATAGCGAGCCGCAGCGGCCCCCGCACCAGGCGGAACCACGGGGCGCGCGCGTAGGCGGCCTCTACCAGCCGGATGGTGCAGATCTTGCAGACCAGGTCTTTCATATCAGCCGAACAGGTACAGCTCCTCTTCGGCGCGCGTGACGCCGGTGTACAGCCAGCGGCGCCACATCTCGTCGTCCATCTGGGCGAAGCGCTCCTCGAACATCACCACGCGCTTCGCCTGGCTGCCCTGCGCCTTGTGCACGGTCAGCGCGTACCCGCTGTCGTGCGCCGGCAG
>CALMZU010000004.1 GCA_937870775.1 uncultured Elusimicrobia bacterium
CGACCGCCGCACCCCCGACCGCATCCTGTTTCACGCCGCCCTTCCCGGCGCGGCAGGAGCCGTTCAGCACGGCGAAGACGAAATCGTCCCAGAAGATCACCGGCTTGGAAAGCATTTCCACCCTGTCCGCGGTCAGGCGGGGCATGTATTCGCGCATGAACTCGTAGACGGTCCGCCCCTTCTTCAGGGTCTGCGCGCAGAAATACGAGCACGGGTGCCAGGTAATGACGGCCTCCCGGTCCTGCCCGGCGTTGAGCGCGGAAAAGGCTTTGTACTCGCGGCGCAGCCGGGGGGTGTTGATCCTGGAAAAGAAGTTCAGGGTGTTGTTCATCCAGAACGGGATGATCCGGCCTTTCTCGGTGCGCGCGTAAATGTGGGAGATCAGGTTCCCGGTCACACCGGGGCGGCGCCAGTCCAGGTAGGCCTTTACGCAGCATTCAGGGTAATCCAGCCCCGTTCCCCAGTCGAGCGAGCAGACATTCGAGGAGGCCTTCCTGGCCTGCATCAGTTTTTTATGGTCGTTGCCGATGAGCACGGCCGTGACGTCGCTGCCGCCGATGTCGCGCATGTTCCGGAGCACGACCTTCTCGAGCTTCAGGTCGAGGCAGAGCCGGTCCAGCACCCTGTCCTCCTCGGCGTCGAGCACGCTGGCGTAAACCACGGACTTGACCCCGCAGAGCAGGCTCGCCAGGTCGTTGATCTGCAGGCTGGGGCAGCGGATGCGGCCGGCGTCTTCGGAGAAATATTTGCGTATGTTCATGGAGGGCCGCGGGGAAAAGGCTCGTTTTGCGCCGCCGCCCCGGGTTTCAAGTCTATCACTTTCTAAAAACCCGGGCAAACCATATTTCTGGCCGCGGCCCCGGCGGCGGCGGCGCGCCTATTTACCGGGGGCCGCGCATTGTCGCATAATATCAAAGCGCGCCCGGCTTTAGACCATGCCCCTAAACACCCCCTCCCCGCTTCGGCGGCTGACAACCACCCTGCAGAACACCGGCGCGCCGGCTTTCCTGCTCCCGCTCCTGGCCTTCGGGTTTACCGCGCTGAACCTGTTCCTGGAGAGCGGCCGGCATACCCTGGACATCCCGGCGCCCTATGCCGGCTCTTTCCTGCTGGCCGGCCTCCCGAACAATACCGTGGCCTGGTCCATGCCGCTTTTCGATATGTTCTCGGCCGCCGCGCGGCAGGCCGGCGCGGGCCCCGTGCCGGTCTTCATTCTCCTGCACCTCGGGCTCTACGCACTGGTCTACGCGGCCGGGCGCCTGTTGGGCGGTTATCGCTCCGGCGTGCTGGCGCTGGCCGGCGCCGGGCTGCTGGAAGCCTCTGGGCTCTTCACCTACGATACGGAGCAGTCTTTCTACAGTCTTTTCCTGCTGCTGGCGCTGACCCTGCTGCTGCGGCGGGAGCGCGAGGACAGCGCGGGGAACGCCGTCCTCGCCGGGCTCGCCGTCGGAGCCTCGCTGCTGGCGCGCACGCCGCTGTTCCTTTTCCCGCCCGTTCTGGTCCTGGCCGAGCGGCTCGCCGGGCGGAAGGGGCCGGCTTTCCTGAGGCGCTCGCTGGTCTTCCTGGCGGCTTCCTACGCCCTGCTGCTGCCCTGGGGTTTCCTGAACCTCTCCGTCTCCGGTAAATTCACTCTTTTCGACGGGGGCCGGGCGGCCTCCAACATCATCTCCGCCGCCAGGGGCAGCATTTACACCATGGAGGGCGACTCGGGGCGCCTGGCCGGCCTGAGCGAGGGAGACAGCGCTTTCCGCTACTATGTCCGGTCAGCGGCCAAAGACCCGGCGGGCTACGCGCTGCCCCCCGCCCGGCGCCTGTGGCATATTTTTCTTTTTTACCCGTGGCTGTTCTGCCTGCTGGCCCTGGCTTTCGCGGCCAGCCGGGAAAAGCACAGGACCGCCGCCTTCCTTCTGCCCGTCTATTTCGTCCTGATCCATTCCCTGCTGTCCATCGACAAGCGCTATTTCTACCCGCTGCTCTACCTGCTCCCCCCGCTCATAGCCGGCGGCCTGCTGCCCCGGTTTTACCGGCAGGCGCCGGAACCCCTGCCCGCCGCCGGGAACGCCGTCGGGCCTGTGCTCTGGCCGGTACTGGCGGCGGTGCTGGCCGCCGAGGCGCTGCTGCTGGCCTACCCGGCGCGGGCCGGCCGCAACAGCGCGGACTACGGGGCCTTCTCCGGCTCCCTCGCGCTCTTCGGCGGACAGAAGGTTTTTCATGAATTCGGCTGCGCCAGGCGCAGGGCGCGCGGCGACGACGAGGGCTATTACCGCTGCCTCGAAGCCCACCACCTCAGGTTCGGAGGCAAGGCCGCGGGCTATTTCCTGGCCGCTGTAAAAGCCGGCAAGCCAGGAGACATGGCGCCCGGCGCGGGCCTGGACCACTTTATAGCGCGGATGCTGCTGGGCTTCGAGTCCGGGGACCGGGCGGCCGCGGAAGAGTCTTTCAGAGCGGCCTACGCCCTCTACGAAGAGGGCTGGAACGGGCTCAGGGGGACGCCGTACGGCCGCGACAGGGAACTGGAAGCCCTCATCAGGCTGGACGGCGCCAACTTCTGGAACAAGCACGTCTACCCCGCCCTCCTGCTCTGGCCCCCCGAAAGCGCCGTCCGCATAATCGCCGGCATAAAAAAAAGCGGGCGCCTTACCCCCCGCCTGGCGGAACTGGGCGCCCGGCTTGAGGAGCCCCTCGCGCTCGGAGAATTCGGCGGGCGCCTGGCGCGGGAAGCGCAGTTCGCCGAAACCGCGGCCAACGCGCTGAACCTGCCGTATTGTTTCTACCACCTGCCGCGGGCCGAAAGCGCGCGGCTCTCGAAGCAAATTTCCGACCGGGCCTCCGCGGCCCTGGCGGCCGGCGACCCGAGCGGGGCGCGCGAGCTGCTGCTGGAAGCGCTGGACCGCCACACCCCCAACCCGGAAGCGCTCATGACCCTTTGCGCGCTGCGGAGGCGCGAGGGCGACCTCGCCGGGGCGCGGGACGCCTGCCGCGCCGCCGTGTACGCGGTGGAAGCCTTCCCGGAGAACCGCACCCCCGGCCTGCTGCGGCTGGCCGAAGCCGCGCGCCGCACGGGCGGCGGCCGCGCGCCGGGGAAATAGATCTGGTCCGGGCCCGCCGCCGTTCTGATTATTTTTGCTTCAGGAGAGACCAGCGGTAAACGCCGCGGGAGAATTCCCTTTTTACCAGTCCCTTGGCCGCAAGGCTGGCGGCGGCGGCCATGACGGCGTTGCCGTCGGAGCAGTCGCGGCAGAGGACGATGTCCCTGGAAAGCGCCAGTATCTCCCGCGTGGCGGCGCCGGGCTTGCGGCGCAGTATCTCCAGCAGGCAGCGCTCGTTATCGGAAAGATAGACCCGCCCGGCCGCGGCCGGTTTGCCGGCGGCTCCCGGCTTCTTGACCGGCACGAAACCGCGCCAGCCGAAGCGCTCTATGTAATGGACGTCGGCGCCGCGGCATTTTTTGGCCAGCGCGCAGCGGCGGCAGGGCGGCCCCTTGACCTTGGCCGCCGCGGCGTTGGCGTCCAGGTCGGTGCGCCCGCCCCGCGGGTCGGTCACCACGGTATTGAACAGGTCCAGGCCTATGGCCAGCGATTCCCGTCCCTTCAGGAAACAGGGCGGGGTGTTGAGGAACAGGATCTCCCCCGGCAGGCCGGCCGCCTCCATCGCCTTCACCGCCTCTTCGAAATAAGGCTCGCAGTCGGACAGCCGCACGCCGAGCTTTTTGCAGTTGTCGGCCATGGAACCGATGTACACGGGGTAGATGATCACAAAATTGCTGATGCCGCGCTCCAGGTAGAATTTTATTATCTCCGGCAGCCGGGTATAATTGCGCCGGTTGACCAGGATATTGGTGCCCAGGCGTATCTTGAGGCGGCGCAGGCTGGCCAGGCCGGCCAGGGCTTTTTTGAGCGCCCCCGGCACCCCCACCAGCGCGTCGTGTTCCGCCGCCCTGTCGGTGGTGAACGAGAACTTGCAGAAAGTAAGCCCCGCTTTGGCCAGCGAGCGGCAGAAGGCCGGGTCGGCCAGCTTTATGCCGTTGGTCTGCACCCGGACGAAGCTGAAGCCGACCGATTTAGCCAGCGCTATGACCTTGAGTATATCCGGCCGGATCAGCGGCTCGCCGCCGGTGAGGCCCAGCCGCCGGTAACCGGCCTTATAGGCGGAATAGATGTTGGAGGCTATGGTCTCGAAAGGCGCGTTCAGGGATTTATCAAAATCCCCCTGCGAGCAGAAACGGCAGCGCGCGTTGCAGTTATAGTTGAGGATCAGTTCGTAGCACTTGCCTGTTTCTTCGGAATTTCCTGACGCCATAGTTTATACCCCGTGCAGTTCCCTGAATAACCGGCTCTTTAACCCCGCCCTAGCCGCGCCGGCCAGCCAGCGCGCCGCCTCGGCCCGCGCCGCGG
>CALMZU010000005.1 GCA_937870775.1 uncultured Elusimicrobia bacterium
TTTTTCGGCGAAGGCTTGCAGGAAACCCCGCTCCGCGGCGTATTTGCCCAGGCCGTAGGCGTATTTTTCTTTCAGCTGCCCCTTTAACTGCAGCAGTTCCGTCTGGTTCTCCCGGAAGGGCGAGGCCGCGCCTTCCAGCAGGGGGTATACCGAGGCGGACGAGGTGAAGATGTACAGGCCGGTCCTGCCGTTGAAGACGCGTACCGCTTTTTCGGCGTCCTCGGCCGTGTAGCAGATATTGTCTATGATGACGTCCCAGGGCTCCACGGACATGCGCGACAGGTCTATTTCGGCGGTGCGCTCCCCGCGGGACTGGCGTATGTCCAGCGGCAGACCGTCCACCGGGGCGCGCCTGGAGAAAACGGTGACCTCGTTGCCGGCTTTATGCAGGCGCGTGGCGGCTTCTTTGCCGAAGAAGCTGGTGCCGCCGAGTATCAGTATGCGCATAAGGTGTTAATAGTATATAAATTTTTCGGCCGGGCTTCTGTTGCCGGCCGATCTGCGGCCCGCCGCCCGTTGCCTGGCTGCCTCTGCCCGCGATCCTTTTTTTGCGGATAACACAGGTTAACCTAAGTTCTCGGTAGGCCTGATAATCTTTTGATATCTGCGCGATTGTTCTGGCGTGCTTGTAAAACAGGTTAACATAAGTTAATATTTTGTATGGCCCGGGAATTTTATTCATTGCCCGAAGTTGCCGCTTTGCTTGGCATAAGCCGCATCGCGGTGTTCAAGCGGGTTAAAAAGGGGCAGCTGAAGGCTCTGCGCATAGGCCGCAACTGGGCCGTGTCGGCAGCCGCGCTGCCGGCTGCCGCTCCCGGCGTTCCCTCCGCGCCCCCCCTGGTGCCTCCGGCGCCCGTCGTAAAACCCGGGGCTTCCGGTACCGCCGCCGCGGCCGACACTGAAATGGACTCCATGGGCTGGGATTAAGGTTGCCCGCGGATGGCTATATAGATATAATCTTGCCATGGACAATTCATTCTTTGAAGACCTGAAAGGGATTTTCGACGAGTTGGGCAAACAGAATCAGGGAGGAAAAATGGAAAAAGACTATTTGGGTAAGCTGCTGGTGCCGGTGATCCTTGTGGCGGCGGCCGTGATCGGCCTCTCCGCTTTCTTTATCGTTCCGCCCGGCGAGGTGGCTATAAAGACCAGGCTGGGGTCCATCGTGGATTCCTATAGCGAGGGCATGCATTTCAAGCTGCCGTTCGTCGAGAGCATCACCAAGTTCTCCATACAGATACAGCGCGCCGACATCAAGACGCAGGCCTTCTCCAAGGACCTGCAGACCATGAACTCGCACCTCGACGTGAACCACCGCATACAGAAAGAGACCGCGGTCAGCA
>CALMZU010000006.1 GCA_937870775.1 uncultured Elusimicrobia bacterium
GCGTGTCGATCAGGTAGAACGACGTCGAGGCCTCGCCCAGGCTCAGTTTGGCCGAACCTGGCCTGGCCGTGAAAACGGCGGGGCTGGGGGAGGCGAAGGTCACGGTACCGAGCGAGTCGGAATCCATCGTGAACGAGACGCCCGCCCCGGCGGCGTCCTCCTGGCCGGAGGCCACGGGGGTCGGGTTACCGTAGTGGTCCTCGATGGACAGCGTGAACGGCTGGGAGGTCGTGCCGGCCATCAGCACCTGGCCGTCATTGCTGCTGACGTTGACGCGGTAGGTGTAGTCGGGGATCACGGTCACGGACTGCGTGGACGCGGACCAGGCGAGTTTGTCCGGCACCGAGATCCGGATTATCGGCCTTATCACGGACGCGGAGGACGGGTAGACCGTGGAGGCCGTGGTGTCGAGATAATAGAACGTCGTGGAGTACGAATCTATCGGGATGGTGATCACGCCGGTGGTAGAGGAGAACACAGGCGGGAAGGCGCCAGAGACCACGCTGGAGGCCGAGAACGAGTAGGAATCGTTGACCAGCGAGGACTGGCGCGTATGGGTGGAGAGCGCCACGGTTATGGTCTCAGTGGTCACGGCGGGGTTCTCGAACATGTCGCGCAGTTCGGCGTCGTAATAGCGCACGGTGCCGAGCGAGTCGGTGATCTTGCCGGCCACCTGCGTATTCTGGGCGTTGCCGAAGGCCACCTTGACGATGTCTATCGGGTTCACGCGCAACTGGTGTATGGCCGGCTGCATAGAGCCGGAACGGGCCTCGAGCTGCCAGTAGCCGGGTCGGCCGCCCTCGTACGTATTGGAGGAGGGCGAAACGCCGGAATAGGAGGCCGTGCGGTCATGATAACGGAACGACGCGTTGGTCTGGCCGGACACTATGCTGACGGCCGAGATGAACTGGTCGTTGGCCGTGTTGCGGAAACCGTAGTCGCCGAAGGTTCCGTAGGTGCCTATGGTCCGGCCCAGCGCGGTGTGCACCGCGGTCTGCGCCGAAGGCAGGTTGAGATACACGTCGGTCTGGCCCTGCTTCGTGATGTTGTTGAAATCGTCGCGCCTCTCCACGGTGAAATAGGCGCCGGTGCCGGCCACTTCCAGGATGCCGGCTATGGCCGAAGGCTGACTGGAGATATAGATCAGCTTGGACGGCGTGCCGCCGGTAGTGATCAGTTTGCCGCTGAGGTCCTGCTTGGCGGCCAGGTAGGTGTCGTAAACCGACGCGTTGATAGGGGTGGTGCCTATCCATATCCTGGCCCAGTCGCCGGCCTTGCTGGAGACCTTGTAGGCCATGACCACGGAAACGCCCACATCGCCGCCGGCGTCAGTGTAGGTCAGGGTGGACGTGCCCATGTCGTACCAGGTGGACGCGGACTGGTACTGCAGCGTGCCGGTGGAGCCGTAGACCTCGGAGATCTGTATATAGGCCGGCACTCCGGCGGACGAGATGTCGTTGTCGTAGGCGTCGGAGAGCTGGGCGGTCAGGATCTGGCGCCCGGGCGTCAGCAGCGCGCCGGCGGGCACCTCGCCGTCGCTGTTGGGCGTGACGCGGTAGATGTTCGGCGGACCGGGCGTGACCATGACGTCGATGAGCGGACTGACGCTGACCGACTGGTCGAGGGAATCGTAGGCGCCCAGCGTGTTGACGCCGGCCTTGCGGAACGTGAACCAGTTGGGCAGATATTTGTAGCCCATGTCGGCCGCGGCGTAGGTGGTGGTGGGCGAGGCCAGGCCGGGGTCCTGGTTTGAATTGACCTGGTCCACCACCGCGAACGTGGCGGTGCCGAGATACACGTTGGGGCCGGTGGAGCAGACGTTCTCGTAACTGTCGCGGACGTACAGCCCGCCGGAGAAGGCTATGCCGGCCACCACGGTAGTGGACGGCATCACGTATGTCATATGCGTGGCCGGGCCGGGGTAGACGGTCATCGTGGAAAGGCCGGCGGCGTAATCGGCCGCGGAAGCCGGGGTGGTGGCCGCGAGCACGGTATAGGTACTGACCGAGGTGCGCGGGTCCAGCGAGAACACCGCGCTGCCGTTGGAGAGCGTCTGCACCGCCGGGGACGGCGCCTTGGGATCGGCCGGCATGGTGACCAGCACCGTGGGCATGACGGCCACCGGGTTGGTGTCCTGCGAGGAACCCGTCAGGTCGCTGGTCTTGTTGTGATAGATATCCGTCAGGTAGACGCTGGCGAACAGCGAGCCGGAACCTATCGAATGCGTGGTGGGCGCGCCGTTGCGCCCGGGCCACGCATAGTAGGAGTTGAGGCACGGCGGGCTTATCGTGCACTTGCCCTCCGTCAGCGTCTGGCCGGGCAGCACCACCTCGAGGCGGGTGGGCGTGGAAGCGAACACCTTGAGATAGGTGCGGGCGGCAGTGTCCGGGTTGAGGCAGACGCCGCCGAAGTTGCCGCTGCAGATATAGTTGTCAGCGGCCGCGACAGGGTAGGCCTTGAGCCAGGCCGAGGAAGCCCTGGTCACCAGGGTGGCCTGCGTCTGCAGCGTGCCGTAGTTCAGGGCGGCGGTGGCCGGGTTTATGTCGTACTGGTCGGACGTCATGATGTACACCGTCGGGCCGACCTCCAGGTCGGTGCAGCGGTTCATGAAGGTGTCGACCAGGTTAACGGTCACGTTGAACTGTATGCCGGCGGTCTGCGTGGCGATATTGACGGTCTTGCCGCCGGCCGGGTAGGCGCCGGAACCGGGCACGGCGGTCTCTCCGGGCAGCAGCAGCTGCAGGCCGACCGGGTCCGCGTGGCGCAGCGTGAACGTCGAGGACTGCGGATCGTCGGAGAGGCCGGAGCCGCCGTAGTCGCTGGCGGTCAGGTAATGCGTAGCCGCGCGGCGCATCGTCACGTACATCAGGTCGGTGTAGCCGGAAGCGGTATTGATGGCCGCGGTGCTGACGGCCGGCGCGTAGGGGTCAGTGGGCGTGTTGACCTTGACGTCGACGGGGCGGCCGGGCACCAGGTTGAAATAGTCGTCGACGACGCCTACGCGCACGCCGAAACTGAGGCCGGCCTTCTGAGACGAGGCTCCGCCGATCTTGCCGGTCGAGGAGCCCTGGCTGAACGACTCGCCGGGCATGAGCATCAGCAGCCGGCTGGGCACGCCGGGGGCAACGTCGACCACCGTCGCGGTGTCGACGGTGAGCGTCGGGCCCCACGAGGGCACGGCGTTGACCATCTCGGCGCGCACGTAGGTCTGGCCGGCGCGTATGGGCGTGACGGTGAAAGTGGCGGAGCCGGTTATCACCTGCGAAGCGGGCACGACGCTGGAGAAGGGATCGTCGCAGACCAGGCGTATCTCCTGGCTGGCGCCTGGGGTGAGGTTCCAGAAGGAGTCCGTTATGTCGACCGTGACCGTGAACGAGGAACCGGCCTGCTGCGCCACGGGGGTACCGCTGCGCCCGTTGCCGGTGGAACCGGGCACGCGGCTCTCGCCGGGCACCATCGCGCGCAGCCTGGTGGGATTGGTGGGGTTCAGCGTGAACCCGCCGCTGACCGTGGAACCCAGCGAAGGGCTGGTACCGCTGAGGTCCGCGAAAGTAAGCGAACGCGTGCCGGCCGTGCGCAGCGCTATATTGCTCACGGTCGCGCTGCCGTCGGTCATCGTGTAGAAGCCTATCGCCGGGTAGAACGGATCGTCCGCCGTGGCCCTTATGTTCGACTTGGCGATGCCGTAGACGCGGTTGTAGCGAGAGTCTGCGGCGTAAGCCGTGGCGTTGAAGTACACACCGGCGGTCTGAGTCGAGATCTCCCCCGCCACGCCGTACGGGTAGACGGTCTTGCCGGGGACCAGGTACTGGGTCGGCAGCACGACGATCAGGCGCGAGGCGGCGCCGGGCACCACCGTGATGCCGGTGTCGGTCCCGGTGGAGAGTTTCGGCGTTATGGAGTCGTAGTCGGCCACGTCTATGACCAGGTTGCTGGTGGCCGCGCTGGGAACGAAGCCGGTTATCGTGGCTATACCGCCGGCCATCGGCTGCGCCGGAGGGTGCACCGCGTAGATGTCGTTCGAGTAGAGCTTCACCATGCGGCCGTCGGTGGTCAGGTTGCCGTAAACGTCCACGGCGCGCGCCGAGATGGTATAGGTGGTGCCGGCGGTCAGCGGACCGGCGGTACCCGTCTTGCCGCCAACCGCGCCTTCGGAAGCCGTCTCGGTCGGCACAAGCAGCAGGATGCTTACGGCCTCGGCGGGGTTCACGATGATCCCGGTGACGGTGTCGGTGCTGAAGAAGGTGCCGTTGGCCAGGCCGGTGTCGGTCACCTGCACGGTCAGGCCGGAGCTCTGGTTGCGCGTGACCGGGATCACCGGGAACGTAGTGGTGCCGGAGATCAAGCTCTTCTGGTACGGCGTGGCGTGCATGCCGCGCAGCTGTATGTTGGCGTCGTTCGGGAAATCGACCTGGATGACCGGGTTGTTGGACGAAACGGCCAGGAAAGGCGTGGTGGCGCTGACGACGTTGTAATACTCGTCGGTAAGGTAGACGGACATCCAGGTGGTGACGCCGGCCTGCAGCTGGGCCGGGGTGCCGCTCTTGCCGCCGCCGGACGGGTTGGCCGTATAGGGCGGCAGGCCGGGGACCAGGTTCTGGCCGGCGGCAAGCAGGTGCAATTTTACCGGCCTGTTCCACCAGACCTTTACGGGGTTAGGCGTCATGTAGGAGGAGGTGGCGCTCGGCAGCGAGGCGGCCTCCGCCTTTATGACCTGAGTGGAGGCCACGATCGGCGTGAACACGAAGGTCGTGGCGCCGGAGACCAGGTTCTGCGCCCCGGGCGTTATGTCATAGGGGTCGGAGGCTATGGAGGCCGAGACCTGGAAAGAGGCTGCGGGGTCCGTATTATAGTAGGGGTCCACGCCGTAGACCACCACGGAGAACGTTGAGCCGGCCAGTTTGTCGACGGGCGCGCCGGTCTTGCCGTAGGGGGCGACCGCGTACTTGCCCTGCACGCGGGTCTCGCCCGGCAGCAGCGCCAGCAGGCGGTCGGCGGTCTGGGCTATCACCGGCACGGCGCTGGAAGGGTTGCGGGAGTTCGGGTTCAGGCCCTGGCCGGAGGCGGACATCGTCCACCCGCCGGCGTCGGCGGAAACGAAAGTGCGGTTTACGGTGGTGGAACCCACGAAGCTCACGTAACCGTCGGGAGAGGCGGCCGCGTTGTTCGGGTCGGTATCGGTCACGTAGACGTTGGCGGCCGAGGAGACCACGAGGTTCCAGTACTTGTCGGTGACCTGGACCAGGAAAGGTATGCTGGACCCGGCAGGCTTGGTGCGAGGCGTGCCGGTGCTGCCTTCCACGCCGGTGTCCATGCGGCCCGGGGCGGGCAGCTGGCCGGCGGGGTCGTAGTCGGCTATGACCTGCACGCGGTCGGCCGAGGTCGGGTTGACGGTTATGCCCTTGGTGCCGTATATGGCCTGGTTGGCCTTGTCCTCGACGCGCAGCACGCGGCCGCCGGCCTTGCGCATGCGGATCTGGAAGGTCCTGGAACCGTAGTCGCCCGAGACGAACAGGTAGTCCTTCGGCAGGCCGTGGGAGTCGTCCATCACGGCGTCGGTATCGGAGGTCTCGGGGCCGCCGGGCACGCCGTCGACGTAGAAGGTCACGGTGCTCTGGTAGGCGGAAGCCTTGTTGCCGGAGCCGCTCGCGCCGTCCATCGCGGTCACCGTCAGGTTCACGTCGTCGCCGGCCGTCGAGGGGTCGGCGCCGACGGTCAGCAGGAAGCTCGCGGCCGGGGCCGAGATGTAGAACTTGGGCCCCTGGTCGATGATCGTCTCGAGGTTGCCCGAATTGTCGGTGACGCGGGACCACGAGGCGTACGAGTCGCCGCGCACCCAGCAGGTATGGGCCGCGCGTTCGGCGTCGTCGTCGCAGGAGAGGCCGGAGTACTGCCAGTTGCCGAAGGAATCGGTGAACTGCGCCGGCACCCAGACGGCGCCGTCGGAGGCGGCCGTCCACGTCGAGCCGTTCCAGAAGTAGCCCGAGTTGTCCCAGGCGCCGTACACTATCGGGCCGGCCGAACCCAGGGTCGGGGCCGTATCGCGGAACACCAGCACCTCCACCTTGCCGCGGCTCCAGGTCTGGTCGGGGTACACGCCGGAACCTGTGCCGGCTATGCCGGACGTGAAACCGGTGTCGGAGCCGACGCCGATGACGGACAGCACGTCGTTGTACACCGTACTGTTGACGGGTTTGGCCACCGAGGACTGCGGCTCGGTGGTGTCGTACAGGAAGCGGGACTGACCGATCACGGTCTGCACGTTGCCGATGGAATCCGTGGCCGACGACTTCACGACGTAGTGCTGCCGGTTCGCGAAGGTCAGCATGCCGCTGGTGTAGGTCCAGGACGACGGGTACAGGTTGGAGACCGGCAGCCAGGTCTCGGCCGCGTTGTTGAAACCGGAACCGTCGTAGTACTTGGCGCCGCCGGACTCGTCCTGGCTCAGTATCGACACCTTTACGCTGGCCACCGTGGTCACGGCGTCGACCGAGGTGCCGTACAACTGCGGCAGGTTGCTGGCGTTGTAGGCGGTGTCGATGCCCGGCTGCACCGGCGCTGACAGCGGCGGCACGTTGTCGAACCTGAAGGTCCTGGTGCTGAACGAGACCTCCTCGTTGGTGGTCGCGTCGAAGGCCTTGGTGACGATGTAGAACACCTTGCCGTTCAGGCCGTCGTGCGTGCCCTCCTTCCAGGCGAAGGTGTCCATGCCGGTGGTCGTGAAATCCGAGCTCGCGTAAGTCCAGCCGCCGCTGCCCTTCAGGTGGGACGCGCCGGCCATGGACACCCAGTTGGGCGACGTTGTCCAGTGCGGGGCGACCGCCTGCCAGTAATAGGTGGTGGAGTCGCTCAAGTACCACATCCGCAGGTAGACGGCGCTCACGGACGAGGTGTCGTCGCGCGAGGTGCCGGTGATCGCGGTCATCGAGGAGTACAGCAGGTCGTCCGTCGGCGGGAAGGTTATCACCGAGACGGGGGCCACGTTATCGAAGCTGAACGTGGACGAGGTTATGGAGTAGTTGCCGGCCTGGTCCAGCACCTTGGCGTCTATGCGCAGTTCGTTGTCGCGCTGCGGCCAAGGCAGCGAGGCGGTGGCGTAGCTCCACGGGAAGCTGCCGCCCGCGGAGGAGGAGCCGACGGCCACGCTCCAGACCTCGGGGAAGGCCGCGCAGGAGTCGCTGACCCAGCCGGGCAGCGTCGCGTCGCCGCAGGTGCCGGTGCCGGTCATCCAGTACTTGTTCAGGGGCACGTCGTAGATGCGGATGCGCGGGTAGTCGACGTTATAGGTGTCGGCGGCGGTGCCCGCCAGCGACGCGAGCGCGTTAAAGCGCAGGCCGTTCAGCGGCTGCGTTATATGCGCGGTCGGGCTGGACACGTCGAAGCGGAACGAGTTGCCGGCGAGTATCACGCTCTGCGTGTTGCCTGCCACGTCGTAGGAGCGGGTCTGCAGCGTGTAAAGTTCGCCGTCGGTGAAACCGGACGAGTTGTCCGAAGGCGGCAGCTGCGCCGCCTTGGTCCACGGCGAACCGGCGACGCCGCCGAGCCAGGAATCCTGCGACACCCAGGTGGAGCCGTTCCAGTACTGGCCGTCGGAGTTGCGCTGTATCCTGGCCTCGGTCCCGGCTACTCCGGACGCGTTGACGTTTGGATCGGCCGCGGTGCCGGACAGCGAGGGCAGCACGTTAAGATAGGCGTTGTCCACCGGGGAGACGGGGTTGGAGACCGGCGGCGTCACGTCGTAGCGTATCGTGGTGGCGGACGGGGGCGTCAGCTGGTTGCCGGCGGTGTCGATGGCCGTGACCTGTATGTCATACTTCTTGTTGTCGGTCAGCGGCGGCGCGGCGGCGCTCCAGGTGTAGTTCGGACCGGTGCCGGAGACGGCGGCGCCTATCCACTTCTGCGTCGCGGAAGTGAACGACGCGCTCTGGACGTCGTAGTACATGAACGTGTCGGTCTCCTGCACCGAGACCGAGGCGGACCTGACGCCGAACTGCTCGTAGGCGGTACCGGAGATCGTCGTCAGCGCCTTCATGTTGGCGCGGGAATCCGGCAGGCTGTACGGGAAAGTGACGGCTGCAGCCGGCGGCGTGGTGTCGAACGTGAACGTGACGGAGGAGATCGCGGTCTCGACGTTGGCGGGCGTGACGTCGTCGGAGGCGCGCACCTTCATCAGGTAGGTGTAGCCGTCGCGCAGGGTGGGCGCGGTGAAGCTCCACGCGCCGAGCGAATACGAGGCAGCCAGCGTGGGCTGGCTCAGCGGCTGGAACGTCTCGGAGGTCAGCGTGAACGTGCCGACGTACTGGCCGTTCCAGTGCGCGGTGCCGGGCGAGGTCTCGGCGAGGCTTATCTCTATCTGCCCCAGCGTGGAGATGCCGGCGAGGTTGTCCAGCGCGGTGCCGGTTATCGACGTCAGGGCGTTGAGCTTGGCGCCGTTGACGGGCGAAGTTATGCGCGAGACCGGCGGGGTCACGTCGTAGGTCACGTTGAGGTTGCCGGCCACGTTGTCGGAAAGAACGGCGGGGTTCGGGGCCGGCACGGCGTTATCCTGGGCGCGGGCGCGGAAGCGGTACACCTTGTTCGCCACCATGGCGGCGGACAGGCCGGCCGGCTGGTATATCCAGGTGCCGGAGGAAGGGCCCTGCGCGGTCCAGACCGTGGCGGAGTACCACGAGTTGGTATCGTTCAGCGTGCTGGAGGAGAACGTGGCGGCGCCGTCGTAGTAGTAGTAGTTCCCCCCGTCGAGGTAGGAGACCTGGACCTGCACGTTGGAGGCGCCCGCTATGCCGGAGTTCGTCGTGAAGTTCGGGTCGCTGGCCGTGCCGGTGACCTGGACCAGCGACGAGATCTTGGAGTTGGCGACGGGGCTGACGACCGCCACGGCCGGGGCCGACTTGTCCATCGTGAACGTCACGGAGGAGCCGTTGCCGGAGAAGCGGGTCTGCACGTTGCCGGCCTTGTCGGAGGCCTCGGCCCACACGGTATAGGAGATCGCGTCGGCCCAAGTCGGCAGCGCGGTCAGGGACCAGGAGGACTGGTGGACGGAGGCGGAAGCGTAGACGGCGGGGCTGGCGTTCCAGCCGGAGCCGTCCCAGTACTGCAGAAGGGCGTTGTCCTTTATATGCACCTTGACGCCCTGTATCTGCACGCCCGGCTGCTGGCCGACGTTGGCCAGCACGAGGTCCTCGGTCAGCGTGCCGCTGGCGACGCTGACCGCGGAACGGCGCTGGCCGGCGTATACCGACGTGACGACGGCCGTCGGCACGGTCACGTCGTAGCTGAACAGCACCGCGGAGGCGAAATCAGACTCGGTGCCCTCGAAGGAGCCGTTGTTGTACGTCGTGTCCAGCGCCTTGGCGCGGGCCTGGTACTGCACGCCGTTGACGTAGGCGGCGGTCGGGTAGCTGACCGCGTAAGACCACGAGGAGGCGGCCACGTAATAGGTGGCGGGGTTGCCGGCCTGGTTCCAGACCGCGGTGAAAGTGGACGCGGCGTTGTCCCAGTACTTGCCGGCCTGCACGCCGTTGACCGCGGACAGCTCGCCCCAGACCTTGCTGATGCCGGAGGCCGGCGGGCTGGCGGCCGGCGGGTCCTCGGCGGTACCGCCGAGCTCCGGCAGCGCGTTATAATACAGCTGGCCGGAGGCCGGGACCTGGACCAGCGCGGAAGGCTTCGCGGTGTCGTAGTAGACCTGGTTGGAGACGGGGCCGCTCTCGTCCACGTCGGAATAACTGATGCCGGTGGATTTGAAAGTGTACGAGGAGCCGCTGACCAGGGCGGGCAGGTTAGCGCCGTAGTTCCACGCCCCGCCGGCCGGGGTGATGGAGGCCGTTGAGACGGCCGTGCCCTGCCAGGCGGAGGTGTTGAAGTTCCAGTAATAGGTGTCGCTCAAGCGGCGGATCTCGAGCGCCACGTTCTTCGTGTCGGAATTGGCCGTGCCGCCGACCAGCGACACGGACTTGTAGAACTTCAGGTTCTCGGGCACCAGTATGCGCGTGGTGGCGGGCGGCGGCGTGAACTTGAACCGGCGGGTGCCGAACGTGGATTCGCCGTTGGCGACGTTGTCGGAGGCGCTCGACTTGATGATGTAGTAGCACTGCGCCTTGAAGACCATCGCGGAGGCGTCGAAGCTCCAGGCGTTGGTGCCGGAATTGTAGGAGTTCACGCCCAGCCAGCGCTCGGCGCCCTGCCACGAGGAGCCGTCCCAGTACAGGCCGTTGTTGCCGGGCGCGGTGCAGTCCGTCTGCGTCGTGTCCTGCTGTATGCGCACCTGCACGGAGGAAATGCCCGACGTATAGTCGAAGGCCGTGCCGGTTATGCTGCTGACCACCAGCTGCGGGCCGTTCTCGACCGGCGGGGACACGATCTGGGAGTCGGGCTCCATCAGGTCCAGCGTGAACGTGGAGGCGTTGACCGAGAAAGCCGAGTAGTTGCCGGCGCGGTCGGTGATCCTGGCGCGCAGCAGGAACGTGGCCGTTGAGCGCGTCACGGCCCACGAGTTGGCCGCCGAGACCGGCGCGTTGACGGGCAGCGAGGTCAGCGTCCAGGAGACCGCGGCCGTGGCGGCGCTGGAGACGTAGGAGGACGACCAGGTCTTGGAATTGAAGTTCCAGTACTTGTTGGGCTTGGCGTCGGTGTCCACGAGCTCGTACTCGGCGGTGACCAGGCCGGACGGGATATTGCCCCCCGCCACCGGGTCGGCCGCGGTGCCGTACAGCGACGACATCGTGCGGAAGTAGCTCTGGTGCGGCGGCTGCTGTATCGCGGCCAGCGGCGTGCTGAAGTCGACGAGGAACGTCGAGGTGGCGTAGAGGACCTCGATGTTCGGGCCGCCGTTGGCGGACTGGGTCGTATCGCGAGCCTCGGACTGTATCTCGAAGCGGTAGCCGTCGCCGCTGTCGGTGCCGGAGCCGGTGAACGCGGAAGCGGGCACGGCCTTGGTCCACGGGGTCAGCGCGCCGTCCACGTTCGTGAAGATCCACTCGGCCGGGTCGGTGGTCCAGTTGTTGAGCACCCAGTTGTAATAGCGGCGGGTCGCGGAGGAGTCGAGCTTGGAGAAGCGGACCTTAACCGCGCCCAGGCCCGAAGGCACGCCGAGGCTGGTGTCGGCCGCGGTGCCCGCGATATAGGTTATGGGCGCGTTCAGGTATGCGCCGCTCGACGGGTATGTGACGGCCGAGGTCGGCACCACCGGGTCCAGCGTGAATGTGACGTCGGGGTTGGCCGGCGCCGAGGTGCCCGGGCGGGACTGGTTGCCGGCCTTGTCCTTGCCGCGCACGTAGAGGCGGAACTGCAGCGAGGCGTTGGAGGCCTTCAGGCTGCTGAAGTACGTGTTGAGCGCCGGTTCGGCCAGGGTCCAGCTGGTGCCGCTGAACGAGGTGGCCGTGCGCCAGTGCGAGGCGGCGCTGAACGTGGCGTCCCAGCCGGAACCGTTCCAGTAGTTCAGGTCGGAGGCGCGCTGTATCACCAGCTGTATGCCGTCCGCGGCGCTGAGGTCGCTGTACGCCTCGTTGACGGTGCCGGAGATGGCCGGCATCGCGACGTAGGCGAAGTTGCCGGGCATCGTTATGGTGGTGGTGGGCGCCGAGGCGTCGTAGCAGAAGGAGCTCTCGACGTAATCCTCGAGGTTTCCGGAGCGGTCAATAGCCCTGGCGCGCACGGTATAGGTGCTGCCCTCCACCAGCGTCGGCGGCCAGCTGTCCGCAGACGGATAGGACCAGGAAGCGCCGGAGATGACGTTGACGCCGATGATGGCGTCGGTGACCTGCGCGGTAGGGGTCACCGAGGCGCTGCGCCAGAACGAGCCGGAGGTGAAGCCGGTGCCGTTGAAGGTGTTGCCGGAGGCGTCGACCACCTGCACGGCCACGCCGCCGGGCAGCAGGCCGCTCATGGCCTCGGTGGAGGCGTTGGCCACCCAGTCGGCCGACGTGCCGGAGAACGAGGCGGCGGCCGCGGCGTTCAGGAAGGCCGCGCCGGGGGCGGCGATGGTGGACGAAGGCTTGTTCACGTCGTAGATGAACTCGGAAACGTAGGCGGAATCCGGGACCTGGTTGCCGGCGTAGTCGCTGGCCCACATCTCGACGCGGAAGCGCTTGTTGGAGGGCCACGCCGGGGGCGTGAACGTCCACGGGCTCAGGCTGGAGACGGCCATCCACGTGGAGGAGACCACGGACCAGGCCGAGCCGTCCCACTTCGGCTTCACGGAGCCGGTCTCCGACAGGTTAGAGATCTGCGTCTTTATAGGCGGCACTATGCCTGCCGGAGTATCGGCCGAGTTGCCGGCGAGCTGGCCGGTAGCCCGGGCAGCGCCGTAGAACGCGCTGGCGCCGGCCATCGGCGTGGAGATCGTGATGGCCGGGTAGTTGAAGTCCGACGTTACCGTTATGGCCGCCGGGGTCTCGGCGTTGCCGGCGTTGTCCACGCCCGCTATCGAGATCGTGTAGACGTGGTTGTTGGTGGATATCGTCGGGGCCTCGTACGTCGCGGGCGGGTAATGCCAGGTCAGCGTGGAGGCGGAAGCGGTGTACTGCACCGGCAGGTCGGTCACGGTGTTGGAACTCCAGCCGAGGGCGGTCGTGCCGCGCCAGTAATAGGTGTCGCCGCCGTACACGTGCGAGATGCGCAGTTTGAGACCGTTCGGGTAGGCCACCAGGCCGGAAGCGCCGCCGTAACTGGTGCCGTCTATCTCGGCCAGGCTGTTCTGTATGTAGCTGCCGGCCGTAGGCGTGGAAACGCGGGACACCGGGGGCGTGCCGTCGACGGTGAAGTTGACCACCGTGTGCGGGTTCTGCTCGTTGCCGCCGTTGACGCCCTGCGGCAGCGCCGTGTCGAAGGCGCGGACGCGCAGCGTGTAGGGCTTGTCGGAGACCCAGTTGTCGCCGTCGAACGGGTAGCGCCAGGTGGCGGTGCCTATGACGTCCTGCCAGGCGGTGTCCGAGGAGACCGCGCTGGAGAAGGCGGCGCCGGTCCAGTAATAGGTCGTCGGGCCGTCGAGGTACGCCAGGTTCATCTGCACCTTGTTCAGGTGGTCGGAGACGAACGGGAGCGCGGCGTCGGAAGCCGTGCCGTTGATCGGGTTCACGCCGGTGAGCGCGGAAGGTTTGTAGTTGCCGCCGTTCACCGGCTGCACCATGAAGCTCTGCGGCGGCGTAGTATCCCAGATAAAGGTTATGGACGACACGCCGCCGGTGAAGCCGGCCTGCGCGTTGCCGGCGCGGTCCACGGCGCGGGACTGCAGTATGTAATAGCGGCCCGACTGCAGCGCCACCGCCAGCGCGGCGTTGGTATAGTTCCACGTCGAGGTTCCGCTGACGATGTTAAAGCTGGAGCTGATGACGGAGAAGGCGCTGAGCCCGGAATGCCACCACTTCACGCTGGTCTCGTCGTAGACCTGCAGTTCGACGCGGGCCAGGTCGGATTTCAGGTTCGGCGTGTAGACGCCGGAGGGGTCGACCGCGGTGCCGGTCACGGAGGAGAGGGCGCGGAGCACCGTCAGGTTCGCCGGGGAGACCAGCGCCGAGTTGGGCACCGAGGTGTCGAACGTGACCGAGTAGGACGGCGCCGTAAGTTCGTCGTCGTCGCGGTTGCCGGCCTTGTCCTCGGGCTTCGCGAACACCGTGTAGTTGCGGCCGTCCTTCAAAGCTGAATTCACCAGCGTCGCGGTGCTCCAATCCAGCGTGCCCGTGGCCAGCAGGTCGTTGGCGGACTGGGAGTAGGTGGTGAAAGCGGAGCCGTTCCAGTACGTACCCATCGTATTGTCGCGTACCATCACGAGGACGCGGTTCATACCCTCGCGGTAGGCCTCGGGCAGCTCTGCGCGGCCCGGGTCGTACGCCGTACCGCTCAGGGCCGGCATCGCGTTGATATAGGGTGTTCCCGGAGACAGCACCGCGCCGACGGGCGTGGTATTATCGATGATCACGGTGCGGTTCGTAGCCGGGCTCTCGGCCTCGTTGGCGGAGTTAAAGCCGACGGTGGACAAGGTATAGGTGGCGTTATCCACGGTGAAAGTTCCGGCAGGATCGGCAAAACCCAGCGACCAGCTTCCGGAGACGGCGTTCACGTAGGTATAGGTGTCGTAGGCCACCCACATGGAGGCGGGCTCGTACCACCAGAGCGCGGGTTCCTTGAGGCGTTTAACCCTCAGCTGTATGCTGTTGACCGCGCGCAGGTTGGTGCCGCTGCCCATCACCGAGCCGATATCGGCGGACTGATAGTTGCCCATCTCGTTGGCCGGGGTGGTGATGACGGTATCGGCGGCCGGGGACACGAAGGTGAACGTTATGTCGGGCGCGCTCTGGCCGGGGG
>CALMZU010000007.1 GCA_937870775.1 uncultured Elusimicrobia bacterium
CGCCGGTGCCTATGCCGTACACCAGGCCCGCGGCCATCACCCAGCGCTGCGCCGCGTCGAGGCCGCGCTTCGCGCTGTCTATGTTGTCCTTCGCCTCGCTGGCGTTCTGCCAGGCGTTCTTCACCTGCAGCTCTATCCCTGTGCGCGCGAAGCGCTCTTTTTCCCTGAGCTTGTCCGCCTCGGCCTGCAGGGCCGCGGCCTTGGCGCTTAGCGTGCGCGGCGCGAAGTCGAACTTGGCGCCCACTGCCACGCCGCCGGTGAGGCCGTTATAAGGGTCGTTGAGCCAGGGGTTCTTCTGGTCGTCGCGCACCGATGACTGGTCGTACTGCACCTCGCCGGCCAGGAAGATCAGCGGGTAGCGGTCTGCCTTCTCCGCGCTGACCAGCAGCTGGCGGGCCTTTATGCCGTCGCGCACCATGCGCCACTCCGGCCTGCCCGCGAAAGCCTTTTTCACGTATTCCTCGACGGGCTCGAGCCCTCCCTGCTCGGGCTTCAGCTGTCGGTCGGCTATATCGAAGGCCGGGTCCTCTGCCATGCCCATCTTCTGCATCAGCGCCAGGCGCGCCATGGTCTCGGACTTCGCCGCGAGGTGCGCGTTCTTCTCCGCCTCGGCCAGGTAAACCTTCAGCATCTCGAGGTCGCTCTTCTTCACCTCGCCGTTGCCTTCCTGGTAGAGCTTGTCGGCTTTGGCTATGGCCTCGGCCAGCACGCCGGAGATGTCCTCCACGGTGCGCTTGAGCCTGCGGGCCAGCAGCAGGCCGTTGTAGTACTTCTTCACGTCGTAGAGCACCTCGGCCTTCTTCTGCTCGGTCTCGCCCTGCGCCACGGCCTGGCCGCGGCGGGCCGCCTCTATGTAGTTGTCTATCTTGCCCCAGGTCCACAGCGGTAGGCGCGCCTCGAGCTTCGCGTGGTAATACGGGCCCCACACCGAGTAGTCGTTGTCGTAGGAGAGCGCGTCGCCGGTAACCTTGTAGGCCGGCGCGGCGTAGGCGAGCAGGCTGAACTTTGGGTCGCGCGCGGCGCGGGCCTCGGCCTCGTTGGCGCGGTAGCCGGCCGCGCCAAGCGCGGTCTCCCGCACCTCGGGGCTGTTGGCCGCGGCGTAATCGGCGCACTGGCGCAGCGAGAACTCCGCCGCGCAGGCCGGCGCCGCCGCCAGCAGCAACGCCGCCAGCAGGCTATTTCGCTTCATTGAATTTTTTCTCCATCAGCTTTATCAGCTGAGGGAAACCCTTGTCCCTGATTATGCCCGAGTGCTGGTTGCGGTAGATGAGCAGCAGGCTCTCCCCGTCGGTGATCACGTCATATATGCGCCAGCCCTTCTGCGTGGGGTGCAGGCGGAACTCGGTGACCAGCTTCAGGTCCTCGTCCTTGTACGATATGCTGGTGAACACGGCGCTGTTGCCGGCCTCCAGCGGTTTCTCGCCGGTGTAGGAGATCTCTATATGGCCGTTGAAGAACTTCTCTATCTGCGGGTAGCCTATCTTCTCCACCAGGCCCGTGAGGAGCGCGGCGTAGCGCTCGCGGTCGGCGGGCTTGAGCTTGTCCCAGTTCCTTGCCAGTATCAGTCGCGCCATCTCGTGCAGGTCCAGCACCGCGCTGACGCGCTCCTTCGACTCGGCGCGCTTCTTCGCCTCGTCGGGCGCCAGGCCGGGCGCTGCCGGGTCGGCGTAGGCGCGGGCCGAGGCCACAAGGTCCTGCACCGCCAGCGTGGGCGCGCCGGCGGGCGC
>CALMZU010000008.1 GCA_937870775.1 uncultured Elusimicrobia bacterium
GGGGCGTTGATCCATTCTATGGAGTCGAACTTCAGCTTCTTCAGCTCGCCCTCCAGCCACAGCGCCTTGTCGTATTCGCCGGTGCCGCCGGAAGAGGGGGCGAGCGCCGGTATGGCGGTAAGGCCGCGCTGCAGCTCCACGGCGTAATTCTCGTAGGAATCTATCTTCTTGAGTATCTGGTCTTTCATCGTTAGTCTCCTTAAAGGAACCTGAAAAAAGTATACCAAATAGTTCCGGCCTTTAAAGGCCGCCGGCTAGCGCCACGGGTCGTTGCCCGAGCCGCCGCCGAAGCCGCCGCTGCCGAAACCTCCACCGCCGAAGAAGATGTCCCCCAGCAGGCTGCGCCGCCTGCGCGGCACGCGCAGCAGCGCGTCGGAAACGTCGGACGGGCCCATGATCAGTATGATGATGACCCCGGCCGCTATAGGCACAGCGATTATCAACTTTGTGAAGTGGCGCCGCAGGAAGGCCTGCGCCGGGTTGTCTTCCGTCTCGTCGTAGGATTCCACTCCGGGCAGGCTGAAAGCGGCGGCGGCCGGCGCCGTCCAGAGGGCGGCCGCGGCGGCCAGCGCCAGCAGCGCGGCCCGGCAGTACCTGGTATTCTTCATTTGCCGTCCCAGGCGTCCACGGCTGCGGCGAAAGCCTCCACCGCGGCCAGGTAGCGGGCGAACAGCGCGGCCGAGGCCTCGGCCGAAGGGCGGGGGCCGCCGGCCTTCAGGGCGTGCACCTCGCGGAAGGCGGCCGGGTCGAAGCCGGCGTGCGCCGCCAGTTTTTCCGCGCATTCCAGCTTGGAGGAGGGCACCTTGGCCTCCTTCAGCCGCAGCGCCGCGCGGCACAGCACCAGGAACTGCGAAAGCGAGCCTGTCATCAGGTCCTCTATGGCGCGGCGGTCGCCGCCCACGGCCACGCAGGTCTTGCGCAGCAGCAGCAGCTTGCTCTTTATCTCGCGCTCCACGGCCAGGCGCAGGTCGGCCGGGTCTATGGCAACGGAGGCCAGCGGGTCCTCGCCGTAAAGCACGCGGTGGAACTCTTTCATGTCGGCCAGCTCTATGGGGAAGGAATCGGCCGAGCCGGCGAACTGCTCCGGCGTGAAGATCATGGGCGCGGGGTTGCCGGCCTTCAGCCAGACCCGCGAGGCCGCGGCCAGCGCGGCCAGTTCCGCCGGGCCGGTGCGCTTAAGCAGCAGGGCCATGTTGTGGCCGGAGCGGCCGGGTATGGCGTCGCCGGCGGCGGAGGAGCCGTAAAGCACGGCGGCGGCCAGGTTGCCGCCGCAGGCCGCGGCCAGGGCGGAGGAGTATTCTTCGGGCGTTATGGACATAAGGGATTTATACAAAATTTCGGAGCGCCCGGCGGCAGGGAAAGGTATAATCTCACTATGGAAAAACCCTCCGGCCGCGCCGGCCTCTGGTCGGACCTCGGCCTCATCTACTGCGCCGCCATCTGGGGCTCCACGTTCATAGTCACCAAGGCCGCCCTTAACGCGGTGGACCCGCTGGTGATGGTGGGCATACGTTTCGCCGTGTCGGCCGCCCTGCTGCTGCCGTGGGCGCTGCGCCGGCCCAGCTTCAAGGCCCACATAAAGGAAGGCTTCCTGCTCTCGCTCTTCCTCTCCACTCTTTACCTCACGCAGACCGTCGGGCTTCTTTACACCACGGCCTCCAACTCCGGCTTCATCACCGGGCTGTTCATCATCTTCGTCCCGGTCTTCATGTACCTGCTGCGGCGGCAGAAGCCCACGCGGCTGCAGGCCGCCTCGGCGGCGCTGGCGCTGGCCGGCATGTGGCTGCTCACCGGCGGGGCGAGCGGCTTCAACCTGGGCGACGCGCTGACGCTGGCCGCCGCGGCCTCCTACGCGGTGCACCTGGTCGTCACCGACAAGTTCGTGAAGGCCGAGGCCGACACCGTGCTGCTGGCCTTCCACCAGTTCTGGCTGGTCTCGGCCATAGCCTTCGCCGCGGCGCTGCTGCGCGGCTCATCGTTCGCGGTGGCCGGCGCCGCCGGCTGGGGCGTCATCCTCTTCCTCGCCGTGTTCCCCACGCTTACGGCCTTCTTCATACAGATGCTGGCGCAGCGCCACTCGGAGCCTTTCAAGGTTGGTATAATCTTTACGCTGGAGCCCGTATTCGCCGCGCTGTTCGCGTGGACGCTGGGCGGCGAGAAGTTCGTGGCCGCTCGGGCGGCCGGCGGCCTGCTGATAGTTTCGGGCATGGTGATAGGGGAACTTTCC
>CALMZU010000009.1 GCA_937870775.1 uncultured Elusimicrobia bacterium
GAAGCAGGTGCCGCCCCACATGGCCAAAATCGTGTTTATTGTCATCAATTTTCCCCCGTCGCACTATTTTAACAGTTTTCAGGGGCCCCGTGACCGGGGAAGCGCCTACTCGCCGAAGCTGACGCTCTCGGCCAGCCTGGGCAGGTCCCCGCGCAGCGAGTCCAGCGCCGCGGCGACGGAGGCCTGCGCCGCGCTCTCGTCCGGAGTGGGCGGGATCAGCGCCGCCGCGAAGCCTATCTTCGTCACCTCTCCGCCCCGGCCCACGCCGGCCGGACGCACCGTATAGGTATTGCAGCCCTCGAAAGTGGGCAGGAAGTGGCCGGTCTCTGAACGCACATGCACGCCTATGATCAGGCCGGTATCCGCGTTAAAGACAGGCGAGCCGGAATTGCCGCCGAAAACGTCGAGGTCGGTGTGGAAGTAAGCCAGTCGCGGGTCCACCGGCCTGACCACCGAGGCGTTGCCGGCGAACTTGAAAGGCAGGCCGCTCGGGTGCCCGGTAACGAAGACGCGGTCCCCCTTTTTGGGCCCGGCGGAGCGGTCCACCGGCAGCGGCTTATGTCCGCTCACCTTGTGGTCCAACTGTATAAGAGCGTAGTCCGGCCCCTGCACCGTCACGCTCTCCCCGTCGTTGTCGGTGGTAACGCTGCTGTTCTCGCGCGCCAGTATCCTGGCGCAGCCGTAAACCTCGCCGGCCGGCACCGAGGTGCGGGCGCTGCCGTCGGGGTTCATGGCGAAACCGAAGACGAATTTGGTATTGGCGCAGTCGGCGGCGGTGACCACGCAATGCCCAGCCGTGACCACCAGGTCCTCCCCCACCAGGGCGCCGGAGCAGTTGGCGCCGACGGGCTGCTCCATGAACTTGGTGCCGCCGCACAGGTTATAGGCCAGACCGAACTTATAGACCGCGAGCTTGTATTCGCCGGTCGCCGTATCAAGGGTTAGCGAGTTCTTTTTCCACAGGGAGACGGTGGAATCCGCGGCGGCGCGGAATTTCTCCGGCATCTGGTATATTTCCACGCGGTCGTCCTCGCCGAATATCATCCTGTCTGCGGCCCCGGCCGGCACGGCAAGCGGCAGCAGGGACAGCGCGGCCGAGACAAAAAGGTTCTTGTTCTTCATCATTCTCTCCTTAAAGATATTCACAGAAGCACCACAAGGGCGATCAGGCATACGGCAAGGACGCAGGACCAGAAGCAGAAGGACTTCAGCGCGGCCGCCTCCTTCTTGCGCTCCTCCTCCTTCTCCTTGGCCTTGGCCGCTGCCGCTTCCTGGGCGGCCTGCCAGTTGGCCTGCATCTGCTGGTAAGGGTCCAAGGCGGGCTTTACGGCTTCGGGCTTAACCTCCTCGGGCTTAGGGGCGTCCGGCTTGTCTTCCTTGCCGTCGGTCTTCCCCTCTTCCTTCCCCTCGCCCTTGTCCCCGGTTTTCCCCTCGCCGTCCTCGGACGAAGCGCGGCTCACCGCCGCGGCCCGGGCCGGCGCGGCGTAAACGGGAGCGGCGGCGCGCGCGGCGGCTCCGGAGTAAAGCTGCGCCAGCAGCTCGCCCGCCTCGGCCTGGTCGTTTGACTTAACCGCGGCCTCTATCGCGGCGGCGGAAGTCTCCAGATCCTCGTTGCCGCGGGAATGTACGGCGGCCCAGCGCTCGGAGGCCGGCACGGCCATATAACCTGAGGTTAACCCCATGCCGACGTCCGCCTTGGCCGGTGCAAAACCGCCCAGCCCCGCTATCGCCAAAACCGCCATCGCTATCGTTTTCGCACTTTTTTTCATATCGTCCTTTTGTATCTGGAGCGGGCCGCCCTAACCATTACCGCCCCGCCTCGGCCCGCTCGACCCAAACGGAGCAATTTTTATGCCAACGCCAGACAACAAGGCTCCCCCAAGGTGTTTTCCTTGTTTTCAGTACGGTTTCTGACATGGAATTCTCATTTGAAAACCTATATTTTCAAATGAGAATATGGTGAGAGCCGTTCTTCCCATGTTAAAAGATGAAAAGTCAAAATAGTAGCGCGCGATGGATTTGTGTATATCCTAAACGGCAATAGTATAATGATGAATACCATCTTGGCCGCCTATTCCGGACTCCGGGACAGCGACAACTATCACGGCCCGGCGCTAAATATTAATGATCATCACTTTAGGTTCTTCTAATCAGGATATTGAATCGAAGAAGAGCATATCGCTCAATTTTTGGGTAGCGCTTTTTGTTTTTTTGCAGATAGCGATAGTAATATGTGGTTACACTTTTAAAAAGGCTGGTGTTTCCAATAACTTCAGCCTGCTTTATTCCAAGATCATAACCAGCTCCATCATGCTATCCTGCTCCCTGTTTCTCTTGGTAAAAAAAGGAGTGAGTTTTAGCGAGAGACTGGCGGCATACAAAAAACACGCCCTCCATGATCTAGCTGTTTCCTTGATTGTTGGCGGCGCGGTGACATTACTCGCCTTCTTGATGACCCGGTTTAATATGCTTGGGAAGGTTTGCTCCGTAAATCCGGTCGTTTTAAAAACCCTCCTTTCCGGCGCGGGAGAAAGTTTGCCCCATAGCGGCCTGGCATTGACTCTTTTTAACTATTGTCTGCTTGGCCCGGTTATGGAAGAGGTCTTTTTCAGGAGATTACTGTATGTTTCATTAAGGCAGCGATACAGCTGTCTTGGTTCCATAATGATCAATTCGCTGATATTCGGGCTTATTCATCCGAGCGCGGTATTGTTTATATTTTTGTTCGGGGTTATCCAGTGCTATGTATATGAACGGTTTGGCCGGGTGAGCATAAATATAACATCCCACGTGTTATACAATTCCGCGGTTACCGCTTTCTCTTTTCCAGATATTTAATTCTTTGTGTGTAGTCTATCGGGAATGGCAACCGCTGGCGCGGTATAGAGTTCAAGAAGGATTAATGAGGTGATACTATGTCCGAACGCGTAAGAAGGATGATTCTCGGCAGCGTAAGCGGT
>CALMZU010000010.1 GCA_937870775.1 uncultured Elusimicrobia bacterium
TCCTCGGCGGCGGCGTCGGAACTGGTATGACCGTTGATGATGCCCAGCACGCTTATGTCCGGCAGGTTGGCCGGCGTACCGCGCATCCCCTGCGGCGCCGTACCGGAACTTTCCTGGGCAGTGGCCGCGCCGGCGCATAGTGCCAGCAGCGCGAATAAAAATATCTTTTTCATGATACCTCCTGTAACATGCAGCAACCCTCCGCGTAAACCGCGGAGAACGTTTTTTGTTTGTATGGTTGGTACGCCCGTTACGGGAGCGGCGGCGAGCGGCCGCGGTACAGGGAAGGTTTCCTGGCCGGGACTGCTGCCACAAATAACGCCGGGCCTGGAACGAAGAACTCTTCAGGTTTGCCCAGAATTCCGCTGCAATCAGCGTTAAGTTCCGGCATCAAAGCCACGGAACAAACACGACAATCATCCGCCGCATCATGGCGAACAACAACAACATGCAAAGCCCAAAGCACGCCCGCAAGAGCGCCGAAGCAGAGGCAAAGAGCCTTTTTAGTGAAGCTATTGGGCCTCATATTCCCATTTTATCAAATGCAAAACTTCTATTTGCGCGTCAGACCTTGTCCTAACCGGGCAAGTCGGCCAATTTACGCGACTCGCGTTCTTCCCGTGCTTCCTGTTAACGCTTGAAAAATCCACGCGCCGTTCTTCATAGGTTCTCTTCTCACCCATGGCCCTTCCGGGAAGCGGGCCGCTAAGCCGTCACTTTACAATCAGGACTTCAGGCCGTAGCGTCATGATCAGACCGCATTGCCGCTCCGTCATCTTATAGCGGCCCGAGGTACGGAGAAAGGGTCGACCTCCCCAAGCAACGGCAACCGCACAAACACCGGCGTCCGCAGGGCCGCAGGCATCCCCCATGGCCCCAGCCACACCCCCGAAGAACAATAACAGAAACACCAATGATCTTTTTGCCTTCATAAGCAGCACAAGCTGGAGTTTGCGCTCTTTCAGACTCTGGACCCGGCCGGCGCCGCGAGCCAGGCGCGTGCCAGTCTTGCGGCGTTGCGCTCATGCAGACAAACACAGACCTGTCCTTGCAAGCCGGCGGCCTTTATTGACCTCGAACATCCCAGCGAGAAAGCAGGCCTTTTGCGGTCTATGGCAGCGGCAGCACCCTCGGAACAGAAACTCATAACGCCCGTGAACCGGCAATCCAGTCTTTTGCCAGTAAGTTGCCCCCAAGCCTGCGCCAGTTCATTGGCGGATTCATTCAGCATAAAAGACAGATACAAATCGGCCCCGCCGAGCTGGTTAAAACCGACATAGGCCGGCGAGAACGGCAACCTCGGGGCGCGCATCGCCGCCGACAATGGTTCTATAAGTTTGTTAAGGCGCGCCGGGACGAAGTCGCGCATTACCGGGGCCTTAGCCCCTGGAACACTGAAAGCGTACCTGGCGCCCCCGCACGGAATGGAGGAGACCTTCATAAGCGAGGCCTCCGTAAGAGCCTCCGCGGCCGCGGCACAGAAGGGCGCCGGAACCGAAAGTTTTACTCCACGCGGCTTAGAGGCGTAAAACTTAACGGCCACCCAATGGGTACCACTGAGTTCCGTAAGAATATCCCGCATTCTAACGCTGTCGTTCAGCATGAAAGCCTCCTCCGTTTTTTGCCTAAGCCAGTCCAAACGTCACTTTGCGTTCTTTTCGCTCTCCTCCAGGCGTTTTTCAAGTTCGGTCACACGCGCATCCATTCCCGCCACGCCATCCTCATCCGTCCGCTTACCGGCGAAGCCAGAACGCCCCTGCCCCCAACCGCGGCCAAAACCGCCCCAGAAACCACCGCGTCCACGCGCACTCCCCCGCCCGCACGGACCCATTCCTCTTCCGATAGGACCATTTCCCATCGGTCCGGTACCATCTCCATTAGGCATACTTTTTTCCTTTATTGAGAAATATTCTCAATAACAAACAAAAAAAAATTATCGGCAATCCCGACCGGTCCATAAAACCACACCTCATGCGCAACAAATCTCAAGCCGTATCTTTTTCTGAGCCAGGCAACTCATAACAGACTTTATCTGCGCCCCGTATCCTAATGAGAATAGATCTCAATTAGATTATAGCCCCCTGTTGCGTCTGTCGTCAAGCTGGCACCTGGGAGGAATTACAGAACGACCTTCACCCGACGAAGATGGCCGCGGCCACGACGGAGGTCCACTCGTTCTCGCGGCCTATGGCGCTCTGCGTGGTGTTGAGCGTACGCACTATTTTGCCGCTCATCTCCCACTGTTCTTCCTTTTGGTCCCAGCTGTCCTCTGGGTCGAACTGTATGCCGAGGGTTGTGGAAAGCATCATCGCGGCCAGGTCCTCTGCGTAATCGCCGGCGTGGCTGTCGGGCTCGCCCCAACTATGGTGCTCGGCGATGTAACCGTGGTTCTTGCGGTCCTTGGGTATAGCCAGGCCAATGCTAGCGCTGATCAGACGGTGGTTCTCCTTAACGGAGTTGCGCGCCACTACGGCGTGCACGATCTGGCCCGACGTAAGTTTTTTAAGACCGCTGGAAGGTTTTATAAGTCTGCACTTCGGCGGGAATATGCTGGAGACGTGCACCAGGTTGAACCTGGCTATCTTGGCGTCGCGCAGCGCCTCCTCGAAGCTGGCGAGCTTCTCGGGATGGCGGCCTACGCCCTTGGTCAGGAATATTTCTTTACAGACGAAATCGGTCATATTGCTCCGGCCCAGACAGGATACAGTAGATTCTACAATATACCCGCCAGCGTTTTACGCCAGGCGTTCGGCGCCGGAGTACAGTTCCTCGACGGTAAGGACGACGACACCCACCCGGGGATGCTTAGTGTCCACAGCGGCCTTAAGCTCTTCGTAAACCGGGCCTGAAGTTAAATACTCCAGCGGTCCCTTGGCCTGGTATTGCTTACGCGGCCTGGACAGAAAGAGAAAAGCCCCCGAACTGCCGCCATTTATGTTCTCGCGCGTCTTGTTGAAGTAATTGTCCATAATGGCTATGCGCCCGTCAGCGAGCAACCGCATGGACAAGACATATACCGAGTTAGGCCGCCCGACCCCGGACACTGTAGTAAAAACAGCCGGTCCCTC
>CALMZU010000011.1 GCA_937870775.1 uncultured Elusimicrobia bacterium
ACCGCAAGGCCTCGCTGGCCCGCCGTCTCTTCGTCGGCCTGCGCATCCCCAGCCCCGCGCTGGAGAAGCATACGCTGGACCGCTACCTCGAGGTGCTGGGAGAGATGGGCGTACCGGTGGTGCATTCCGGCCCGGAGCTCGGCGACTGGAAGCGCGACCAGGCGGCTCGTACCATAAAGCCGCCCCTCAAGATCTGCCTGATGCAGACCGCCTTCCTCGGCGACTGCGTGCTGACCCTGCCGCTGCTGAGGAAGACCGCCGAGGCCTTCCCCGGGGCGAAGATAACCGTGGTCACCCGCCCGGAGACCGCCGGGGTCTTCTCCGCCTGCGGCATAGCCGCGGAGATAATAGAGGACAGGAAGAAGACCGCGCCGTCGGGCCTGGCCGAGTTCCGCCGGCTGGCCGGGGAGCTGCGCTCCCGCTCCTTCGACGCGGCCATAATCCCCCACCGTTCGCTGAGGACCGCGCTCCTGGCCTGGCGCGCCGGCATACCTGCGCGCGTCGGTTTCTCGTCGAGCGCCGGGAGTTTCCTGCTGACGCACAAGGTGCAGTTCTCCTGGCTGCTGCACGACGTGGAGCGCAACCTGGCGCTGCTGTCGCCGCTGGCGGCCGACCTGAAGTCCCCTTTCCCCGGCCTCAAGCCCGAAGGCGGCGCGCCTTTCGGCCCGGCCGACCGGATAGCCGTCGGCATAAACGCCGGCTCCGCCTGGCCGACCAAGCGCTGGCCGCAGGAGAACTGGGCCCGCCTTATAAGGAAGATAACCGACGCCCGCGGCGGCCGCGTGCTGCTGGTAGGCGGGCCCGGCGAGAAGGATTGGAACGCCGGAATAGAGCGGCTGGCCGGCCCGGAGCGCTGCCTGAACCTGACCGGCAAAACCACCATGCCGGAACTGATGGAGGCCATCCGCCCGCTGAAGGTCTTCATCTCGAACGATTCCGGCCCCATGCACATAGCCGCGGCGCTCGGCGTGCCGGCCGTCGGCATATTCGGGCCCACCACCCGCGAGCTCGGCTTCTTCCCCTACGGCCCGGACAACGCCGTGGTGGAGACCCCGCTGGCCTGCAGGCCCTGCGCGCTGCACGGCTCTAAACGCTGCCCGCGCGGGCATTTCCTTTGCATGAAGCTGCTGACCGTCGACGAGGTTTTCGCGGCGGCGGCCCCCAGATTCTGAGAGCGTTGACCAAGGAGGAACTTCATATGGCGATAGTTATAACGGCGGTGATAGCGGCGGCCGCGCTGGCGGCCAGCGCCCGCTGGGCGTGGTGGCGGCCTTCCGTCCCCGGGCTCTGCGTGCTGTGCTACCACAAGATAGGCACCCCTCCCGCCGGTTCCAAGCTCAAGGAGCTGTGGGTGAGCCCCGCCAAGTTCCGCGCCCAGGTCAAGTACATGCTCGACAACGGCTACAAGACGCTTACCTTCTCCGAGCTCAAGAAGTACTACGACGAAGGCCAGAACCCGCCGGAGAAGTCCGTGCTGATAACCTTCGACGACGGCTACGAGAACAACTATAAGGAAGCCTGGCCCATACTTAAGGAACTCGGCGCCAAGGGCAACATCTTCGTGGTGTTCAACACCATCGGCAAGGCCAACCTCTGGCATAACCCCGCCTCCGAGGCCTGGGTCAACATGGCCACCATGGAACAGCTCCGCGAGATGCTGTCGAGCGGCGTGATGGAGTACGGCTCCCACACGATGAACCACCCCCACCTCTCCTCGCTGAAGCTCGAGGACGCGGCCTGGGAGATCGCCGAGTCCAAGCGCCAGCTCGAGGCCGCTTTCGGCCGCGAGATGTGCGCCTTCGCCTACCCCTACGGCGACGGGGCCTATGTCCCGGCGATAAGGGAGAAGGCCCTCGAGGCCGGCTACACCTTCGACTTCAGCTTCAAGCAGGGCAAGACCCGCTGGCCCTGGGACCGCAAGGCCATGACCATAGACCGCCTGTTCATACGCGGCGGCGACAACAACTGGGACCTCGCGCTGCACCTCACCCGCGGCGCCTCCCGCCTCTGACGGATGCGGCCTGGGAAGATACTGATCATACAGCTGCGCCAGATCGGCGACGTGCTGCTGACCACGCCCGTGGCGGAGGTGCTGCGGGCCAATTTCCCTGAGGCCCGCATTGACTTCCTTACGCAGCCGCCGTGCGACCAGGCGCTGGCGGGCAACCCGCACATAGACCGCGTGCTGGCCTACGACCGGCGCCGCCCGCTGGGGATGCTACTCGACGTGCGCCGCGCCGGCTACGACCTGGTCATCGACTTCATGTCCAACCCGCGCTCGGCGCTGCTTACCTTCGCCAGCGGCGCTGCAGTAAAGGCCGGCCCGGATTACACGGCCTCCGCCTGGGCGTACAACCGCAAGTTCACGCTGCTGCCCGGCCGCCACGACTACAACCCCTTCCTGAAGATAGACCTCGCGGCCCAGCTGGGCCTGGAACGGGTCTTCTACCCGTACCCGAAACTCTACCCCTCCGCCTCCGACGAGGCCTGGGCCGGCGCGGCCATGGCCGGACTTGGTTTGACGAAGGAGAACACCATAGCCCTTGCCCCCGCCTCCCGCCGGGAGACCAGGCGCTGGCCGGCGGAACATTACGCCCGGCTGGGCGCCATGGCGGCGGAGCTCGGCCTGAACGTCCTGGTGCTGTGGGGTCCCGGCGAAAAGGCCCTCGCCGACGAGGTTGCCTCCGCGTCCGGTTCCCCGGCCGTCAGGACCGCGCCGGAAACATCGACCCTGGGCAGGCTTTCCTCGCTCTTGAGGCGCACTTCCATACTGGTCTCCAACTGCTCGGGCACCAAGCACGTGGCGCAGGCCTCCGGCGTGCCGACGCTCGGCGTGTACGGCTCCAGCCGCCCCGGCAGCTGGACCCCGCCGGACGACCCGCTGCACCAGACGGTAAGGAACGAGTCGCTCCACTGCATCGGCTGCGGCAGCAACGACTGCCCGGACGCCGTCTGCCTTAAGAAGCTATCCCCTGAAACCGTTTTTGCTAAACTAGTCCGGATGCTCCCGCTTACGCGGCAAAAGGTGAACAATGAGCCCCTCTCCTGAAGAACTTCGCGACAGGCTTAACGGCGGCGCCGCCGGCCGCCTGCTGCTCGACGGGCTTTCGCTGGCCTACTCCGGCGCCATATCAGCCAGGCGCCGCCTGTACGAGGCAGGGGTATTCCCCAGCCGCCGCCTGCCGGCGCGCGTGGTCTGCTTCGGCAACATCTCGGCCGGCGGCACCGGCAAGACTTCCACCGTCGTGGCCGTGGCGCAGGAACTGGCGCGCGCGGGCCGCAAGCCCGCCATACTGATACGCGGCTACCGCCGCGCCTCCCGCTCGTCGACGCCCGTGGTGCTGGCCAAGGGCCGCCCGTTCACGCTGGCCGAGAGCGGCGACGAGGCCCTGATGCTCTACCGCATGCTCGAGGACGAAGGCGTCCCGGTGGTGGTCTCGCCCGACCGCTGCGCCTCCGGCCGCGTGGCCACCGGCGAGCTCGGCGCTGACATACTGCTGATGGACGACGGCTTCCAGCATTTCGCGCTGAAGCGCGACGCCGACGTGGTGCTGGTGAACGCCACCGCCCCTTTCACGTCGGACCACGTGCTGCCGCGCGGCAACCTGCGCGAGCCGGCCTCCGGCCTTTCCAGGGCGTCCGCCGTCGTGATCTCCCACTGCGAACTGGCGCAGCAGTCCGACATCGACCGCCTGCGAGGCGAGATAAACCGCATCAACCCCGGCGCGGTCATAGTGGAGAGCATGCACACCCCGGAATCCTTCCTGGACCCCGCGACGTCTAGGCCCGTGGACCTGAGCGCGCTCAAGGGGCGCCCGGCGGTGGCGCTGTCCGGCATCGGCGACCCGTCCTCCTTCGAAGGCGCGCTGCGCCGCATGAAGGTGGACCTGAAGCAGATCTGGCGCTACCCCGACCACCACGATTTCACGGCGGAAGAACTGGCGGCGGCGCAGCACGCGCGCGGCGGCCTGCCGCTGGTCACGACGTACAAGGATTTCGCCCGCTTCCCCGAGGGCTGGCAGCAGATACTCGGCGGCGGCGTGCTGATCTTCTCGGTGAAGATAGCCTTCCTCTGCGACGGCTGGAAGCGGCTGATGTCCGTGGTGGACCCGGCCCGCAAGGACGAGGCATGAGGGCCTGGCCCCCGCGCGTCCCGCCGGGACACAGCGTCCCTACGGCCTTCCTGGACAGGGACGGCACGCTGAACATCAACAGGCCGGGCACCTATATCACCCGCCCGGAACAGCTGCGGCTTTACGCGCAGGCGCCGGCCGCGCTGCGGCTGATGGCGGCCAAGGGCTACAGGCTCGTCGTGCTGACCAACCAGTCCGGCGTGGCCCGCGGCTATATGAGCCTGGCCGCCGCCAAGGCCATAAACCTGAAGCTGGTGAGGGACCTGCGCCGCGCCGGCGTGAAGATAGACGCCGTGTACATGTGCCCGCACGGCCCGGACGACGGCTGCGGCTGCCGCAAGCCGGCCCCGGGCCTGCTCAAAGAAGCCGCCAAGGACAGGCCGGCCGACCCGCGCGGCTCCTTCCTGGCCGGCGACAAGGCCAGCGACCTGAAGATGGCCGCCAACGGCGGGATAAAAGGATTCCTGGTTCTGACCGGCGAGTGGCGCTCAGCGGGCGCCGCCGCCGCGAAGTCCGGCTACAAGGGGCTTCTGGCCCTGGCGCGGGCCCTGCCCGACGTAAAAAAAGGAAAGACCAAATGAAAAAACGCATACTGATCTCGCAGATCGCCACGCTGGTGCTCCTGGTCGCCGCCAGGCCCGAAAGCTGGACGCTGTTCTGGGCCGGCCTCGCGGTGATGGCGCTCGGCCAGGCCGTGCGCCTCGCGGCCAGCGCCGCCATCGTGAAGTCCAAGACCCTCACCACCACCGGGCCCTACTCCTCGGTGCGCAACCCGCTGTACCTCGGCACCATGCTGCTCACCGCCGGGCTGATGATCATGCTGTCCGCCCCCTCCCGCCCGCTGCTCACCGCCGGGATCTGGACCTTCGCGGTGGCCGCCTTCGGCTGGATCTACTACGTGACGATAAAGGCCGAGGAGGCCTTCCTGTTGTCGGTATACGGCAAGGACTTCGAGAACTACATGGCCGCCGCGCCGGCGCTGCTGCCGCGCTGCCTGAAGGGCTTCTTCGACTCCTCGGCCTATTCCGCAGAGGTGTTCCGCAAGAACAAGGAATGGCGCGGCCTCACCGCCTCGATACTGCTGGCCGTCTTCGTCGCGGTCCGCATAAAGTATGGTTTTTAAGGCGGCGCTGCTCGCGCTGCTGGCCGCCTCCCCGGCGGCCGCGGCCGACGACCTGCTGAAGCACCCTTACTGGGAGCTGCCGCGGTCCTCGACGGCCCCGGTCTCGCACGTGCCCGGCCTCGAGGCCGGCGAGACGCTTGAGTACGAGATCTACTGGGGCGTGATACACGTCGGGAGCGCCTACATGAAGGTGGAGGGCGCGGTGGACGTCTCGTCGCGCCCGGCGTGGCACATAGTCTCCGAGACGCGCTCCTCGTCGTTCATAGAGAACGTCTACAAGGTCGCCGACCGCAACGACTCGTGGATGGACGCCGGCGACCTGAGCTCGCGCGGCTACTACAAGAAGCTCTCCGAGGGCCGCCACTTCTTCAACGAGTGGTCGGTGTTCGACCTGGAGAACAGGCGTTTCTACGGCCGCAAGATGAACCGCAAGCGCCAGGTCTCGGACTTCGAGGGCCTGCTGGAGAAGCCGGCCAACGACATGCTCTCCGGCGTGTACCGCATACGCGCGATGCGCCTGGAGCCCGGCAAGGCGATAGAGATGGACGTCAACACCAAGAAGAACTGGCGCCTCTCGATAAAGGCCGGCAAGCGCGAGAAGATAGAGACCCCCTACGGAAAAAAGAAGTGCATCCTGGTGGAGCCGATGGCCGGCGAAGAGGGCATCTTCGTGGCCAAGGCCGGCAAGCGCATGCTCATCTGGCTCACCGACGACGAACTGAAACTGCCGATGATGCTGAAGGCCGAGATCTTCATAGGCTCGGTCACCGCCAAGCTGGTGCGCCGCACCGTCGTAAAGCCCTGACTCTCCCCCTCCTTCCCGCTTTTGTTATAATATCTATATTATGACAAAAGCGGTATTCAAACGGCTTTCCAACATAACTTCGCGTTTCCGCGGCCGCAAGATCGCCGTGTTCGGCGACATGATGCTGGACCGCTACATAAAGGGCTCGGTGCGCCGCATATCCCCCGAAGCCCCGGTGCCGGTGGTGCGCGTCAACTCGGAACGCACCGTCTGCGGCGGCTCCGCCAACGTGGCGGTGAACCTGGCCGCCCTCGGGGCCGAACCCGTGCTGGTCTCCGTGACCGGCGAGGACGCCGCCGCCTCCGAGTTCGACAGCCTGCTGGCGGGCGCGGGAGTGAGCCCCGCCTCGCTGGTGCGCGACCGCAATTTCCCCACCATAGAGAAGACCAGGGTGATAGCCGAGCACCAGCAGGTGGTGCGCTTCGACCGCGAACTGCCCGGCAACCTGACCGCGGCCGCCCGCCGCGCGGCGCTGGCCTCGCTGGAGAACGCCCTGAAGGGCGGCTGCCAGGCAGTGATACTTTCCGACTACGGCAAAGGCCTGCTCGAACCCGGCACCATAAAGGCCGCCACCGAGATGGCGATAAAGCGCGGCGTGCCCGTCTTCGTGGACCCCAAGGTGGAACATTTCCAGATGTACCGCGGCGTCACCTGCATCACCCCCAACACGATGGAGGCCTTCGGCGGCATGCGGACGCCGCAGAAGGACGGCCAGCAGGCCGCCGAGGAACTCGGCGGGCAGATACTGGCGAAACTGGCCTGCAGCTCGCTGCTGATAACGCAGGGCGAGCACGGCATGACCCTTTTCGAGCGCGACGGCCGCGCGGTGAAGAGCTCGCACATCCCCACCCGCGCGCGCGAGGTGTTCGACGTGACCGGCGCCGGCGACACCGTCATATCGGTGCTTTCGCTGGCCTGGGCCTCGGGCGCCCGCCCGCTGGAGGCCGCCATGGCCGCCAATTTCGCCGCCGGCATAGTGGTGGGCAAGCTGGGCACCGCCTCGGTGACCGTAGAGGAACTGATGGAGAGCGCCAGATCATGGATAAAGACTGCCTGATAGTAATACCGGCCCGCTACGGCTCGCAGCGCTTCCCCGGCAAGGTGCTGGCGGAACTGGGCGGCAAGCCGGTCATACGCTGGTGCTGGGAGGCCGCCGTCAAGGCCGGCCTCGGCGAGGTTACCATAGCCACCGAGCACCCCAAAGTGCTCGAGGCCTGCAGGGCCTTCGGCGCCCGCGCCGTGCTGACCAGCCCCCGCTGCCAGAGCGGCACGGACCGCGTCTACGAGGCCTCCCGCGGCACCCGGGCGAAGTTCGTGATAAACATACAGGGCGACGAGCCGTTCATGACCGCAGCCACGCTGAAGAAAGCTTTCAAGAAGCTCAAGACCTCCCCGGACTGCCAGATAGGCACCGCCTGCGTGCGCATAAAGTCGGACGAGGAGATGAACAACCCCAACTGCGTGAAGGTGGCCATGAACGCCGCCGGCCGCGCGCTCTACTTCTCGCGCTGCCCGATTCCGTTCCACCACGCGCTTTCCAATTTGAAAGGCTACCCGTACTTCAAGCACTGCGGCTTCTACATATACCGCCGCGAGGCCCTCGGGAAGTTCGTGAAGCTCAAGCCCAGCCCGCTCGAGCGGCTCGAGCGGCTCGAGCAGCTGCGCGCCCTCGAGAGCGGCATGCGGATAGCCGTCGCGGAGGTGGAACCGCTGGGCCCGGCGATAGACTCGCCGGAGGACCTGAAGGCGGCCGAAAGATTTCTTAGGAAAGCCCGCCGCTAGGCGGAGGGCCGGGCCGCCCCCCCGCCGGGGGACGGTCCCCGCGGGACTGCTGCGCTTGCGCGCTGGGAGAAAAATGACCAGATACATATTCGTCACCGGTGGCGTCGTAAGTTCGCTCGGGAAAGGCATCACCGCGGCCTCTATAGGCCGCCTGCTGAAAGCCCACGGGCTTTCGGTCAACATAGTGAAGTGCGACCCGTACATAAACGTGGACGCCGGCACGATGGCGCCCTTCCAGCACGGCGAGGTCTTCGTCACCGACGACGGCGCCGAGACGGACCTGGACCTCGGCTACTACGAGCGCTTCCTCGGCATAGACACCGGCCGCACGAACATAGTCACCACGGGCCAGATCTACCAGAGCGTGATAGCGCGCGAGCGCGAGGGCGGCTACCTGGGCCAGACCGTGCAGGTCATACCCCATATCACCGACGAGATAAAGAAACGCTTCGTGAAGGCCGGCGAAGGCTTCGACATAGCGATCATAGAGATAGGCGGCACGGTGGGCGACATCGAGAGCCTGCCCTTCCTCGAGGCCGCCCGCCAGATGCGCCCCGACCGCATGAGGAACGACGTGCTCTACCTGCACGTGACGCTGGTGCCCTACCTGAGCGCGTCCGACGAGCTCAAGACCAAGCCGACGCAGCACTCGGTCAACAAGCTGCGCGAGATAGGCATAGACCCGGACGTCATAGTCTGCCGCGCCGAGAAGCCGCTGGCCAAGGACATAAAGAACAAGATAGCCCTTTTCACCAGCGTCCCGAGGGAGGCCGTGATAGACTGCCCCGACTCCCCGTCGATCTACGACGTGCCCTTCGCGCTCAAGGCGCAGGGCCTCGACGAGCAGATCATGATGCTGCTGCGGCTCCGGAGCGCCAAGTGGGATTTCGAGGAGTGGACCGAGTTCACGCAGCGCCGCCGCGCGGCCGCGGCCGCCCAGCCGGTGCGCATCGCGATAGCCGGCAAGTACACCAAGCTGAAGGATTCCTACAAGTCCCTCGTGGAGGCCATACAGCACGGCTGCACCGCCAACGGCGTGAAGGCCGAGCTGGATTATGTCGACGTGGAGGAGGCCGATTTCAAGGCCCGCCTCGCCAGGGCCGACGGCCTGATAGTGCCCGGAGGCTTCGGCGACCGCGGCATAGACGGCAAGCTGGAGGCCGTGCGCTTCGCGCGCGAGCATAAGCTGCCCTTCCTCGGCATCTGCCTCGGCATGCAGTGCGCCACCATAGAGTTCGCCCGCAACGTGCTGGGCCTGAAGCGCGCCCACTCGGCCGAGTTCGACCCGAAGACGCCCCACCCGGTGGTCGACCTGATGGAGGCCCAGAAAGGCGTGAAGAACAAGGGCGGCACGATGCGCCTGGGCGCCTGGCCCTGCAGCGTGAAGTCGGGCACGCTCGCTCACAAGATATACGGCTCCGCCAACATCTCCGAACGCCACCGCCACCGCTACGAGTTCAACCCGAAGTACGCCGCGCAGTACGAGAAGAAGGGCATGAAGATAAGCGGCGTCAACAAGCAGATAAACCTGCCGGAGATCGTGGAGCTGAAGGACCACCCGTGGTTCGTCGGCGTGCAGTTCCACCCGGAGTTCAAGTCCCGCCCGCTGATGCCGCACCCGCTGTTCTTCAGCTTCGTGGCGGCGGCGGTGAAGAACAAGAAGAAATGACGGAGGCCGCGTGAAACAGAAACAGGTAAGGATCGGCAAAGTCTCTTTCTGCAACGACGGGCCGCTGGCCTACATAGCCGGCCCCTGCGTCATAGAGTCCACGAAAGGGTACACCGCGGAAGCGGCGGAACTGAAGCGGACCTTCGGCGCGCTGAAGACCCCGTTCGTGCTGAAGGCGTCCTTCGACAAGGCCAACCGCACGTCGCACAAGGCGTACCGCGGCATGGAGATGGAGAGCGCCCTTTCCTTCCTGAAGGACCTCAAGAACCGCCTGGGCGTGCCGCTGCTGGTGGACGTGCACGAGCCGGCGCAGGCCGCCCGCGTGGCGGAGGCCGCCGACGTGCTGCAGATACCGGCCTTCCTGTGCCGCCAGACCGACCTGCTCTACGCCTGCGCCGACACCGGCCGCGCGGTCAACGTCAAGAAAGGCCAGTTCCTGGCCCCGTGGGACGTGGGCAATATCATAAAGAAGCTCGAGAGCCGCGGCGCGAAGGACATCATGCTGACCGAGCGCGGCTCCTCGTTCGGCTACGGGAACCTCGTCGTCGACATGCGCGGCCTGGAGATCATGAAGGAGTTCGGCTACCCGGTGATCTTCGACGCCACGCACTCGGTGCAGAAGCCGGGCGCGCTCGGCACCGCCACCGGCGGCGACAGGCGCTTCGTGCTGCCGCTGGCCAAGGCGGCGGCGGCCCTCAAGATAGCCGGCATATTCTTCGAGGCCCACCCCAAGCCGGAACAGGCCCTCTCCGACGGGCCCAACTCGCTGAGGCTCTCGTCGGTGAAGCGGATCGTAGCGGCGCTCAACAAGGTGGACAGGCTGGCGCGGGAGCTTTCCTCCCTTTCCAGCGACTGAAAGGAACGTATATGAAATGCACCAACTGCGGGCAGGAGAACCGCCCCACCCTTAAATTCTGCAAGAAATGCGGCAGCGACCTCACTGCCCCGCCGGCCTGGTTCCCCGACTGGCGCTGGCATTTAAAGGCGCTCTCGTGGATATACATCTCGCTGACGGTGCTCTACTTCTCCGTGAGCTGGCTGCTGCACAAGCTCCCCCCGCCTTACGACCAGAGGCAGATCCCGGCCGAGATGACGCCGTGGCTGAACCCCCACAAGGTGGTGCCGCAGTGAACGCCGGGGACGCCGCGCTGATCCGGACCGCGAAGGCCGTGATCGCCTCGGAGGCGAAGGCCGTCTCCGGGCTGTCCGCCTCGCTGGACGCCTCCTTCGCCAAGGCGGCCCGCCTGGTACTGAACTGCCGCGGCAAGGTGGTGCTGCTCGGCGTGGGCAAGTCCGGCCTCATAGCCCGCAAGATAGCCGCCACGCTGGCCTCCACGGGCACGCGCAGCATATACGTGCACCCCGTCGAATCGCTGCACGGCGACCTCGGCATGATAGCGGCCGACGACGCGGCGATAGCCCTTTCCTATTCCGGCGAGACCGAGGAAACGGCGAAGCTGCTGCCGATACTCAAGAGGCAGGGCCTGCCGGTGATAGCCATGACCAACAACCCGGCCTCTCGCCTGGCCAGCCGCGCCGACGTGACGCTGCGCCTGCGCGTTAAATCCGAGGCCTGCCCCTTCGGGATAGTCCCCACCTCTTCCACCACCGCGATGCTGGCGCTGGGCGACGCCCTGGCGATGGCCGTCATGACCGCCAAAGGTTTCGACAAGAGCCGCTTCGCGAAGCTGCACCCCGGCGGCAACCTGGGCAAACTGCTGAACCTGAAGGTAGGGGACCTGATGCACAAGGGCGCGGACAACCCGGTGGTGCGCGAGACCGCCAGGATCTCCGAGGCGCTGAAGGTGATGACCGCGACACATGCGGGCGCGGTCTCCGTCACCGGCCGCGGCGGCCGCCTCACCGGCTACTTTACCGACGGCGACCTGCGCCGCTGTCTGCAGAACGGCGCCTGCCGGCTGGAGGCCCCTGTAGCCTCCGTGATGACGCGCGGCCCGCTTACCGTCCACCCCGAGACGATGGCCATGGAGGCCGCGCGGCTGATCTCGGAGAAGAAGATAGACAACCTGCCCGTTACCGACAGCAGGACCGGCAGGCCAGTCGGCATCATAGACGAGCGCGACCTGCTGAAGGAAGGCCTGGGTTGAAGAAGACCTGCGCCCTCTTCCTGCTTGGCGCCCTGTGCGCCTGCTCCGGCGACAAGGCCCGCGAGGCCGCGCCCGGCGTGAGCCTGCTTGAGAACTTCAGGATGGCCGAGTCCGCCGCGGGCGGCCGGCGCTGGAGCCTGGAGGCCGCCTCGGGGCGGCTCGACGAGAAGAAGGGGCTGATAGCGTTCGTTTCGCCGAAGATAAAGTTCTATACGGACGGGAAGGTCACCTCTGAACTGACCGCCCGCACGGGCCTGCTCCACATGAAGGACAAGGCCGCCGAACTGACCGAGGACGTGCGCATAGACGCCGTCGCCGAAGGCATGAACCTGCGCACCGCGCGGCTTTTCTACAGTTCCGCCAGGGGCAAGGTATGGACCGACGACCCGGTGACCATACTGCGCGGCCGCACGGTGATAAAGGGCCGCGGCTTCACCGCCAACCCCGACCTTTCCGAGATCGAGATACGCCACCAGGAAACGAGGATGTCCAGATGAGAACCCGGCTTTCCGTCCTGGTCCTGGCCCTGGCGCTGCCGGCCGCCGCCGCGGCCGGCGAGGATTTCCTGATGGGCTCGGTGGTCAAGAGCGACCGCTGGAAGATGGACCGGGCCAACGACCGCGAACTTTTCGACGGGGACGTCTCGTTCAGGAACCCGCGCTATACGCTGAAGGCTGACCACGCCGCCTATTCCCGCCGGACCAAGGTCTGGGACATATACGGCTCGGTGTACACGCTGCGCCGCTTCGACGACGGCTCCAGGGTGGAGGTGGACTGCGACAGGTCCGTCTACAGCGAGGGGCTGGAAGAGGCGCGGCTGCGCCGGGGCGCGCTGCCGGTACGCATGAAGTACACCGCCCCCGACGGGCGCGTGCTGCGCGGCCTCTCGGACAGGGCCGACGCGGCTAACGCCGCCGGGCGTATAGATTTCGCCGGGGCCTTCACGCTCTCCACCGAGAACCTGGACATCCACGCGGAGAAGGGCAGCTACGACAACGCCGAGCGCAGCTTCCTGATCCATGATTCGACCCCGGCGGCCGTCGGCACCAGGGAAGGCTACGATTTCGCGATAAACGCGGACAGCATAAAACTGTTCCGCGACAGCCGTGACATAAAGTTCACGGACAGGGTCAGCGGCTGGGTAAAGGACGTCCCCCCCGCCGCGGCAAAGCAGGAAAGACGATGAAACTGGAATGCGCTCTACTTGAAAAATCCTTCGGCCGCCGGCAGGTGGTCAACGGCATCTCGCTCAACGTGAATTCCGGCGAGGTCTGCGGCCTGCTTGGTCCCAACGGCGCCGGCAAGACCACCACGTTCCACATGCTGGTGGGTTTCCTGGAGCCTGACGCCGGCAAGGTGTTCATGGACGGCCGCGACGCGACGAAGGAGCCGATGTTCCAGCGCGCCCGCGGCGGCATAGGCTACCTGGCGCAGGAGCCCACGGTGTTCCGCGGGCTCACGGTGGCCGAGAACCTGGAGGCCATACTTGAGCGCACGACGCCGGACCGCAAGGCCATGCGCGAGCGCGTGGACTCGCTCCTGGCCGAGTTCGGCCTGACGAAGCTGCGCGGCCAGAAGGCCTGGACCCTCTCCGGCGGCGAGAAGCGCAGGCTCGAAGTGGCCCGCGTGATGATAAACGATCCCAAGATCATACTGCTCGACGAGCCCTTCGTCGGCATAGACCCGATAACGGTCAGCGACCTGAAGAAGATCATCCTGCACCTGAAGGAGAAAGGGATAGGCGTGCTGATCACGGACCACAACGTGCGCGAGACGCTGTCGATAACGGACCGCTCCTACCTGATCTACAGCGGCCAGATACTGATCGACGGCGACGCGGACAAGCTGCTCAACGACCCCAAGGCCAGGGAACTCTACCTCGGCTGGGATTTCAAGCTCTGACCGCCGTCCAGCAGGCGGCGCAGTTCACCCAGCAGCCCGGCGGCGGTGACCGGCTTCTGCAGGAAAGGTACGCCCTTCAGGGCCTCCGCCTTCATCTCCGGATGGTCGGCGTGGCCTGACATCAGCAGCACCTTCACTCCGGGAAAATCCGACTTCAGCCTGGCGGCCAGTTCGGCGCCGCCCATCTTGGGCAGCACCAGGTCCAGCACGGCCGCGCTTATCGCCGAGCCGCGTCTGGCCAGCAGCCCGGCGGCCTCAAGCCCGTCGGCGGCCTCCAGCACCTCGTAGCCGTGGTAGCGCAGTATCCTCGAGATGACGCCGCGCACGGACGGTTCGTCCTCGGCCACCAGCACGGTCTCGCTGCCGCGCAGGCTTTCCAGCGCCGCCTCCGCGCCGGGCCCTTCGTCCCCGGCCGCGGCGCAGCGCGGCAGGTATACCTTCATCGTGGTGCCTTTGCCGGGCGCGCTCTCCACGGCTATATGCCCGCCCGACTGCGTCACGATGCCGTAGACGGTGGAAAGGCCCAGGCCGGTGCCGCGGCCCTCCCCTTTCGTCGTGAAGAAAGGCTCGAATATATGCGCCTGCGTGGCTTCGTCCATACCGGAGCCGGAATCGCTGACCGAAAGCAGGACGTAATCCCCCGGTTTTAGGGGGCAGCAGGGGACGGCGCCTTCCTCCCCGACGTAAGAGTTGCGCGTCGATATCAGTATGCGCCCGCCGGCCGGCATGGAGTCCCGCGCGTTGACCACCAGGTTCAGCACCACCTGTTCAAGCTGGCCCGGGTCCGCCTTGATAGTAGCGAGGTCCGGGTCGGTGCGCATCTCTATCGTATAGGTCTCGCCTATCAGGCGGGAAAGCATCTTGGCCAGGTTGGCCAGCAGCGCGTTAAGGTCCAGCACGCGCGGCGCCAGCATCTGCTTTCGGCTGAAAGCGAGCAGCTGCCGGGTGAGAGCACCCGCCCGCTCGGTCACGCCGCGTATCTCCTCCACGTCGGCGCGCCGTTCGTCGCCGGGAGGTATGCTGGCGAGCAGCAGGCCCGTATAACACTCCAGGGCGGTCAGCAGGTTATTGAAATCGTGGGCGACGCCGCCTGCCAGCCGGCCTACGGCCTCCATCTTCTGGGCCTGCCGCAGCTGGTCCTCGAGACGCAGCTTTTCCTTCTCCGCCTGCAGGCGTTCGCTGATATCGCGCGCCACCAGGACCGAGTAGACGTCGTCGGTAAAAGCGACCAGGCTGACGGTCACCTCCACCGGGACCTCGCCGCCGCCGCAGCGGCGCAGGGCCGAGATCCGCGTCACCGGGCCGCCGGCGCCGCTAAGGAAATCCCGGCCCATCCTGGCCAGCGGGGTTATGACGGAGCCGGCCTCCAGCTTCTCCAGCGAGGTGCCCACCAGCCGGTCCCGGTCGCAGCCGAGGCCGCGGCAGCAGGAACCGTTGGCGTCCATTATCAGGCCGGTGCGGGAGTGCACCAGCAGTATGTATTCCTGCGTCTGGTCCAGCAGCGCCCGGAAACGCTCCAGCTCGCCGAGCTTGCGCTGCAGCTCGGGGTAATAGCTCTTCTGCAGGGACCTCTCGCCGAGGCCCATGATGCTGTTGCGCAGTTCCTCGCGCGGGTCAGAAGGCGCTGTCATATATCCGTTCTATCTCGGCCTGCGACGGCAAGCGCGGGTTGGTGACCATGCAGGGGTCCTTCAGCGCGTTGGCGGCCAGCGAGGCGATGTCGGCGCGCTTCACGCCGAGCTTGGAGAGCGTGCTCGTTATGCCGGCGCGCCCGC
>CALMZU010000012.1 GCA_937870775.1 uncultured Elusimicrobia bacterium
GTGCAGTATCGCGGCCTGCGCGCCGTCGCCGGCGCCGTTGGTGTTCTTTATGATCTTGGGTCCGCCCATGAAAGGGTTGATGTGGGTGTAGATCTTCAGCGGCTTCTCGCAGTCCTCCTTGCGCATCGGCCGGCTGAACTCGTACATGTTGTAATCCACTATGGACTTGGTGTGCAGCTCGTAGGTGGTCTTGCGGGCGAACTGCTCGTCCACCCAGCCCGCCAGGTAGAGGCCGGCCGGTCCGACGGTGAGCAGCACCAGGTCGGCGAGCTCCAGCGCGTTCTGCGCCGCGAGCAGCGGGTCCTTTATGCCGGTCAGGGCCAGGGCCTCCTGGTCGTTCATCGCCACGCAGGTCACGTACTTGTGGACGAAGTCGCGGAAGAACTCCCGCTTCGAATCTATCAGCGAGGCGGTGCCCAGCGTCATCACCACCGGCACGCGCGCCGCCAGCGCGGCCTCGCAGGCCTTCACGGTGGAGCGGAAGATCGGGTCGCCCTCGTCGCGCAGTATGTAGGCCGAGATCAGCAGGGCCGAGGCCTTCTCTATGACGCCGAGCGGTATGTGCTCCGGCGTCAGGTCGTTCATGCAGCCCTTGCTGATGCCGAAGGTGCGCTCCCCGTCGGGCGTGACGAAGCACATCGCGCGGCCCATCGGGTTGTCCGAGGGCTGCAGGTAGGACAGGTCCACCTTCGCGCTGGTGTCCCGTATGTACTTGAAAGCGTAGTCGCCGACGGTGATGTTGCGCGTGATGGCGCCCAGCGCCACCGAGCGCTCGTCGGAGAGCACCGAGTAGTTGTGCAGCGTGTTGCCCACCGAGCCGCCGGCGTACTCGCCGGTTATGCGGCCGGAGGCCTTCAGCTCGCGGTAGATCCCCTCGGCCTTGTCGTCGGGAAGTATCTGGGACTCGCCCTTCTTCAGCGCGTGGCGCTCCAGGAACTCCGGCGCTACCGAGCACTCGATGTCGACCAGCAGCTGGTCTATGCCCACCAGGTGGAAGGGCTCGGTGTCGAGGCGCGGCTGCTCGGCGCTCTCGCGGCCCTTCTCGGTGACCGGGAAATAGTGCTCGCTCTTTCTTTTGCCGGGGAATTTCATTCTATGTCAATGATACTAAAATAGCGGCTAGGGCCGGGAGGCCGGGCGTATGCGGCCAGGTTCCGGCGGCCGCAGCGGGCCCGAGCTCTTCCTTATGGCCGAGACCACGATGTCGCGCAGCAGCACCTTTCTCACCTCGCCGCGCCCGGCGGCCAGCGCCTTCCAGCGCGGGCTGCGTAGGAAGAAGTTGTTCGCCGCCACGCTGTACCCCCGGCCCTCGTCGAGCGGCTTGCCGCCCGCGGTCAGGGACAGGGCGTAAGGCCCGGCGGCGGAGGAGGAATAGGTCACCTCCAGGCCTGAAACCTGCACGTCGGAACGGCCGCCGCGCACGGCCTCGGTCATGATGGCCTTTATCTGCGCGCCGGTCAGCCGCAGCGTCACCAGGTCGGCGTCGTAAGGCGTCACCTCGTATATGTCGCGGAAAGTGACCGGGCCTTTGACCAGGCCGCGGCGCACGCCTTCGGTGTTCTGCAGGGCCAGGTCGGTGCCGGCGTAGGCGCGGATGATGTCGCAGAAAAGGCTGCCTATTGGCGAGTCCGCATAGGCGGCCGACCCCGGTTCGCGCGGAATGTCGGCCGCGGCCTCGCCCAGCTTCACGGCCATCGCCGCGCGGGTCTCCCCGGCGATCGCTCCGTATACGGCCTTCACTGCGGGATCCTCCGCGCCGGTGAGCGGCACGGCGGCCGCCTCGGCCCCGGCGAAGCGCCCGGTGGCGTCGTCGAAGTGCAGTACCGCGCGCGTGGCGTAGAGCAGGCCGGAGCCGCTCTCGCCTATCAGCGCTCCGGAGACCGGGTCGCGGTAGGGTTTGAGCAGCAAGGTGTGGTTGTGCCCGCCCAGCACCAGCTGCGCGCGGCCGCCGGCCGCCCTGGCCAGCGCCAGCGTGCCGGAGGCTTCGGCGCCTTCGGCCGGCCGCCAGGAAGCGCCGTCCACGTAGTCGCCGGTGTAAAGCCCGTCGTGGGCCAGCACCACCACGGCGTCGGGGGAAAGCTTTGCCGTCTCTTCCAGGGCCGCGGCCAGCGCCTCCTTCTCAGGGCCGAAGGACAGGGCGCTGACGTCGCCCAGCGTCAGCAGCGGCGTTTTAGGCGAGGCCAGGCCTATGACCGCTATCCGCCTGCCGCCGGCCTCCAGCATGACGAACGGGGCGGCGTAAGGCGCGCGCCGGGCGCCGGAGAAGATGTTGGCGCCGAGCGGCTTGAACTTCGCGGCGGCCAGCGCCTTCTCCAGCGCGGCCGTGCCGTGGTCGTATTCGTGGTTGCCTATCACCGCTGCCGAATAACCGGCCGCGTTCATCAGCCGCACCGCGGCCAGGCCGCCGCTCAGGTCGCCCTCCGGAGCGCCGGTGGACCAGTCGCCCGAGTCCAGCAGCAGCGCCGGGGACTTCTCCGCCCCGGCCAGCGCGGCCAGCGCCGCGAAGCCGCCCGCCGTTACCGGCGAGGTCGAGCCGTAAAGCGCCGCCGGGCGCGGGCCGAAACGGCCGTGTATGTCGCCGGTGTGGTAGATCACCACGTCGCCGGCCAGGGCGGCGCAGGGGATGAGCAGCGGGATGACGAGCAGCGCGGGGATCTTTTTCATGCTGTTCAAATTCTATAAAAATACGCGGCCGTCTCAGGCGCGGGTTTGATAGAATGTCATACCGGGCGACGTCCCCCGGACCTATATGGAAGACCAAATGCTGCTCGTGGTGCTGGCCGCGCTCACCGGCCTCGGCCTGCTGATCGCCGGGCTTTTCCAGCGCGCCAGGGCCTCGTCGTTCTCTTCGCTGCCGCGGCGCGCGCCCGGCGAGGTCCGCAACGGGGAACGGGCCGTGGTGGGCGGTTCCGCCGCCAGCCCCGTGCAGCTCTCCTCGCCCGTCACCGGCACGCCCTGCGTCTTCTACCTCGAAAGGGTGGAGAAGATGGACCCCTCCGGCGAGACCGGCGGCGTCTCGTCCAGCCGCAACTGGTCCATTGTGGCCGTCAACCCTTACGGCTGCTTCTACGTAAGGGACGGCGGCGGCTCGGCGCTGGTCTTCCCGACTTACCGCAGTCTCAGCCTGGCCCGTCCCGAGATAGAGGACGGCGCCGACCTCCTGGCGGTGCCCGGCACGGTGCGCCGCTTCGAGAACCTTATAGAGGCCGACGGTCCGCTTACCGTCATAGGCACGCCCCGCCCGCTGTCCGACCTGATGGCCTGGCTGCGCTCCGGCGTGGACGTGAAGCTTCCGGCCGACGCGGTGGAGCGCCTGGCCGCGATGGAGCGCGACCCGGCCGCCTGCGCCACCCCCTGCTTCTTCGGCGACGGCGTGGAGGCCGTGGCCGACCGGGGCCCAGAGGAGTTCCTGGCCGGGCGGGCGTCCTCGTCTGCCATAATGATACAGCTGGGGGCGCTGCTGCTGGCAGGCGCCATAGCCGCCGCCGTCTACGTTTTGAAGTTCAACGCTGATCTGCCGCAGCCATAAGGAGAACATATGTCGGAAGAGATAACCCTGAAATCCGGACTGAAGTACATGGACATCGAAGTGGGCGAGGGCCCCGCCGCCGTCAGCGGCAAGCAGGTCACGGTGCATTACACCGGCACCTTCCCCGACGGCAAGAAGTTCGACAGCTCGGTCGACCGCAACGAGCCTTTCACCTTCGAACTCGGCGCCGGCCGCGTGATAAAGGGCTGGGACGAGGGCGTCGCCGGCATGAGGATAGGCGGCAAGCGCAAGCTGATCATCCCGCCGGAACTCGGTTACGGCCGCCGCGGCGCGGGCTCGGTGATACCGCCCAACGCCGTGCTGCATTTCGAGGTCGAACTGCTGGGAGTGGAATAGGCCATGAAGGCCCCGGCGGCGCTGGCCGTTCTCCTGCTGTCCGCGGTCTGCGCCGCGGCGCAGGAGGCGGCCGTTCCCGCCGGCCCGGAGGCCGCGGCCGCAGGGCTGCTGGCCGCCGACCTGGCCTGCCGCGAAGGGCGCGACCGCCCCTGGCCGGGCTACGCGCTGCTGGACAGCCCGGTGCTGCTTTACCGGCGGCAGCCGCCGCTCGCCGTTCTGGCCGGCAGTACCGCCGCGCCGGCGGGCTTCCTGCCTTTCGTCCCCGAAGGCTATTCCTCCGCCGTATACGTTTCCACCGCGCCGCTCGCCGGGCTGGATTCCGTCTTCTATCCTTCATATGACCTCGGCGGTCTCGAGGTCTTCGCCGTTCCCTACGACGGGGACGGCGAGGAGGAGGCCGTGCGCACCGCCGTGCACGAGAGGTTCCACGCCTACCAGGGCAGCCTCGGCCGCGGCGACGCCTTCGCCGACATGCCTTACGCGCCTCCGCCCGGATACGAGGACCTCACGCCGGAGAACATGGCGCTGGCGGCGGTGGAGCAGGCCTGCCTGGCCCGCGCGCTGCTGGACGGCGCGGCCGACGCGGCCGCGGTGAAGGATTTCATAGCCGTGCGCGCGCTGCGCCGCGCCAAGGCCGGGCCCGAGTGGGCGCCGGTCGAGGACGAGCTGGAACGCGACGAAGGCACGGCCGATTACGCGACGGCGCGCGTGCTGGACGCCGCCTACGGTTCCGGCGGGGGAATGCTGCAGCTGGCCTCGGACCTGCTGCGCCCGGGCGACGGGGACGCGCTGGAGGAGATGACCCACGGCAGGCTCTACATGACCGGCGAGGCCATGTCCCGCCTGCTGGACCGCCGCCTGCCGGGCTGGAAGCGCCGCGCCGCCTCGGGTGAAAGCCTTTTTTCACTGCTGAAGAAGGCCGCGCCGGCCGGCCGCGCCGAGCTGGACCGCCGCGCCGCCGCGGCGATGAAGGCCTACTCCTATCCCGGCCTGCTGGAAGAGGCGGGGAGCGGCCTTTCCGACTACCTGGCCGGGTCCGCGCGGGCTTTCAGGGATTTCGCCGCCTATACCGGCCCCCGGCTGCTGCTGCGCGTGGCCGACGCCGCCGACGCGGCGGTGTCGTTCTCTTCCGTTAAGACGTACAGGCTGGGGGAGCGCACCGAGCTTTTCGTGGACAACCCGGTATACGAGTTCTCCTCTCCCGGCGCCAGGCTGCTGGTGAAGGACGCCACGCTGCGGGTCTTCCGCGGCGAAGACGGCTTCGCGCTTTACGACGTCATCCTTTCCTCCGCCCCGCGCTTGACCGCCGGCGGCGCCGAGCGCGTGCCGGCCGCCGCGCCGGAGGAACTTTCCGACGTAAAGGTGGAGGCCCCCGGGCTCTGGTTCAGCGCCCCGCGCGCCTCGGTGCGCGCCGGGGACGGGGCCGTCGCCGTCGACGTGCCCTGAGCCTCCGGCTTTATGATATGATAAGGACATAAGGGGGGAGGGGAACAAGGTCATATGCTTACCCCCGGACTCAAGGTTTTCTTCGGAGCTCTTTCCATAGCTTTCACGCTGGCCTCGCGCGTCGGTTATTTTACAGGCGTGCTGCGCGGCCGAGCGCGCCCTCATCTCTTTACCTGGCTCATCTGGACCACCATCTCGTGCATAGGCTTCGCGGCGCAGGTGGCCGAGGGCGCCGGCCCCGGTTCCTGGGCGCGCGGCTTCGGCTCGGCGACCTCCTTCATGCTGGTCGGCATAGCCTTCTATAAAGGCTCGAAGGAGATAAAGCCTGCGGACTGGCTGGCCTTGGGCGCCGCGCTGTGCGCGATACCGCTGTGGGCCGTGACGAAGACGCCTTTCTGGTCGGTGCTGATAGTCTGTTCCATAGACTCGCTGGGCTATATCCCGACGGTACGCAAGTCCTGGAGCAGGCCCTGGGCGGAGCCGGCCTTCTGCTACCTGCTTTCCTGCCTGGCGGCGTTCTTCTCGCTCCTGGCTATAAAGCAGTACACGCCGTCGACGTGGCTCTACCCGCTGCTGCTCACGCTGACCAACGGCGCTATGTGGATCTTTCTTAACGCCCGCGGGCGCGCCCTGGAGCGCGCCGGGGTAACGGGTTAGGCAAGGAGGGAACATGGACGTAAAGGAAGCGATAGAGAAGAGGCGGGCCTACAGGGCCTTCGCCCCGGCGGAGATAAAGCCGGAGCTGATGGACGAGCTGGCCGCCGCGGCGCGGCTGATGCCGTCGTGCTTCAACAACCAGCCGTGGAAGTTCGTCTTCGCGCGCTCGCCGGAGGCGCTGGGCAAGGTGCACGCCTGCCTCTCGAAGGGCAACGAGTGGGTGAAGGGGGCGTCGCTTATAATAGCGGCCTTCGCCGGCAAGGACTACGACTGCGTGATAAAGGACCGCGAGTACTACCTTTTCGACCTCGGTATCGCCGTGGGCTCGCTGCTGCTGCGCGCCACGGAGCTGGGCCTGGTCGCCCACCCGATAGCGGGCTTCGACAACGAGGCCGTGCGCAAAGCCCTCGGCATACCCGAAGGCAACCAGGTCATAACCCTGATCAACGTCGGGGCGAAAGGCTCGGACCTGTCGGCGCTGACGCCGTACCAGTCCGCGCAGGAGACGGGGCCGCGCCCGGAGCGCCTGGCCCTCGCCAATATCTACAGCGTGGACGCCTACGACGAGCGCCTCGCCGTGAAGCCGCAGCGCTAGGAGGCCGCATGCTGATGCAACTGGACGCCGCCGAGGCCAGGGCGCTCGGGTCGCTGGTCGAGAAGTCGCTTACCACGCGGGAGCAGTACCCGCTTACCTTCAACTCGCTGATGTCGGCCTGCAACCAGAAGAGCAGCCGCGAGCCGGTGATGCAGCTGGACGCCGAGAGCCTCGGCCGCGCGGTGCAGGGCCTGGTGGAAAAGGGCCTGGCCGAGCGCGTGCAGGCCCCCGGCGACCGCGTGCCCAAGTTCAGGCACGACGCCGGCCGGCTTTTCGCCACCGACGACCCCAAGGTCATAGGCATCATGACCCTGCTGCTGCTGCGCGGGCCGCAGACCGCCGGCGAGATCAAGGGCCGCGCCGACCGGCTCTGCGAGTTCGCCTCCACCGCCGAGGTGGAGGGGCTGCTGCAGAGCCTCGCCGCCGCCCCGGAGCCGATGGTGGGCCGCGCGCCGCGCCAGCCCGGCCAGAAGGAAGGCCGCTACTGCCACCTTTTCTCCGGCGTTCCTGCCGCTCCCGCCGCCGTACAGCCGCAGGCGCCCGCGGCGGCGCCGCAGCCCGACGCCCTCGCGGCGCTGGAGGCCCGGGTGGCCGCGCTGGAGACGCAGGTCAGGATACTGGCCGAAAAACTGCAGGGACCGGCGGCATAGGCCGCCGGCGGGGGTGATATGAAAAAACTGATAGCGCCGCTGCTGGTCCTTCTGGCCGGCTGCGCCGGGATCCCCGAAGGCGTGACCCCGGTAGCAGGCTTCGAGGCCGAACGCTACCTCGGCGTCTGGCACGAGATCGCGCGCCTGGACCATTCTTTCGAGCGGGGGCTTACCGGCGTGACGGCGGAATATTCCGCGCGCTCCGACGGCGGGCTGGACGTGGTCAACCGCGGCTACGACGCGGCTTCCGGCAAATGGAAGGAGGTCCGGGGCCGGGCATATTTTACCGGCCCGCGCGACGTGGGCCGTCTGAAGGTCTCGTTCTTCCGGCCTTTCTACGGGGGCTACAATATCGTGGAGTTGGACCGCGAGGGCTATTCCTATTCGCTGGTCTGCGGGCCGAACAGGTCCTACCTGTGGATACTCGCCCGCACGCCGGACCTGCCGGCAGCGGTGAAGGAGCGGCTGGCCGCCCGCGCCGCGGAGCTCGGCTTCGACGCCGCGGCGCTGGTGTACCCGGGGCCGGCGGCCAAGCCCTGACGGTTTTTATATATAATTTGGATTATGGTCAAACTCTCCGATGTGAATTCCAAACTGATGAAAGCCCATTACGCGGTGCGCGGCAAGATAGTGATACGCGCCCACGAACTGGAGACCCAGGGCAAGAAGGTCATTTACTGCAACATAGGCAACCCCCAGGCCCTGAAGCAGCGCCCGCTCACCTTCCTGCGCCAGGTGCTGAGCCTGGTGGAATACCCGGCCCTGCTCGACGCGCCGGAGACCGCGAAGCTCTTCCCCGCCGACGCCGTGAAGCGCGCCCGCATGATACTGGAGAAGAACCCCACCGGCACCGGCGCCTACACGCACAGCGCGGGCATGCCCTTCATACGCAAGGCCGTGGCCGAGTTCATACAGCGCCGCGACGGCATGCCGGCCGACCCCAACAGGATACTGCTCACCGACGGCGCCTCCAAGGGCGTGCAGTCGGCGCTGACGCTGCTGCTGAACAAGCCCAACGACGGCGTGATGATCCCGATACCGCAGTACCCGCTCTACAGCGCCACGCTGGCCCTCTACGGCGCGCAGCAGGTGAACTACTTTCTCGACGAGAGGAACCGCTGGGAGCTCAACGAGGCCGAGCTGGAGCGCAGCATAGAGGCCGCGAAGAAGAACGGCGTTAACACCGTGGCCATAGCCGTGATAAACCCCGGCAACCCCACCGGCGCGGTGCTCTCCAGGAAGAACATCGGCATGGTCATACGCTTCGCCAGGAAGCACGGCCTCGCGATACTCGCCGACGAGGTGTACCAGGAGAACGTCTACGGCCAGGGCCTCGAGTTCACCTCGTTCGCGAAGGTGATGCACGAGCTCGGCGAGAAGGATGTGACGCTGTTCAGTTTCCATTCCGTGTCCAAGGGCTTTCTCGGCGAGTGCGGCCACCGCGGCGGCTACCTCGAGATCCGCAACATGTCGGACGACGTGTACGCCGAGATGATAAAGCTGCAGTCGATCGGCCTCTGTTCCAACACCGACGGCCAGATCGTGACCTACCTGATGGTGGAACCGCCGAAGCCCGGCGACGAGAGCTACGAACTTTACGCGAAGGAGCGCGGCGCCATCCTCGACGACCTGAAGGCCAAGGCCGAGATACTGGGCCGCGGCTTGAACGAGATAGAGGGCATGCACACGCATATCCCCGAGGGCGCGATGTACGCCTTCGTGCGCTTCGACCTGCCGCACCCGAAGGGCACCGACCCCGCCGCGATGCCGCCCGACGAGCGCCTTAAGTACGAGGCCGCCCGCGACAACAAGTACTGCCTGCGCCTGCTCGAGGAGACCGGCATCTGCGTGGTGCCCGGTTCCGGCTTCGGCCAGCAGCCGGGAACGCTGCATTTCCGCACCACGTTCCTGCCTCCGCGCGAGGACATCACCGCGCTCGTCGAGAAGATGAAGAAGTTCCACGTCTCCTACGCCGAGAAGCTCAAGAGCGGGGTGTGAGTGAACGGCGCCGAGCACCAGCGCGGCGGCCCGGGCGGACATTGTCCCCCGGGCCGCGCCGTATTCCGGCTGCTGCCGGAGTTCCTGGCCGATCTTCGCTGCCGCGTGCACCGGCCGTCGCTCGGCGGCCTCGAGATCCTGAAATATATCGGGCCCGGCCTCATGGTCACCGTGGGCTTCATAGACCCGGGCAACTGGGCCTCCAACCTGGCCGCCGGCTCCGGGCACGGCTACGCGCTGCTGTGGATGGTGACGCTCTCCACGCTGATGCTGATAGCCCTGCAGCACAACGCCGCCCACCTCGGCATAGCCACCGGCCTCTGCCTCAGCGAGGCCGCGCGCCTGCACCTGCCGCGCGCCGCCTCGCGGGCGGCGCTCTGGTCCGCCATGGCGGCCTCCGTCTCCACCTCGCTCGCCGAGATAGTGGGCGGCGCGCTGGCCCTGCAGATGCTTACCGGCCTGCCGCTCAAGGCCGGGGCCGCGCTGGTGACCGCGCTGGTGGCCTGGCTGCTGCTCTCCAATAATTACCGCCGGCTCGAGAAATGGATCATAGGCTTCGTCTCTCTCATCGGCCTGTCGTTCGTCTACGAGCTGTGGCTGGCCCCGGTGGACTGGCGCGCCGCCGCGGCGGGCTGGGTGACCCCTTCGCTGCCGCCGGGCTCCATGCTCGTCGTGATGAGCGTGCTGGGCGCGGTGGTGATGCCGCACAACATCTTCCTCCATTCCGAGATCATACAGAGCCGCCGCTGGGACCTCGAGGACGACGGGGTGATACGCCGCCAGCTGCGCTACGAGTTCGCCGACACGCTGCTGTCCATGCTGGCCGGCTGGGCTATAAACAGCGCGATGATCATCATGGCCGCCGCCACCTTCTACGCCGCCGGGGTTCACGTCGGGGAACTGCCGCAGGCCAAGGAGATGCTCGAACCGCTGCTCGGCCGCGCGGCCGGGCTGGTGTTCGCGCTGGCGCTGTTCCTGTCCGGCGTCTCGTCCAGCGTGACGTCGGGCATGGCCGGCGGCTCCATAATGGCCGGCATGTACGGCGAGCCGCTGGACCTGAAGGACAGCCACAGCCGCCTGGGCGTGCTGCTGTCGCTGGGCGGCGCGCTGCTGGCCGCGCTCTTCGTCTCCAACCCCTTCCGCGCGCTGGTCCTGTCCCAGGCCGCGCTCAGCGTGCAGCTGCCGGTCACCATAGGCCTGCAGTTCTGGCTCACTTCGTCGAAGAAGGTGATGGGCAAGTACGCCAACGGGCCGTTCACAATTACGGTGCTGGCCGCGATAGGCCTGGCGGTGACCGCCCTCAACGCGCTGCTGCTCATGGAGCTGCTGCGTGGATAGGGCCTCGCTGCTGCGCCTCGTGGACGCGGCCGGCCTGCCGCCGGCCGTGCGGGACTGCCTGCGGGCCGCCGCGTGCTCCCGCGCCGGTTCGCCGGTGAAGCGGGCGCTGCGGCGCTCCCCGGCGGCTTTCCTGGGCGGGCTGAAGGCCCTGCTGAAGGACGCCGCGTCGGCCATAGGTTCGCCCGAGGACGATGTGCTCTTCGTCACCGGTTTCGAGGCGGCCAACCGCGCGCCGGAGCGGCTGGGCGCCGCGCTGGCGGAACTGGCCGCGCTGCGCTGGCTGGCCGGGCGAGGCTTTACCGGCCTCAGGCTGCTGGAGCGCCGCCGCGGCAAGACCGCCGACCTGGCCGGGCGCCTCGGCGGGCGCGAATATTTCTTCGAGGTATGCTGCGTCGGGGAGGACGCCTTCTCCGGCGCCGGAGCCGCCGCCTTCGCCGGGCTGAAGTACGACCGGAAGCGGCCGCAGGTGGCGGCCGAGATGAAGCGCGCCGGCCAGGCCGGAGGCGGGCTGGTGCTGGTGGCCGGCCTGCCCGGGCCCGGTATACCGGCCGGTGACGCCGCGCTCTCGGAGCTGGCGGGGCTGGCGCTCGAGGGGCGGCGCGGCGGCCTGCACCTGTGCCTCCTCGACGGGGACAGGGCCGGGGTCTGGCCGCCGCTGGGCCGCTAGGCCCAGTGCCGGGTGGGCCAAAAAACCGCGCCCGGCTGGGCCCGCGGGACCTTCCTGGGCCGCGCGGCCGATGGTATACTTATCACATAGCCGGGGGGCTATAGCGGGTGAGGGCATGTCGGTGTAGAAAAGGAAAGGCATGCCAGCAAAGATACTGATAGCCGACGACGACGCGCCGATGCGCATCCTCTATTCCAGGATGTTCAGCGGGCGCGGCTACGACATTTCGATGGCCTCCTCGTATTCCGAGGCCGCCGGGATGATAGCCGCCCGCGACTACGACCTTCTGATAACCGATTTCATGTTCGATGACGGGATAGGCACGGAGCTGGTGTCCCTGTTCAACAAAAAGAAGAGGAAGAAGGGCCCGCGCGGTCCGCGCAGCCTGCTGGTGACCGGCTACCCTTCCGCCCCCGGCCGCGACCGCTGTCCCGAAGTGGCCGGCTATTTCGAGAAGCCCTTCCGGGTGGAGGATTTCATGAAGGCCGTGGAGACGGCGCTGGCGGCCTGAACCGTCTTCGCGCGTCCCTTGAGCCGCCGGCGCCCCCGGCGGCTTTTTTGCGCCCCGCCGCAATTGTATAATGGTAGCCGAGGTAAAAAAATATGAGAATAACCATGCTCCTGGCGCTGCTGCTGGCCGCCGTCCCGTCCTCCTCCGCCCCGGCTAAGAAGCAGGCCGCCGCGCCCGTCTACGAGGTGCGCGCCGTGACCGTAGCCCCGTATTCGGGCGTCATAACCCCGGCCGCCGCCGAGTTCATAGGCGGCGCGGTGGACGCCCTCAACGGCCCCGGCGGCTCCGACCTGCTCGTTATCGCGCTGGATACCCCCGGCGGCCTCGACACCTCGATGAGGGAGATAATTAAGAAGATGCTGGCCTCGAAGAAGCCTGTGGCCGTCTATGTCTCCCCGCAGGGCGCGCGGGCGGCCTCGGCCGGCGTGTTCATAGCCATGGCCTCGCCGCTGGTAGGCATGGCGCCCGGGACGAACATAGGCGCGGCGCACCCGGTGATGCTCGGCAATTCCCCTATCGGCCTCGGCGGCAAGGACGAGAAGAAGAAGGACCCGATGGAGGACAAGGTCTTGAACGACGCCTCGGCCTACATGCGCTCCATAGCGCAGAAGACCGGCCGCAACGTCGAGTGGGCCGCCAACGCCGTGACCAAGAGCGTGTCCATCCCGGCTTCGGAGGCCGTTAAGGCCGGCGTGGCCGACTTCGTCGCCTCCGACATAACCGATTTCCTGGCCAAGGCCGACGGCCGCAGGGCCGGCGAGTTCGGCGCGCTGCGCACCGCCGGGGCCTCCGTGGCCTATCACCGGCAGAGCGGCCGCCAGAAGTTCCTGGCCGCCGTGACGGACCCCAATATCGCGATGATACTGATGAGCCTCGGCGCGGCCGGTCTCTTCATAGAACTCTACAATCCCGGCCTGATCCTGCCCGGCGTCGTCGGGGCCATCTCGCTGGTCACGGCCTTCTATTCCTTCCAGACCCTCTCCGCCAATTTCGCCGGTCTGGCGCTGATACTGCTCGGCTTCGTTTTCTTCATAGCCGAGATCAAGGTGGTCAGTTACGGCCTGCTGACGGTGGGCGGCGCGGTCTCGATGCTGCTCGGCGCGCTGATGCTGTTCGACCAGCCTTCGCTTGGAGGAATATCCGTATCTATGGACATGGTCATATCCACGATAGTAGGCATGATAGCGGTGGTGGCGGCGCTGGCCTGGATGGTGGCCAGGGCGCAGCTGCGCAAGGTGGTGACGGGCATAGAGAGCCTTAAGGACAAGCGCGGCCTCGCGAAGACCGCTCTGGCCCCCAAGGGCAAGGTGCTGGTGGAGGGGGAACTGTGGGACGCTGAGAGCGTTTCCGGCGACATCCCGGCCGGCGCCGAGGTGGAGGTTTCCGCCGTCGAAGGTTTCAGGGTGAAGGTGCGGATAAAGGGATAGAGGGCCGCCTTTTATAATTATATTATGCCTTCTTGGAAAGAGGGCCCCTTAAATGGCATAATGTTAGTCCGGCGCTTCGCGGCGCCGCGTTCTGCCGTCTTTTAATTACGGATTTTTTCGGCTCGTACTACTGGAGGACTTACCATGGGAACCAGGTTCACCGACAGGGCTCAGCGCGTTATACTCATCGCCCAGGAAGAGGCCAAACGCCTTAATCACGATTACGTTGGCACCGAGCACATCCTGCTCGGCCTTATAGCCCTCTCCGAGGGCGTGGCCAGCCAGGTCTTCCAGAACCTCGGCATAGACCTGCGCAAGGTCAGGGCCGAGATCGAGAAGATCGTCGGCACCGGCGACAACATGATGCTGCTGGGCGAGATACCTTTCACGCCCCGCGCCAAGAAGGTGCTGGAATACGCCGTCGAGGAAGCCCAGCACATGAGCCACTCCTATATCGGCACCGAGCACATCCTGCTCGGCCTCATCCGCGAGGAAGAAGGCGTGGCCG
>CALMZU010000013.1 GCA_937870775.1 uncultured Elusimicrobia bacterium
TTGGCTTTTGTGTTCAGGTGCTTCTTGAAGAATTCGAGGAGCTCGGCGCCGTAGAGGGAGGCCTTCTCGGCCCCGAGGCCCTTTATGGCCTGCAGGTCCTCGACGGAACGCGGCTGCGAGAGCGCCACGCGCTCCAGAACGTCGTTGCCCAGGATGGCCTCCGGCAGCATGTTCCGCCTGGCGGCGGCCTCTTTGCGCCAGAGCCTCAGCGCCTTGAAGCGGTTCTTCACCGTCTCGAAATAAGCGCGCTTCTCGCGCGAGATCTCACGCCGGGGCACGTGGTACTCCGGCGCCTTCAGGCCCTTCTGCAGGGCCTCGCGTATCCACGGGCCGTGGTTGGCCAGCACGTACGAGCTGACGCCCTTGAAAATGGAAAGGTTCCGCAGGCCCTCGCGCGGCGCCACCGAAAGACGCAGCATCAGGTCCGGGCTTATCACCTTGAACGACGGGGTGTTCTTCTTTATCGCCGCCACCTCGCGCGCCAGGTACAGCTCGCGCAGCACCGCCAGCCCGCGGCCGTTGAGCTGGCGGGCGCCCTTCATCGTCAGGAAGCCGCTCTCGTCGAAGCGCATCGGCGTCGGCTCTATCTTGCAGATCTGCGCGAACTGGGCCATGGCCTCGTTCAGCTTGCCCTTCTTCTCGAGCTCAGCGCCCAGGATATCGCGCAGCTTCTTCAGGTAGACGGTGTCGCCGGCGGCGTAGTCCAGCATCTCCTTCGTCAGCGGGCGGCGGCCCCAGTCGGCCTTCTGGTACTTCTTGTTGAGCTCGATATGGAAGAACTCGTGCACCATGCTGTCCAGGCCGCACTTTATGATGCCCAGGTACTTCGCGGCCACCATCACGTCGAAGATGTTCACGAAGGTGCAGGGCATCGCCCCTTTCAGCACGCGTATGTCGGAATCGGCGGAGTGGAAGATCTTCTCCACCTTCGGGTCGGCGAAGATCTTGAGCAGCGGCTTCATGTCCACCGCCAGCACGTCCACGACGGCGTTCATGTTCTCGGCGGAGAGCTGCAGCAGGCAGAACTTTTCCTTGTAGGCGTAAAGGCTGTTCGACTCGGTGTCTATGGAGATGTAGTCGTGCCCCGCCAGCGACGAACAGAGGTCGTTGAAATCTTTCTGCTTATCGATGAAGGAATAGCTCATGATAAAATATAATAACATTTAGGAAGCGCTTATAACATGCCGACCATCATCTTCAACAAGCCCTACGGGGTGCTGTCGCAGTTCACGCCGGAGCACGGCCACCCGTCGCTGGCGGAGTTCGGCCTGCCCAAGGGCGTCTACCCCGCGGGCAGGCTGGACCACGACAGCGAAGGACTGCTGCTGCTGACGTCGGACGGCTCGCTGCAGGCCCGCGTGGCGGACCCGCGCCACAAGATGGCCAAGACCTACTGGGCGCAGGTGGAACGCGAGATCACCGAGGAAGCGCTGGCCCGGCTGCGCCCCGGCATAACGCTCAACGACGGCCCCACGCTGCCCTGCGGGGCGGAGCGCCTCGCGGACCCCGGCCTGCCGCCGCGCGTCCCGCCCATACGCTACCGCAAGACCGTTCCCACCTCGTGGGCAAAGATAAAGCTGAAGGAAGGCCGCAACCGCCAGGTGCGCCGCATGCTGGCGGCCGTCGGTTTCCCGGTGCTGCGCCTCGTGCGCCGGGCCATAGGCCCGCTCAGCACCGAAGGCCTCGCGCCCGGCGCCTGGAGAGAACTTACCAAGGAAGAACTCAAGGAGATCATATGAGCATTCCCCCCCGTATAGGATTCATAGGCCTCGGCATCATGGGCCGCGCGATGGCGCTGAACCTGGTGAAGGCCGGCTTCCAGGTGTCGGTGTACAACCGCACCCGCCAGCGCACCACCGAGTTCGCCGACATGGGCTGCGAGGTGGCCTCCACGCCGCGCGCGCTCGCCAAGCTGTCCGACACCGTGATAACCATGGTCTCGGACCCGGCGGCGATGGACGCCGTGCTGGAAGGCCCCGAGGGCGTGCTGGGCGCCTTCTCCGGCGGCAACACCCTTATAAACATGAGCACGGTGTCCTGCGAGTACACCAAGGCCCTCGCCGCCAAGTGCCGCGTGGCCGGCGTGAACTTCCTGGACTGCCCGGTCTCCGGTTCCAAGCCGGCCGCCGAGAGCGGCCAGCTGGTGCTGCTCGCCGGCGGCGACGAGGCCGTGGTGAAGAAGCTGGACCCGGTGCTGAAGGCCATGGGCCGCGCGGTGATACACGCCGGCCAGCCGCCGGCCGGCACCGCGCTGAAGCTCTGCGTCAACCTGGTGCTGGCCCATATGACCACGGCCGTGGCCGAGGGCGCGGCCCTAGCCGAGGCGCAGGGCGTTGACCCGGCGCTGGTCTTCACCACGCTCGCCGAGAACCCGGCGATGAACTGCGGCTACTTCGCGCTTAAGAGGAACAACCTGGTCAACAAGGACTACCCGCCGGCCTTCCCCCTCAAGCACATGCTCAAGGACGCCCGCTTCATGCTGAGCGAGGCCAGGGCCAAGGGCCTGGAACTGCCGGTAACACAGGCGGTGGCGGGACTGATGGAAAGGTCGTATAATAGCGGCTACGGGGACAAGGACCTGACGGTGATACACCGCAACCTCACGGAGCCCCTGAACGCGGCTAAGGAATGACGGAGGCGCGATGATAAAAAGACTGATAGTTTCGCTGGTGAACGGCTACCGGGAATTCGTGACGGCCCACCCCGTCTTCAGCTGGATAGTCCTGCCGGTGCTTACGCTGGCCTGCCTGGCCGCGCTCTACCTGCTGTGGCAGCAGGTGCCGACGCTCATAAACATGCCGTGCTTCCGCGGCGGCTGCGCGGGCTGACCCCCGCCCCGGTCCTTGCGCAGGCGGCGCCCCCCACAGGGCGCCGCTTGCTTTTTTAGCGCGGATTTGATAAAGTTATAGCAGGCTAACTTTATTAGCCGGCACTAACACGGAGAGACCATGAACGCCCTTTCACAGAGCCTTGAGGATTATCTCGAAGCGGCCTACGAACTGAGCCGCGCCGAAGGTTTCGTCCGCGCGACCCGCATAAGCGAGCGGCTCAAGGTCTCCAAGCCCTCGGTCTCATCGGCGGTAAAGCAGCTGGCCGCGCGCGGCCTGCTGGAGCAGGAACCCTACGGCTATATAAAGCTCACCCCCGCCGGGCTAAAGGCCGGCGCCGAGATAACCGGCCGCCACTGCCTGCTGAAGGATTTCTTCATGGACATTCTCGGCATGGACGAGGCGCAAGCCGAGACCGACGCCTGCCGCGCCGAGCACGCGCTGAGCCGCGGCGCGCTGGCCCGCGTACAGGCGCTGGCGGCCCATTTAAGGTCCCCCCGCCGCTCGGCGGAACTGGCCGCCCTGCGCAAGGCCATCAACAGGGAGGCCGCCGTATGAAACCGGCCCCCGTCATAACCCTGCTGTCCATGCGCGAAGGCGAGACCGGCTATGTCGCCGAAGTGCGCGGCGCCCAGCTGGCCTCCAGGCTAAAGGCCATGGGCATATACCCAGGCCGCCAGATCGTAAAACGCTCGCCGGAGAAAGCCGGCGGCCCCGTGATAGTCGAGGTCATAGGCACCCGCCTTGCCCTGGGCCGCGGCATGGCCGCCGACGTGACGGTAAAGGTGCGTTCGCGCCGGCTACTGCTGGCCGGAAATCCCAACGTGGGCAAGAGCGTGGTCTTCTCCCGCCTCACCGGCCTCGACGTTATCTCCTCAAACTACCCCGGCACCACGGTAGGCTACACCACCGGCTGGACCATACTGGCCGGCGAGCGTTTCTCCGTGGTGGACGTGCCCGGAGCCTACAGCCACGAGCCCACCAACAAGGCGGAGGAAGTGGCCCGCGGCATACTGGCGGAGGAGGACAAGGCGCTGATACTGAACGTGGTGGACGCCACCAACCTGGAGCGCAACCTCTTCTACACGCTGGAACTGGCCGGCCTCGGCACGCCGATGGTGCTGCTGCTCAACAAATGGGACATAGCCCGCCGCCGCGGCGTGGAGATAGACGCGGCCGCGCTTGAGGCCAAACTGGGCGTGCGCGTCATCCCCTTCGTGGCCACCACCGGCGAGGGCCTCGCCGGGCTCAAGAAGGCGGTGGAGGATTTCAACGCCGGCGTCCTGCCGGCCCCGGCCCCGGCGCCGGCCTCGCCCGACGAGAAATGGAAACTGATCGGCCGCATATCGGCGGAATGCCAGCGCATAAGCCACAAGCACGCCACGCTGCTGGAGCGGCTGGAGGACATGACCTCCCGCCCGTCCACCGGCCTGCCTTTCGCCGCCGTCGTCCTGGCCGCCGCGTTCTGGGCCATACGCCTCGTCGGGGAAGGGCTGATAAACCACGCGCTGGACCCGCTCTTCAACAGCCTGTGGATGCCGTTCATAACCGGCGCGCTCTCCGGCCTGGCCGACGGGAGTTTTCTCAAGGTGCTGCTGCTGGGCCTCACTCCGGAGCCCATGAAATCCTTCGGCCTGCTGACCACGGGACTCTACATTCCTTTCGTCACGGTGCTGCCCTATATAGTCTCCTTCTACGCCGCGCTCGGCGTGCTGGAGGACATAGGCTACCTGCCGCGCCTCGCGATACTCTTGGACGACGCCATGCACAAGCTGGGTCTGCACGGCTACGGGACGATACCGCTGATGCTCGGCCTGGGCTGCAAGGTGCCGGCCATACTGGCCACCCGCGTGCTGGAGACCCGCCGCGAGCGCGTGATAGCCGCGGCCCTGACGCTGGGCCTCGCCCCGTGCATGCCGCAGACGGCGATGATCTTCAGCCTGCTCGCGCCCTACCCGGCCAGGTACACGCTGGCGGTATTCGCCATCATAGCCGCCGCCGGCATAGCCAGTTCCGCCGCGCTGGGCCGCCTCATAAAGGAAGAGACCCCCGAACTTTTCGTCGAGGTCCCCCCTTACCAGACGCCCTGCGCGCCCATACTCGCCAAGAAGCTCTTCTTCCGCATAAAGGACTTCCTCACCGAGGCCGTGCCGCTGATAGCCGCCGGCGTGCTGATAGTGAACCTGATGGAAATGGCCGGCGTGCTGCGGGCGGTCTCGGCCGTCTTCGCCCCGGCGGTGAAAGGCCTCTTGGGCCTGCCGCCGGATACGGTGTCGGTGATGACGCTCGGTTTCCTCCGCAAGGACGTCTCCATAGCCATGCTGGCCCCGTTCGGCCTCGGGCCCGGCGCCATAGTGACGGCCAGCGTCTTCCTTTCGCTGTACCTGCCCTGCCTCGGCGGCTTCATGGTAACCCTGCGCGAGCTGGGCGCCCGCGACGCCGCCAAGGTCTTCGCTATGAATTTCGCGGCGGCCCTGCTGTTCGCGGCGCTGACCAACCTGCTTGTATCGGCGATATGACGAGGTGAATATGAGCTTTTTCAAGGACATGAAGGCCGGGCTGACGCGCAACGTGACATTGCTCGGCGTGGTGAGCGGACTTACCGACATCTCCAGCGAAATGCTCTACCCCGTGGTGCCGGTCTTCCTCACGTCGGTGCTGGGCGCGCCGATGCAGGTGGTGGGGCTTATAGAGGGCGTGGCGGAGGCCACCGCCAGTTTCATGAAGATACTGGGCGGCCGCCTTTCGGACATGGCTGGGCGGCGCAAGCCCTTCGTCGTGGCCGGCTACTCGCTCTCGGCGATCTCCAAGCCGGTGCTGGCGCTGGCCGCCAGCTGGCACTTCGTGCTGTTCTCCCGCTTCATAGACCGCGTCGGCAAAGGCCTGCGCACGTCGGCGCGCGACGCGCTGATAGCCTCGTCGACGGACAAGGCGCACTGGGGCAAAGCCTTCGGCTTCCACCGCGCCATGGACACGCTGGGCGCGGCGCTGGGCCCGCTGGCCGCGCTGGCAATGATAGAGTTCATGAAGCCGGCCGCGCCGAACTACAAGCTTATCTTCATGACCGCCTTCGTGCCGGCGCTCTTCGGCGTGGGCGTGCTGGTATGGCTGGTCAAGGAGCACGCCGCCGCCTCCCCCGCCGCGGCCGGCGCCGCCGCCGAGCCGATGAGCCGCGACTTCAAGACCTTCACGGCGATGTACGCCGTGTTCGCCATAGGCAACTCGAGCGACGTCTTCCTTATCATGAAGGCGAAAAGCATGGGCTTCACGCTCAGCCACGTGATACTGGCCTATACCGGCTACAACCTGGTATATGCCTCGCTGGCCGCGCCGGCGGGCTGGATCTCCGACAGGCTGGGCAAGGTGCGGACCATGGTGTTCGGCCTGCTGGTCTTCGCCTGCGTCTACGCCGGCTTCGCTCTGGCCAGCCGCGGCTGGCATGTGTGGGTGCTGTTCGCGCTCTACGGCTTCTACGGGGCTTTCAGCGAGGGCATAGCCAAGGCCGTCATCGCCCACCTGAGCTCGGGCTCCAACCGCGCCACGGCGATGGGCTGGTTCCAGGGCACGCTGGGCTTCGTGGCTTTCGGGGCCAGCGCCATGGCCGGCCTGCTCTGGGACAAGGTGTCGCCGGCGGCGCCTTTCATCGCCGGGGCGGCCTGCTCGCTGGCCGCGGCGGCGCTGCTCGCCGCCTGGACCCGCCGCAAAAGCCTCGCGTTTTGACTATAATATAGTCAGGCCAAGGCCCGTGGCGGCCGGGTTAGCAAAACCGTCACGGAGGCCGAGGCTTGCGTAAGCGACGAGGCCGAGTGACGAGGCGCGCGAACGGTGTTCGCGACGCCGTGTTTTGCGTTCCGGCCGCCATGGGCCCAGACTGGCATTACAGAACACATCATGAAAAATTTGATCGAAGAAGTGCTGAAACACGAGGTTTACCCGGCGATGGGCTGTACCGAGCCGGTGGCAGTGGCCTTCGCCGCGGCCACGGCCGCAAACCTGCTGAAGGGCCGCACCACGTCGGTAACGGTCACCACGGACCCCGGCACCTACAAGAACGGCCTCGCCGTGGCCATCCCCAACACCCGCGGCGAGAAAGGCAACCTGCTCGCCGCCGCCATAGGCTCGGTGGTACGCAAACCCGAGCTCGGCGCCGAGCTCTTCAAAGGCCTTCCCCCCGCCCGGCTCAAGGAAGCCGCCGCCCTCGTGGGCTCCGGCCGCGCCCGCATACTCATCGACTACAAGAAGCGCGGCATATACATAGCCGCCGAAGTGAAGGCCGGCCGCGACAGCGCCGTCTGCGTGCTGGAGGGCAGCCACAAGCAGGTCTCGCTGCTCAGGCACAATGCCAAGATCATCGTTAAGACAGGCTGCTCCGGGAAACAGCCCCGCCCGCCTTACAAGGAAGCCCTCAGGAAGGCCACGCTGAAGGACCTTTTCCGCGAGGCCGAGCGCGTCACGCCGGAACAGCTGGCGTACATAAAGCAGGGCGTGGAGATGAACCTCGCCGCCGCGCAGCAGGGCCTGCGGCTCAAGAAGGTCGGCTTCTACGTGCAGGACCTCATAAAGAAAGGCTACCTGAAGAAGGACATACTTTCCACGGCCAAGCTCACCACCGCCGCGGCCACCGACGCCCGCATGGCCGGCGTGCCCGTACCGGTGATGTCCAGCGGCGAGAGCGGCAACCAGGGCGTTGTGGCGGTGCTGGTGCCGTGGCTCGTCGGCAAGGCCTTCGGCGTGCCGGAGAAGCGCATACTCAAAAGCATAGCCCTTTCGCACCTCGTCAATTCCTACATAAAGGTCTTCACCGGCGAACTAGCGCCCATCTGCGGCTGCGCGGTGGCCGCCGGCGTGGGCGCCTCGGTGGCCGTGGTGTGGCAGCGCGGCGGGGCAGACCCGAAGAAGACCGCGCTCGCCGTCAACACGGTCATCAGCGACATCGGCGGCATGCTCTGCGACGGCGCCAAGAGCGGCTGCGCGCTGAAGGTTGCCTCGTCGGCCGATTCCGCCATACGCGCCGCCTGGATGGCCTCGCACGGCGAGGGCATCACCGAGACGGAGGGCTTCATAGGCCGCAGCGCCGAAGACACCATAAAGAACATAGCCCGCATCTCCAGCTCAGGCATGGACAAGGTGGACCGGATCATACTGGACATAATGTCCTCCAAAAAAAGGTGAGCGGCTTCGCTATCATCATAAAGGACCCGGCCTCCCCGCCGCTGGCGGCGGAAGGCCTGCTCATGGCCCGCGGCCTCAGCCGCGACAAGGCCAGGGAACACCTCCGGCGCCAGCCCGGCTTCCTGGGCCGCGGCCTTGACCTGGCCGGCGCGCGCGAACTGGCCGCAGCCGCCGGGGCCGCAGGCTTCCCCGTTATGCTCTGCGCCGAGGAGGACATCCCCGAGCCTCCGGCCCCTATAAGACCCGCCAAGGTTACGCCGAAAGGTACGGGCTTCGAGGTTACGGCCGGCGGCGGCGTGACCTTCATACATTTCGAGAGCGTGAGCGTCTTCACGGCGGCGGCCTACGACGCGCCGGTGCCGCCGGCCGACCTGGACGGCCTCAAGGCCGGGCTTTTCGCCACGATAGCCGAACTGGCCGGCCTGGCGCCGCGCCCGAGGCCGGCGCAGAGGAAGGAGACCTTCTTCCGCGCCGACATCATAGCCGGCGGCGGCCTGAGGCTGCTGCTGACGCCGGAAGAGCTGGACTTCTCCGGCCTCGGCCCGCGCACCCATTCCAGCCTCACCAATTTCCGCCTGCTGCTGGACGCCGTCTCCGGCCCCTGCTACAAGGCCGCGAAGAACGCCTTCCTGGCGGCTTTCGTCGCCAGCCGGCCGGTAACCATGCTTAAACTGGCGGACCCGGCGGCCTGCGACGCCGAGCTCTCGCGCCTGCTCCTCCTCGCCCGCCCTCAAGCCTGACCGCCCTCCCGCGGATAATTTAAAAAAGGCCGGCACGCGTTGACCTTCGGCCTGTTTTCGGCGGCGGGAAATGAATATAATTAATGGTATGGAAAAGCACCACGCCGCGCACAACAAATTTTTCACGCTGCACGCCCATTTCTACCAGCCGCCGCGGGAGAACCCGTGGACCGGCAAGATAGACCCGCAGCCCACCGCCTGGCCGTTCCACGACTGGAACTCCCGCATAGCCCGCGAGTGCTACCTGCCCAACGCCTGCGCCCGCGTCAACGATTCCAACGGCCGCGTGCTTGAGCTCGCCAACAATTACCTGCACATGAACTTCAACTTCGGGCCCACGCTGTTCTCGTGGCTCGAGAAGCATTACCCTTTCTATTACGCCAAGGTCGTGGAGGCCGCCCGCGAGTCGCGGCGGCTCACCGGCCACTCCAACGCCATAGCGCAGGGCTATAACCATATGATCATGCCGCTGGCCTCCTTCCAGGACCAGCTGACGCAGGCGCTGTGGGGCATAAAGGACTTCGAGCACCGCTACGGCTTCAAGCCGGAGGCGATGTGGCTGCCCGAGACCGCCGCCAACGCCGACACGCTGCGGCTGATGGTGGACCTCGGCATGAAATACGTGATACTTTCCCCCTACCAGGCCGAGCGCGTGCGCCCCGAAGGCGCGCAGGCCTGGGAGGACGCCAGCCACGGCAATTTCGACACCAACCGCGCCTACGCCTGGCACGACACGCTCCCCGACGGCAGCCGCGCCAAGGGCCGCAGCATAGCGGTGTTCTTCTACGACGGCCCGCTGTCCAAGGCCGCCGCCTTCGAAGGCCTCACCCGCGACTCCGGCGCCTTCGCCGACCGCGTCGAGTCCTGCTTCCGCCGCGGCGCCCACGGCCCGCAGCTGGTCAGCATGGCCGTCGACGGCGAGACCTTCGGGCACCACCACAAGTTCTCGGACATGACGCTGGCCCACGCCTTCCTGCACGAGCTGAAGAAGCGCGGCATACAGACCGTGAACTACTCGCAGTTCCTCGAGGCCAATCCGCCGCAGCACGAGGTGCAGATAAAGGCCGGTCCCGACAAGGAAGGCACCGCCTGGAGCTGCGCGCACGGCGTGCGCCGCTGGAAGGGCGGCTGCGACTGCGGCCGCGAAGGCAACGCCAGCCTGAACTGGCGCCTGCCCATGCGCGCGGCCTTGAACAGCCTGCGCGACGCCGCGGCGGACATCTACGCCGCCGAGGGCGCCAAGTTCTTCCGCTCGCCCTGGGACGCCCGCAACGACTATATCTCGCTGGTGCTGGACCGCTCGCCGGAGACCGCCGACGCCTTCTTCGCGAAGCACGCCGGCCGCCAGCTGACCAGGGCCGAGCGCGCCCGCGCGGCCGACCTGCTGGAGATGCAGAAGCACGCGATGTTCATGTTCACCAGCTGCGGCTGGTTCTTCTCCGACGTGTCGCGCATAGAGGCGGTGCAGAACCTCCGCTACGCCGCCCGCGTCGCCGAGACCCTGAAGGAGTTCGGCTTCGAGAACGCCGACCGCGCCTTCCTGTCGCTCATAGAGATGGCGCAGTCCAACTACGCCGAGGCCGAGAACGGCCTGAAGATCTACCAGAAGATCGTCGGAGAGAACACGCTGGCCCGCCAGAAGGCCGCGGCGCTCATCATAGCCGAGGCCATGCTGGGCGACGGCTCGTCGTGCGCGCCCGGCGGCCCGGTGCTGGCCGAGGAGCGCTTCAGCCGCGACGGCACGCTGTGCGTGCGCGGCAAGGTGATGGAACTGGGCCCCGACGGCGCGCCGCCGGTGGCCTTCTGCTACATGCGCTCCGGCGACGAGTTCCCGCTGATGTACTTCTCCGCCCCCGGCGGCGCGGCCCGCCTGAAGGAGATCTTCGCGCTGGGCGAGCCCGCGGCCATGAAGGCGGCCCTGGAGAAGGACCCCGCCGCCGCGCGCGTCACCTTCGACGACCTGAACTGGGAGGACCGCACGCTCTACGCCTGGCTCCTTGCCGACGCGGCGCGCCAGAGCCACTCCTCGTTCATCTTCAAGATACTCGACGACTACCTGTACCTGCTCTCGCGCATACCGGGCCGCTCGCTGGCCTCGTGGGCGCCGCTGCGCGCGCAGGCCGCGGGCTACGCGCGGCAGGCCGCGGAAATGGTGTTCGCCTCCGCCGCCCGCACCGGCGCGGCAGAGGACATAGAGCGCCTCGCCGCCCTGGCCGCGCGCCTCAAGACGGCGGGCCTCGAGTCCGGCTTCGACCCGTCGCCGGAGAAGGCCGCCGCGCTGGCCATGAAGACCGGCGGCACCGCGCTGGCCTTCCCCTCCGCCGGCAACCTGCGCAACCTGCTGAACCTCATGAAGGCGGCGCGGGACCTGGGCTCGCACGACCTGGTCTTCCACCTGCAGAACTTCCTGATGGAGCTGTTCGCCAAGGCGGCGGCCTCCCCGCTGGACGCGGCGGCCGCGGCGGAGATGAAGGAACTCTACCACGTCTCGGGCGTGATCATAGAGCGCTTCAACATCAGGCTGGACGAGCTGGCCGCGGCCAGGTAAGTCCGCCAAGGCATGAAAAAGGCCCGGGTCGCCCCGGGCCTTTTTTTCGTCCGCGCGGGTTCAGCCCCTCGCGGCCTTTTCCATCTCCTCGGTGGAGAACACCCTGTAGTTCATCTCGGGGAAGATATTGTCCTTCCACTCGAGCTCCTTCAGCCAGTTTTCCTCCAGGCGGTTGCCCATGATCTGCTCGTAGAGGCCGTTGAACCGGTGCGTATGCGACACGAAGCGCTTCGTCGAGTAGCTCTTCGCGGTGCCCACGGTCATCAGGAAGGCCCAGTCCGAGGACATCCCGAGCACCAGCTCGCGGCCGCACTGGTTGAGCGCGCGCCGCAGCGTGCCGTCGGCGTTAGGGAACCTGTTGGCCAGCTCCACCATGCGCTCCACCTGCTTGTGCATGTGGCGGTACATCCAGTCGTTGGTGCCGTTGAGCCAGACCTCGTTGTAGCCCTTGTCGCCCCACGTCGACATGCAGGGCTGCACCACCTGGTTGTCGGGGTGCATCGAGAGGTACTCGCTCGGCGTCACCATCTTCATGGTCTTCTGGTCGTAGTGCACCTTCTTGAAGAGGAACTCCAGGAAGTCGGTGCCCTCGTACCACCAGTGGCCGTAAAGCTCGGCGTCGTACATCGACACCACTATAGGCTTCTTGCCCAGGAAGTGGTTAAGGTGCTCTATCTGGCGCTCGCGGTTGAACATGAAGTTCCCGGCGTGGGAGGCCGCCATGTCGCGGGCCTCGCCGGGGTTGTAAGGGGCCTTCTCGTTCAGCTGCACCTTGCCGGTGATCTTGTGGTACTTCATGCCGATGTTGCGGCGCACGCCGTCCTGGTGCAGGTACGGCTTCACGTAATCGTATTCCAGGTCGTAGCCCAGGTCGCGGTAGAACTCGCGGTAGCGCTGGTCGCCGGGGTAGCCGGTCTCGGCGCTCCACACCTGCTGGGCGCTCTCCATGTCGCGGCCGAAGGCGGCCACGCCCGACGGGCAGTAGACCGGGGCGTACACGCCGTAGCGCGGGCGCGGGCTGCCGTATATTATGCCGTGCGTCTCGAGGAAGAAGAAGCGTATGCCCTGCGCCTTCAGGAAGACGTCGTCGCCGGGGTTGTAGGCGCACTCGGCCAGCCAGATGCCGCGCGGGCCGCGGCCGAAATGCTTGCGGTAGTCGTCGGCGGCAAGTTTTATCTGGGCGTGGACGGCCTCTTTGCGGAGCTCGAGCGGCAGGAAGCCGTGCGTCGCGCCGCAGGTGATGATCTCGAGCTTGCCCATGTCCTGGAACTTCTTGAACCCGTCGAGGATGCGGCCGTGGTAATAGTCCTCGTAGAGCTCGCGGATGCGGCGGAACTTCCGCTCGTACATCTTGGCGACCTCGTAGAAGCCGGTATTGCGGTTGCGCACTACCTCCTTCTCGGCGAGCTCCAGCCGCAGGTTGTAGTAGCGGCGGAAGCGCTCGCGCAGGAGGTCGTCGGACATCATGTTGCACAGCGGCGGCGTCAGCGACATCGTGACGCGGAAATCCGTGCCCTCCGCCGTAAGCCGCTCGTATATGTCGAGGAGCGGGATGTACGTCTCGCACATCGCCTCGAAGAACCAGTCCTCCTCAAGGAAGTCCTCGTACTCCGGGTGCCTTATGAACGGCAGGTGCGCGTGAAGAACTAAAGCGAGGTAGCCTTTCTCTTTATTTGCCATCGGTAGTAGTAGCCCTGGTCACCTTTATGTCTATCTCCCTGGTATCCGTTTCGTCCTTGGACACGGCCTTTATAGGCAGGTCCACCAGCCCGTCGGGCAGGGCGAAGCGCATGGAGAAGGTGCCGTCGGGATTAAGGTTGACCTTGCGGCCGGAGACGGTCACGAAGGCGTCGGGCTCGGTGGCCCCGTAAAGTATCAGTTCGCAGTCGGCGACCAGCCAGAACTTCTTCTGCTCGGGCTTCTGCAGGGACTGGGAGCTCATCGAGCTCACGCCCCAGCTGGAGGCGCGGCTGAACACCGCGCGCAGCATCTCCCAGCGCTGGGCCAGGGACTTGGCGACCTCGCCGGAGCCCTTGCCTATGTACTCCACGCCGGACAGCTGCATCAGCTTGTCGAAATCGGAGGAGACCGCCATCCACTTCTCGTCGGTCACGTCGGAGACGCGGCCGGCTGGCAGGTTGACGGTGTTGGTCTTGACGAGGCCTATGAACTTGCCGTCGGGCATCACCAGGCCCACCTCGCAGCAGTAGGCGCGGCCGGCTTCCTGCACGTTGATGTACCAGCTCTTGGCCTCCAGCATAACGGCTATGTCGAAATAGCGTCCCTCGCCGCCGGTGACGTCGTAGACGCGTATGACCTGGCGGCCCTTCTGGAAGACGTCCTCGCCGTACTGTTTGCAGGTGTTCTTGCGGGAGTTCTCGGTGATCTCCCAGTAAATGAACATCCAGTTCGGATCGCGGGGCAGCAGCGCCGCCTCGGTATTGCCGTAGCCCTCGGGCAAGGCCTTGGCCTCGGCCTCCGGCGAAGTATTGTGCTTATTTATATGCCCTGACGAAGTCATCATTATCTCCTTGCGGATCTATGCGAATTTTTAGGGCTGGAACTTACGCTTCCCCCCGTTACCCTACAGGGGAAATTATACCAAATTAAGAACGGAAGGATTAAGGGCGTACCGGGACGGACGCCAGCAGCGGGGAGGTCTCCGGCAGGCCGTAGACGGCGGCCAGGCGGGCGGGCCGGAGCATCTCGGCGGCGGGGCCGAAGGCGTAGCCGCCCCCCTTCTCCATCAGCAGGGCCTTGCCGCAGCCCAGCGCGGCCAGGGCCGGCTCGTGCAGCACGGCGGCCACGGCCAGACCTTTGCCGGCCAGGCGGGCCAGCAGGGCCATGATGTCGGATTTGTACTTCATGTCCAGGTGCGAGGTGGGTTCGTCGAGGAGCAGGAGTTTCGCCTCCTGGGCCAGGGCCTGGGCTATGAAGACCAGCTGCCGTTCGCCGCTGGAAAGGGTCACTATGGAGCGTCCGGCCAGCGCGGCGGTACCGGTCTCCGCCATGGCCAGGTCGGCCGCGGCCGCGTCCTCCGAAGAATAGCCGCGCCAGAAGCCGCGCCGCGCTATGCGCCCCAGCAGCACGGTCTCGCGCACGGTGAAATCGTAAGGCGTGGAGATCTCGCTCGGCACGTAGGCGGCCAGCGCGGCCAGCCGCTCCGGCGCCACCGCCGAGGCGTCCTCGCCTGAAAGGCGCACGGAGCCGCCCTGGGCTTTCATATAACCGGTCAGCAGTTTCAGCAGCGTGGATTTGCCGCAGCCGTTGGGCCCCAGCACGCAGATGAGATCCCCGGGGCGGGCCTCGAAGGAAAGGTCCTTTATCAGCGGCCCCGGCCCGTAGGAGAACGAAAGACGGTCGACTTTAAGCAAGGTCACCGGTCCCCCCCGCTGCGGCGCCACAAGAGCCACATGAAGAAAGGCGCGCCGGCTATGGCCATGATGACCCCGGCCGGCACCTCGGCCGGGGAGAACACCGAGCGCCCGGCCGCGTCGGCCGCGGCCAGCAGCGCCGCGCCGCCGGCCGCCGAGGCCGGTACCAGCACGCGCGCCGAAGGGCCGGCGGCCAGCCGCACTATGTGCGGGGTCATCAGTCCGACGAAACCTATGGTGCCGCCCAGCGCCACGGCGGCCGACGTGGCCGCGCAGGCCAGGGTGAAGAAAATAACGCGTTCGCGGGCCGGCCGCGCGCCCAGGTGGTAGGCCTTCTCCTCGCCCATGGCCATGGCGTCCAGCGCGCGCCAGCGGGCCATGGCGGCGGCGGCGCAGGCCGCGGTCAGCGCGGCGCAGAAGGCCAGCACGCCGGGCTGGGCCGAGTAAAGTCCGCCGAGGACGAAATAGAAAAGGGAGAAGGAGCGCTCGCGCGCCACGCTAAGGGTCAGCATCACCACGGCGGAGAGGAAGGCGCTTACGGCCACGCCGGCCAGCACCAGCGCCGCGTCGGAGAGGCGGCCGGCCAGGCGCGCCAGCCAATAGGAAAGGAACGTTGCGCCGAAGGCCCCGGCGAAGACGGCTATGAAGAAAAGCGGCGAGCCGCGGTCCACGCCGGCGGCGAAACAGCCCACGGCGGCGGCGGTGGCGCCGGCCGAGGTGCCCAGTATGTACGGGTCGGAAAGAGGGTTCTTGAGCACGCCCTGGAAAAGCGCGCCGGCGAGGCCCAGCCCGGCGCCCACTACGAGCGCCGCCAGCGTGCGGGGCAGGCGCAGGTCCGTTATAACGCCCCAGTCGGAAAGCCCCGCCGGCCCGGCGGCCAGCGAGAACATGGCGGCCGCGGCCAGCGCGGCCCCGAGGAGCAGCAGTTTATTCCTTGTCATGCAGCAGCGCCGAAAGCTTCCTTATCTCGCCGAACAGCCGCGGCCCGGGCCGCGAGAAGATGTCCCTGTTAAGACCGGTTATCAGCCGGGCGTTCTTCACCGCCGGCAGCCCGCCGGCCAGCGGCCTGGAGCCGAACTCGGCCGCGCTGCCGCCCAGCAGCACGGCCGCCTCCGGCTTCAAGAGCACGGTCTGCTCCCACGAGGCCTGGAAATAGCCGCGCCGTTCGCCGCCAAAAACGTTCTCGCCGCCGGCCAGCCGCACGGCGTCGGAAAGGAAGGACTCGCCGCCCGAGGTCCAGCCGCCGGCGTCCACCTCTATATAGGTGCGCAGCGGCCTCCCTTTCGGGGCCGGAGGCAGCTCGGCCTTCAGCCGCTTCACCAGCTTCTCCCCCTCGGCCTTGCGGCCCAGTTCGGCGGCTATCAGGCGTATCGTCGAGTAGATGTCGGCCACGCTCTTCTCCTGCGGCACGGACACCACCTTAACGCCCATGGCGGACAGCTGCTTCGACGAGGAGGCGGAGGCCCAGTCCCCGGCGAAGACCACGCCGGGCTTCAGCGAGTAGATCTTCTCGACGCTGGGCCGCAGGTAGTCGCCGGTGCGCTCTATCTTCTTCGCCTCCGACGGCCAGTCGCAGAAATTGGTGACGCCCACCAGTTCGCCGCCGGCGCCCAGCGCGAAGACGATCTCGGTATATGAGGGCATCAGCGAGACCACGCGCGCGGCCCTGGCCGGCGCGCAAAGAGCGGCGGCGAGGAACAGCGCAAGCAGCGGTCTGATGGTCATAAAAAAAGCCTTTTCCCGAAAAGGAAAAGGCATGTTCCCCCTCGGAAGCCCCTTTCGGGGTTCGCAGTAGACCGGGCTAGCCATAGGCATCACCGTTGCGGGGCAGCCGGGGATTCTCACCCCGTTCCTTCTGCGTTACAATATCTTACCAAAAGCCGCGCGCCCGGACCAGCCGGGCGCGCAGGAAAACTAAAAACTAAGAGCGGCCCTAGAAACGGTAACGGGCTTCGCCGATAACGTACCAGCCTTTTACCGAGTAGTCCACGCCGCCCGAGGTGCGGCGGCCGGCGCCGGCCAGCGCGCCCAACGTGGTCTCCACCGGGGACCAGGTATGCGAGACGGCGGCGGAGAAGCGGTGCATCGGCACGTCCACGGCGGTGGAGAAGTCCACGCTTTTCTTGTCTATGGCCCAGGTGTCGAAAGCGTAGCCGGCCATCACCTCGGTCTTCTCGCTCAGGCGCTTGAGCGCGCCAAGGCGCAGCTTCACCGAGTTGAACCAGTGGTAGGTATTGCCGTGGCTCACCAGGAAAGTACCGTCGGGGGTATCGTAGGTCAGCGAGTTGGAGAAGCCCTTCCACCAGGTCTGCGTAACGTCGCAGGTAAGCTTCAGGTCCTTGCGGGCCTGCCAGGCCAGGCCCACGCCGG
>CALMZU010000014.1 GCA_937870775.1 uncultured Elusimicrobia bacterium
TATGGCCTTTGCCCCGATAAGGGAGTATCCTATCCCAAGCGCGGCGGCGGCGGTCTGCACGTCTTTTAATACGGCTATCTCCTCCGCGGCAAGCGCAATATCCGGTTTCACTTTAAGCATTGGCCAAGTACCTTTCGTAAATCAGTTTCGCCAACTCGCGGTCACGCGGGTCCGGGGCGGCCATAAGGTCGGCGTAGGCCAACAACGGCGGCACCGTGCCTGGCACCGGCGGCTTGGCTTCAAAATGCCAGAACTGCGGAAGAATTTCAATCTCCCCGTGCGGATCGGCTTTCAACTTGTTGTCGATTATAAGTTTAGCCGGGTCGCCGTTCACGTAGATGGTTATATCGGCCGCTTTACGGTAATTCGTAAGCAGCTCCCCGGCGGCTTCGCCGCCGAGAAGCGCGTTGTACCTGCCGGCAAGGTCGTTCTTCCACCAATTGTCCTGCGTGCCCCGGAAACGCTGCGCCCCCAGCTTTGGCCGCAGGCGAAGAGGATAGTTCATTGTCCATTCATCCAGCATGCGGCGCGGCTCCACCAGGCGGCGGTTGCGGCCTTTGGCGGCCAGCATATCGCCGTTATGGGCCATGGCGTAAAAAACCCAGCCTACGGTGCCAAGCGCCACTCCGGCGGCCGCGGCTATATCGCGGTACGGGGCGTTAAGCAGCGCCGGGTCGCACAGAAGGGCAAAAACAACGCGCAATCCCATGCCGGTGTTGGCACGATCCACCGGCATTGTTATTGCCGGCAGCGCACGCTTTCGTCCCACTATCTGTAGATGCACACCTTCCTGCTTGAAGTAGATATTTCCCGCCGCATCCATGAATTGTATGCCGTTCTTTATGCAATAGTCCGCCATCTGGGCGGTTATGTACGGAGCGACAACTATTTCGTCTTTGGCGTGGAGATGCCGCTTCAGCACTGCCACCCGGTCCACGTTTTTAATATCAGCCGTATAATTATAGGTTCTGTCATTGATAGTGAATGTTATATTAGCGTCAACCTGGCCGGCTGGAGCATATTTCTCGATGCGGCCTTTTAGGCCGGCTTCTTCAGCTGCCTTCAGGGCGGCCTGTATTATCTGGTCGAGATAATTGAATTGGAAATTATTCATAATAGGCACCGTTTCTGTACATTGCTCAATATTGTACACGTTCCGTGTACAAAAGTCAATAGTGAACAAAACATGTGGTAATTTCTTGAGAATTGATACATCTTGATACAAAAAGCCCCGGTTTGCGGGGCTTTTTGCACGGCTGGGCTGGATTTAGCGTTAGGGGTGGTTGCCCTTGGCTATCTCTACTATCTGCGCGGCGGAGGAGATTATGTGGTCGGCGTGGTTCTGTTCAAGCACGCCGCGGCCGCGGAAGCCCCACAGCACGCCGATCTTTTTCATGCCGGCGTTGCAGGCGGTCTTCATGTCCACGTCGGAGTCGCCCACAAAGAGGCAGTCTTCCTTGGCCACGCCCAGCGACTTTATGATCTGGTACAGCGCGGTGGGGTCAGGCTTGGTGGGCACGCCCTCGCGCTGGCCGTAAACCAGGTCGAAGCGCGACAGCGAGAAATAGTGGGCCACGGTGTTGCTGGTGTCCTTCTGCGGCTTGTTGCTCAGCACGGCGGTCTTTATGCCCAGCGCGCGCAGCGCGTCTATGGCCTCTATAAGGCCGGGGTAGACGCGGGTCTTAACGGCCTGGCGCTCGGCGTATTCGGCCATGTAGCGGGCCTTCACGCTGTCGAACTGCGCCTGCGTGTAATCGGCGCCGGTGAGCGCGCGCTGCAGCATAACGTTCACGCCGCTGCCCACGAACATCTTCATCTCGGCGGCGGTGTAGTTGCGGAAACCGTCGGACTTCAGCGCTATGTTGAGCGAGTCGGTTATGTCCTCTATGGTGTCCAGCAGCGTCCCGTCCAGGTCGAAAATTACGGCTTTGATCATACTATTATGATACAAA
>CALMZU010000015.1 GCA_937870775.1 uncultured Elusimicrobia bacterium
CCAGGCCGGTGGCGCTCATGCCGTTGTAGGCGTTGGAGGACTCGGGCAGGTTGCCGAAAGAGCGGTTGAGGGCCTTGAGGCTCATGCCCCAGTAGAGCCCGTCGAGGCCGAGGCCGCGCGGGACCGGGCGGCCGTAAGAAAGGTAGTAGGCGCGCTCGTTATAGTAGCCGCCGTCCAGGCTGAAGCTCTGCACCGCGGCGCCCAGCGCGCCGTTGCCGCGCCCGAGCGGCTGCGCGTAGCCCAGGAAGGAGGTGCCCAGTCCGGAGCCGTCGGAGAGGCCCATCAGGTGCTGCGTGCGCGAGGCCGCAAGCTCGGGCATCTCCAGCAGGGCCAGGCCGGCCGGGTTGTAGTAGATGGCGTAACCGTCGTCGGCCACGGCGGTAAAGGCGTCGCCCATACCGGGCGCGCGGGCGCCGGCGCCCAGGTCGTCGAAGGCGGCTCGCGCCGGGGCGGCAAGGAGCCCGGCGGCCAGGGCCGCCAGCAGGGCCGAAGCCCGCGCCTTGCCGCCGAAGGTGTTCATCTTATCACCAGGAGCGTCCCGTTGAACGTCCTGTCCTCCGCCTTTATCTGGTACACGTAGGCGCCGCCGGAGACTGCTCTGCCGTTGGCCTTGCCGTCCCACAGCAGGCTGTTGGCCACGGGGCCCTGGCGCATGTCCGCCACGAAGGCGCCGCTGAGGTCGTAGATCTTGCCGGAATAGGCCGAGTCGCGCGGGTTGTCGAACGAGAACACCGCCGCGTCGTTAAGGCCGTCCCCGTTGGGGGTTATGGCGCGGTTGGTGAGGTTCGAGATGTCGAAATGTACGCCGGCGTCGCGGTAGATGGCGCGCACCTGGTAGCTGCCGGTCATGGCGGTCTGCACGCTTAAGAGCTGGTTGACGGTGTCCACCTTGCCGTAGAGTTTTACGTATTTCTCACCGTTGTTCCAGTAGAGGCCGAGACGCTGCGCGGCGTCTGAGGCATTAATGGCGCCCAGCGGGCTGGCGGCCGAGGCCGTCACCTTGCCGCCGGAGACGTCGTAGCGCACGGCCACGCTGAGTTCCGGTTTCGAGAACGTGAAGTCTTTAACCACCTCGTTGCCCGGAGTGCGAACCGCCTCG
>CALMZU010000016.1 GCA_937870775.1 uncultured Elusimicrobia bacterium
CGCCTAAGAGGTGACCTATGAAAACCATATCTTTCGTCTGCCTGATGGCCCTGATAGCGCCGGCTTCCTACGCCCAGACCGGCCTTGCCGCCCAGCGCGCCGCGCTCGAGGGCGTAGCGGCCGACGCCAAGCTCGAGGCCATAGAGGTGCTAAAGTCCACCTCCGCCGCCGGAGCGCAGGAACTGCTGCTCTCCCGCCTGGCCCCCGAAGCCGACCTCTACGTGAAGACCAGGCTGATCGAGGCCGTGGACGTGAACCGCAGCAGCGCGGCCCTCTCGGCCGTGCTGGGCTACCTGGGCGACACCAACCCCGACGTGCAGCGCTCCGCGGTTATCAGCCTCTCGCGCTGCGCCAGGTTCGACTCCATCGTGCCGCAGCTTTCCAAGGCCCTGGCCGCCTCGCCGTCTTTCGGCGTGAAGAGCTGGATAGTGAACTCGCTCAGCCTGCACCACACCACGCTCAGCGTGGAGGCCCTCGACGGCGCGGTGAAGAACGAGAAGAACCCGCTGGAGATACGCAAGCTGGCCATCTCCTCGATGGGCAAGATGGGCGCCTACGGCCGCAAGGTGGCCGCCACCCACGAGAAGAACAAGAACGCCGCGCTGCGCGAAGAGGCCAAAAAAGTCTCAGCCAGGTCCGCGAAGTAAGTCGTCCGTCGAGGCTTCGCCTCGATAGGGGCGGGCCGCCGGTGGAACGATGAAGATAGCCTTCGTATTCAACCCATTCTCATACAAGGTCCACGAGGAGAACCTCCGCGTGGTGCAGCGCTATTTCGGCCTGTTCCCGCCGCTGTCGATGAGCTGGGTGGCCTCCATAGCCCGCGCGGCCGGCCACGAGGTGATACTGATAGACGCCCGCACGCTGCGGCTCACGATGCCCGAGGTGGCCGGGGCCCTGAAGAAGTTCCGCCCCGACGTGATAGGCGCGATGATGACGACCTACATGTTCCCGGAGACGCTGGGCTGGCTCAGGTACCTGCGCGGCGAGCTGCACGCCTCCGGCATAAACTGCAGGGTCCTCGTCGGCGGCTACAACCTGCGGGTGTACCCGAAGGAATCCATAAGCCACCCGGAGATAGACTTCGGCGGCGTGGAGCACGCCTACTACACGGTGCCCGCGCTGCTGGCCGCGCTGGAGCGGGGGGAGACGGACCTATCCGGCGTGCCGGGCCTGGTCTGGAAGCGCGGCGCGGACATCGTGGTGAACCCGCACCCGCAGAAGATAGATTTCGACCTGTTCCCCAACCCGGCGCGCGACCTGCTGCCTAACGACCTCTACGCCGAGTT
>CALMZU010000017.1 GCA_937870775.1 uncultured Elusimicrobia bacterium
CACGTAGATCAGCACCAGAACCATGGCGAAGGCGAGGCCCAGGGCGCGGAACACCTCGTAGGTAATATGCCACTCGCCGTCCCACTTTATGGCGGTCTCGGCTGCGCTTGCGGGCTGGCGGGTGAAGTACTGCGTTACCTTGATGCCGCGCGCCTTGGCCAGCGCGTCCACCTTGGCCTTCAGGTCCAGCACCGCGTATACCGGGCTGTCCGAACCTCCGGCGATGTCCGCCGTAACATAGGCCACGCGCTGGAGGTTCTTGTGGTAGATGGGCCGGTTCTCAAGGCCGTTCTCCGCCTTTACGAAGCTGGCCATCGGTATGGCGTTGCCGTTGGGGGAGAAGAACTTAATTTCTTTCAAGGTCTCCAGCCTGCGGCGCTTCTCGGGCGCCAGGCGCAGGCGGATGTCCACGGCCTCGGGCTCGTCGGCCACATGCGCGGCGTCTATATCCGCGCCGTTAAGCGAGATGGCCGCGGTCTGCACAATGTCCGCCGCCGCCACGCCGTTAAGTGTGGCCTTCTGCCTGTCCACCGCCAGGCGCGTTATGGGCTGCGCTTCGGGTATATAAGAATCCACGTCGACGATGCCCGGGGTTTTCCTGAGCAGTTCCTTTATGTCCGCCGCCAGCCTGAGCTGCGCGGCCGGGTCCGGGTCGAAAACCTCGACGAGCATGGTGGACATCACCGGCGGGCCGGGCGGCACCTCGGCCACCTGCACGCGGGCGCCGTAGGCGTCGGCTATCTTCTTTAACGGCGCGCGCACGGCCAGGGCTATATCATGGCTCTGGCGTTTCCGCTCGTCCTTGTCGGCCAGGTTCACCTGTATGTCCGCCTGGTAAGGCTCCTGCCGCAGGAAGTAATGGCGCACCAGGCCGTTGAAGTTGTACGGCGCGCTGGCCCCGGCGTAAACCTGCAGGTCCTTCACCTCGGGCACGCCAGCTAGATAGCCCGCCATCTCCTGCGCCGCGCGCTCCGTGCGTTCCAGCGACGAGTCCTCCGGCATGTTTATTACCACCTGGAACTCGTTCTTGTTGTCGAAGGGGAGCGTTTTGAATATCACCAGCCGCAGGCCCACCATGGCCAGCACGGCGGCCAGCAGCACGCCGGTGAAGGCCAGGAATTTCCTGCCATTGGCCGGTTCGTATATTAGCTTCTGCATAAGCCGGCGGTATAGCCGGTCCAGAAGGCCTTCGTTGTGGTTCTCGCAATGCTTAGGCGGCCAGCGCTTTACCACGCGCGCATACAGCCACGGCGTGAAAGCGAAGGCCACGCCCAGCGAGAACAGCATGGCCACTGAGGCTCCTATGGGTATGGGCCGCATGTACGGGCCCATCATGCCGCTTACGAAGGCCATCGGCAGTATGGAGGCTATCACCGTCCAGGTGGCCAGTATCGTCGGGTTGCCTACCTCGTCCACGGCGTTGAGTATGTTCCTGAACAGCGAGTTCTTGGCGTTCAGCATACAGTGGCGGTTTATGTTCTCCACCACCACTATGGCGTCGTCGACGAGGATGCCGATGGAGAAGATCAGCGCGAACAGCGTGATGCGGTTGAGCGTGTAGCCGTACAGGTAGTACACCAGCATGGTCAGCGCCAGCGTTACCGGGATAGCCACCAGCACCACGGCCGCCTCGCGCAGGCCCAGGGTTATGGCTATCAGCAGCGTCACCGACAGCGTGGCGAGCAGCATGTGGTAGATCAGCTCGTCGGATTTGGCCTTGGCGGTCTCGCCGTAATTGCGCGTCACCGTCACGTTCACGCCGGAGGGGATCTCGCGGCCTTTCATGGCCTCCACGCGGGCAAGTATGTCGCGCGCCACGGCGGTGGCGTTGGCGCCGCGGCGCTTGGCCACGGAGAGGGTTACCGCCGGCACGGCGCCCGGCGACTTAACCAGCGCGGCCGGGCCGGACATCATGGTGACCGCTCGCTCGTCCTCGTCCGGGCCGTCCTTCACGTCGGCCACGTCGGAGAGCCGTACAGGCCGCCCGTCGTAAACGCCCACCACTATGTTCTTAAGGTCGGCCGCGCCGGTTATAAAAGCGTCGGTCTCGGCCAG
>CALMZU010000018.1 GCA_937870775.1 uncultured Elusimicrobia bacterium
AGAAGTAAAGCTGCCAGCCGAAAATACAAAACCGCCGGGCCTCCCCGGCGGTTTTTGTTTTGTGTGTTTCAGGGACGCTGCTCAATAACTCAATAACTTTACAGTGGCAGGAAAATTGCACTGTTTTGATAGAATATTCCTGTCAGGGGGAAACAACATGAAAAAATTAAAGCCGGTGAAGGTTACCAGCAACGTGGCGCGGTACCGCATTAAAGAGATGGCTTCTATCGACACTGCGTTCGTCGAGGCTCTGGATTGGTCCGCGGATGTGCCGTGGCTGGTGATAGATTTTAAAGCGCAGGCCCTCAGGCCGGGGAAAATGCCCCGGCTTGATATTTCGCGCAAATACAATCTCATGCTGGGCTGCATAGAGGGGAAGGTGCTGAAGGTCCCCGCGCCTTGCCCCGAAGCCGGTATAACGGCCCGTCCGCCCAAGAGCAAGGCCGAGGTTAAGAAGGTGCTGCGCGCCGCTTTCCTGCAGTACGTTAAGAGCCTGGGCAAAAGGCTGGGGCCGGCTTTCGAGAAGAACTATCGCCAGTTCGAGAACTCCATGGTGAAAAGCGCCGAGGCGCTGGTTATCCTGAAGGACGGCAAACCCTGCGGCTTGTTCGCTTTTGTGCCGCATACCGACGTTTACGGCAGGAAGTTCTGCCACATCACCTGGCATAACTTTTTCTCCCCGCTTACGCCGGGGCAAAGGCGCAGTGCGCAGCGGCAGGCGGTGCTTTGGCTGAAGAAGAACGCCAAGCAGCGGCTGTCCGTGGCGCTGGACCTGTACTTGAAGGAGTACTACGAGTTCTTCGCCGGGCTGGGTTTCAGCGTCTCCAGCCTCTGGGTGGAGCGCCGGGCTTAAATAGTAGGGGAGGATAAAATGGAAATAATGAAACCGTTCAAGGTCACGCCGCGCGGGGATTGGTACCGGATAAAAGGTCCGGCCGAACTGGACCAGAAGCTTCTGGATTCCATAAATTGGCCGAAAGAGAAGCCCTTTATCAATTTTGTCTTCGCGCCCCAAAAAATGGACGCGGCGAAAGTCCTGCGCTTCAAGCTGTCTCGCAAATACCTTGCCAGCATCAACTGCGTGGCTGGCGGCCGCGGGGTGAAAGTTCCGGCCAAGCCGGCCACTCTGGCGGGCATTGAAGTGCGCCCTCCGAAGGACCTTGCCGAGCTGAAGCGCCTGAACCGCATGGACCACGCGAGGCTGCTGAAGGAAGAAGGCAAAAAAGCCGGCTATAGCGCGTGGAACGACTACAAGCTCTATGAGAACGAGATAATGCCGAAAGCGAAAGCGCTGGTCTTCTACAGGAAAGGGAAGTTCGCCGGGCTGGCGGTGCATTTTAAATCCGACATCCCCGTGCTGGGATGCGTGGACCACCTTGGCTGGCATTCGGCCTTCAAAAAGTTTACGCCCGCCGAGCGGCGCAGCGCCGAGTACCAGCAGGCTCTCTGGATGAAGAAGACGGCCACGCACGGTCTATCGGTGCTTCTGGACTCGGTGCCCGGTCCGTACTATAAGTTCATCGCGGGCCTTGGCCTGTACGCCGCACGCGTGCGCGTAGAGCGCATGTGAGAACTTAAAGGGGCTATGCCTCGATCCTTTCGGAACCGCCGGGGCCGCCCGGCGGTTCTTGTTTTGTTGAGCGGCCGAATAGTCAAATAGTAAAAAGCGTCCCCTGCCTTGACAATGGGGGCGGGGTCTGCAAGACTATG
>CALMZU010000019.1 GCA_937870775.1 uncultured Elusimicrobia bacterium
CATAATGCCGCGCAAAGCGCGATGAAACGATAATTTTTCCGCATTAATTGAACCCCTAACTGGTTCAATCGTACAACAACGGAGGAAATACTGTCAAGAATTCAGATTATCACACGAAGGGATAAAGAGCACCACTATATGCCCTTGTGGGCATTAGCGTCAAAGAATTTCTTCAGGTCGGCCAGGCTTTCGGCGCGGCTGCATTTGGGGATGGAGCGCAGGAACTTCCCCCCGTAGCGGGCGGTGCGCACGCGCGGGTCCATTATCACCACGGCGCCGTAATCGGTGCGGCTGCGTATCAGCCGGCCGAAGCCCTGGCGGAACTTAACCACCGCCTTGGGCAGGGTGTACTCGTTGAATACGTTCATGCCGCGGGCGGACATCCACTCGTGGCGGGCTTCCTCCAGCGGGGTGTCGGGCGCGGTGAAAGGCAGGCGCGCTATGGCCACGCAGGACAGCGCCTTGCCCGGCACGTCCACGCCCTGCCAGAAGGTGTCGGTGGCGAAGAGTATGCCGTTGCCGGCGCGTTTAAAATCCGTGAGCAGCTGCTGCGGCAGCCGGTCGCCCTGGCGGAACAGCGGCCGGCCGGGGAACTTGCCCTCCAGCGCCGCATAGGCCCGGCCCAACAGCTGCCAGCTGGTGAAAAGGAAGAACAGCCCGCCGTCCACGGCGCCGGGCAGGCGGGCGCATTCCTTTATGACGGCGGCCTCGTAGGCGGCGGCCTCCTGCGGGTCCGGCACGCCGGGCGGTATGTAGATCACCGCCTGCTTTTCATAATCGAAAGGCGAATCCAGGAGAAGCTCGGCAGACATGTCCAGGCCCAGCCGGCTCTTCACCATGGCGAAGGAACCGTCCACGGCCAGCGTGGCCGACGTGAGCACCACCGGGTAGCCCTCGCCGAAAAGTTCGGCCCGCAGCGCGCCGGAAACGTCCACCGGCGCGCGGTTTATGGAGATGGTGGTATGCCGCCTGCCGTAGGTTACCTCGGCCCAGTAGGCGTGCTCCTTGTCGGCGCATTTCAGGAAGGAGGCCACGGCCTCCTGCACGGCGAGGCAGCGCTTTATGTAGGTCTTGAGCTCGGCTTCCTCCAGCTCGTCCTGGCTGTGGGCCACGGCCTGCTCCAGCAGGGCCACCACGGCCTTGAGCGGCTCGGCTATGGTGTTGGGCGCCACGGCGGCCTCGCGCACGCGGCGCGCGCGGCTCTGGCCGGCGGCGAACTCGTCGAAGCGCAGCGCCTTGCGCAGCTCCATGAAGAAATCGCGGCTGCCGAAGCCCAGCTCGGTTATGGCCTGGCGCATTTCGGCCAGCCAGCCGGCCGGCGGGCGCTTAAGCCGCCGGGCCAGGCCGCGGCCGGACTTGGGGTTAAAGATGTCGTCGGCCAGGCGCTTGAGCTGGCGGTCGCTCACCGAGAAGCCCATAAAGGCGGCGGCCACTTCCTCCAAATTATGCGCCTCGTCGAAGATCACCGCGTCGAAGGCGGGCACCGGCAGGCCTGAGAAGAACAGGTGCTGGTTCACCACCAGTATGTCGGCCTGGCGGGCCAGGGCGCGGTCGCGCTGGTAAAGGCAGGCCTCGCGGCGGGAGCAGCGGCGGCCCAGGCACATGTCGGGGTCGCGGCATACCTCCTCCCACACGCGCTGCTGCACGCGCAGCGGTATCTCGGTGCGGCAGCCGGAGCCGCCGGTCTTGGCCCATTCGCGCAGCTCGGCGGCGCCGGCCATTTCTTCCTCGGTCTCAAAGAGGTCGCTCTGGTGCGCGCCGGCCCGCTCCAGCCGCGAGAGGCAGAGGTAGTTGGCCGAGCCCATGAAGATGAAATAGCTGAAAGGCAGGCCGAACTCCTGCAGCATGGCCTTTACCACGGGGAGGTCGTGCTTTACCAGCTGTTCCTGCAGGGCCTTGGTATGCGTGGCCACCACGATCTTCTTCTTGTCGCGGGCGGCGTGTATGGCCGCCGGCACAAGGTAGGCGAGCGACTTGCCCACGCCGGTGCCGGCCTCCACCACCAGGTGGCGGCTGTCCGTGATGGATTTGTAGACGGCGTCGGCCATGCGGCGCTGCTGGTCGCGCGGCTCGAAGTGCTTTAGCGCGCGGCTAACGGCGCCGCCGCGGCCGAAGAAGGCTTCGGTGGTGAGGCCGCCGGGCGGCGTAAGCTGCGGGGTTTCGCTCATCGGCTTATGGAAATTTCGGCGCCGGGGCCTGGGCGCGGCGTAACGTGCAGGCTGAAAGGCAGCGGCGCGGCCTTGGCCGCGAAATAATTGCGCACCTCGGCCGCAGGCAGTTCGGGGCTGTTGCAGTCCTCGCTCAAATGGCCCAGCACCACGGCGGCAGGCGCGGGGCCGGCGGCGCAGACGCGGTGCAGGAAGTCGGCCGCCTGCGGGTTGGAAAGGTGGAACTCGGAGCCGGGGTGGCCGTAGCGCGCCAGCAGCTCCGGGTCGTGGTTGGCCTCGAGGTAAATAATGTCGGAGCCGGCGGCCATGGTGATATGCTCCGGCGTGAAGCGGGTGAGGTCGGTGAACACGGCAGCCTTGTAGGCGCGGCCGGCCGAGACGGTGTTTATGGTGAGCGCGTTGGTGTAGCAGCGCGGCGAGTGTTCCACCTCGGCCTGGACGGCGGTAAAGCAGCCCACGGTGACCGAGGACTCGTAGGTCTTTATGATGCCGGCGTACTCGTAGCCGTGGCGCTCCTTTATCTGCGCCAGCACCTTGGGATGGCAGTAAACGTTAAGGCCGGCCTCGGCCAGCACCTTGAGGGAATTGCGGTTTATGTGGTCCCCGTGGGCGTGGGTTACCAGCACGCCGCGCAGGGCTGTCTTCTTCTTTACCTCGGCCAGCAGGGCGCGGCAGTCCCGCTGGCAGCCCGGCGCAAAATCCGCCAGCAGGCCGCCGTCGGCGGTGTATATCAGCAGCGCGTTCCCCTTGCTGCCGGACCTTAAAGCCCTGAACTTGATCATATTTTTTCTATTGAGGCCCGGCCTTAGCGAGGCCCGGCCTCACTAGAGGCCCCAGGCTTTGAGCTGGGTTTGTTCCTCTTCGGCGGAGGAGACTTTTTTGAAGCGGGCGCCGGCCACGCCTATGACGCGGGCCTGGCACTGGGGCCAGGTGGCGTGGCGCTCTATCTGGCCGTTGACGACGCTGAGATAGTAAGTGCCGGCCTTGGGCTTGGGCTTATACTTGGTGGAGCCCCGGCTGGGCGCGGCCTTGTGCATATGCTCCTCGCCGGGTTCCAGCAGCGAATAGCCGCAGCCCACGGCGGGGCCTTCGTAAAGTTTTACGGGGGTGCCCTTGGAATAAGAGACGGCTATCACGTCGCAGCGCTCGTTTATCTCGTGGCCGGCATGGCCTTTAACGTGGCCCCAGGCCAACCTGCCATGGCGCGCCTGGGCCAGTTTGTCCAGCCTTTCCCACAGGTCGCGGTTCACGACGTTCTGGCCGCCGGACGTCATCCAGCCGTTATGCTTCCAGCCGTGTATCCAGCCTTTTATGCCGTTGACCAGCAGGCCGGAATCGGTGTATAGTTTGACGGGTTCGGGGCGGTCCTTCACTGCTGTAAGCGCGGCTATGGCGGCTAACATCTCCATGCGGTTATTGGTGGTGGGGCGTTCCCCTCCGCCGAGCTCGCGCACAGTGCCCTCGGGCAATACGATCACCGCGGCCCAGCCGCCGGGACCGGGATTGCCGGAGCAGGCGCCGTCGCTATAGATGAAAATAGTGTTTTCCATAGGTAAAACCGGCCTATATGATAACAAATAGGCGGGCCGGCTTGCAGTAATTGAGGAGAGCAGGCGGATTTCGGCCTTTTCCTGGCACTTACGGTGAAAAATAATGTGTCGGCAAAATAAGACTTTTTTGGTATCATTTCAAAACCGGGCTTGACAAAAGGCGGTTCCTAAGGGTATACTATATATCGATAAAGATTTATCGATTAGCCAAGAGACACGGAGGTAATATGCAGAACAAGAAAACCGACAACACCGCCGAGCTGGCAGAGCTGAACGCCGTAGTGGCCCGCGTGAAGAAAGCGCAGGCCGCCTTCGCCCAGTTCGACCAGGAACAGGTGGACCGCATATTCCGCGAGGCCGCCATGGCCGCCGCGCGCAACCGCATATACCTGTCCAAGCTGGCCGTGGAAGAGACCGGCATGGGCGTTATGGAAGATAAGGTAATAAAGAACCATTTCGCCTCGGAATACATCTACAACAGCTACAAGGACACCAAGACCTGCGGCATACTGGAGGACGACGACTCCTTCGGCTACCGCCGCATAGCCGCGCCCATAGGCCTTATAGCGGCCATCATCCCCACCACCAACCCCACGTCCACCGCCATCTTCAAGGCGCTCCTGGCGCTGAAGACCAGGAACGGCATAATCTTCTCCCCCCACCCGCGGGCCAAGAAGTGCACGGTGGTGGCGGCCAAGATCATACTGGACGCGGCCGTGGCGGCCGGCGCGCCAGAAGGCATCGTCGGCTGGATAGAGAAACCCTCGGCCGCGGCCTCGGACGCGCTGATGCACCACCCCGACATCAATTTGATACTGGCCACCGGCGGCCCCGGCATGGTGCGCGCGGCCTACAGCTCGGGCAAGCCGGCCATAGGCGTGGGCGCCGGCAACACCCCCGTGATCATAGACGCCACCGCCGACATCAAGATGGCGGTGAGCTCCATAGTGATGAGCAAGACCTTCGACAACGGCGTCATCTGCGCCTCGGAGCAGGCCGTGGTGGTGGAGGACAAGGTGTGGGACGCGGTGAAGGCCGAGTTCGTTAAGCGCGGCTGCCAGTTCGTGGAGGGCAAGGAGCGCGACACGCTGGGCAAGCTGATAATAAACGACGGCGCCGTGAACCCGGCCATAGTGGGCCAGTCGGCGCACAAGATAGCGGACATGGCCGGCATAAAGTCCGACCCGGCCGTGAAGATACTGATCGCCGAGTGCGATAAAGTGGGCGCCGGGGAGCCCTTCTCCTACGAGAAGCTCTCGCCGGTGCTGGCCATATACCGCGCCAAGGACTTCCCGGCGGCCGTGGACCGCGCCGCGGACCTGATCGCCTTCGGCGGCGCCGGCCACACCTCGGTGCTCTACACCGACGAGGTGAACGCCGCGCACATAGACCTGTTCCAGCGCCGCATGAACACCGGCCGCACGCTGATCAACATGCCGGCCGCGCAGGGCGCCATAGGCGACGTGTACAACTTCAAGCTGCCGCCCTCGCTGACGCTGGGCTGCGGCAGCTGGGGCGGCAACTCGGTGAGCGAGAACATAGGAGTGAAACACCTTATGAACGTGAAATCCGTAGCGCAGCGCCGCGAGAACATGCTGTGGTTCAAGGTGCCGCCGAAGATCTACTTCAAGCGCGGCGCGCTGAAGCTGGGCCTGGCCGAGGGGCTGCAGGGCCGCAAGCGCGCGCTGATAGTGACCGACAAGACGATGGAGGCCCTCGGCCACGTGCGCGCGGTGGCGGACATCGTGGAGGGCATGGGCATCTCGCTGCGGCTGTTCAGCGGCGTAAAGCCGGACCCCGACACCGTCAACATCGAAGAGGCGCTGAAGCTCGCCAACTCGTTCCAGCCCGACATCATCATAGCGCTGGGCGGCGGCTCGCCGATGGACGCGGCCAAGATGGTGTGGCTGATGTACGAGAACCCCAGCCAGAAGTTCGAGGACATAGCCATGCGCTTCATGGACATCAGGAAGCGCATCAACACCGTGCCCGAGCTGGGCCGCAAGTCGGTGTTCGTGGCCATCCCCACCACGTCGGGTACCGGCTCGGAGGTGACGCCCTTCACGGTGATCACCGACGCCAAGACCCACACCAAGTACGCCATCACCGACTACGCGCTGACGCCTGACATGGCCATAGTGGACCCCGAGTTCGTGATGAACATGCCGAAGACCCTCACCGCGCACGCCGGGCTGGACGTGGTGACGCACGCGGTGGAGGCCTACACCTCGGTGTTCGCCAACAACTTCTCCGACGGGCAGGCCATGGAGGCGCTGAGGCTGTCGTTCAAGTACCTGAAGGCCTCGTACAGCGAGGGCGCGGCCAACCCGATGGCGCGCGAGAAGATGCACTACGCGGCGACCATAGCCGGCATGGCCTTCGCCAACGCGTTCCTGGGCGTCTGCCACTCGATGGCGCACAAGCTGGGCGGCATGTACGGCGTGCCGCACGGCCTGGCCAACGCGCTGCTGCTGCCCTACGTGATAGACTTCAACGCCACGGACAACCCGGTTAAGCAGGGCCTGCTGCCGCAGTACAAGTACCCGTTCGTAAAAGGGCGCTACGCCAAGATAGCCGACCACCTGGGCCTCACCGCCGGCTGCGGCGACGACAAGGACAAGAAGGTGACCGCGCTGATAAGGGCCATACAGGACCTGAAGAAGGACCTGGGCGTGCCCGGCTCCATACGCGAGGCCGGCGTGCCGGAGGCGGAGTTCATGGCGCACCTCGACGAGATGTCGGAGCAGGCCTTCGACGACCAGTGCACCGGCGGCAACGCCAGGTACCCGCTGGTCAAGGAGATCAGGGAGCTCTACATCAGGGCCTACAACGGCGACCCGATAAGGAAAGGAAAATAGAGTTGAGACATGAAAAGAAGAGCCCCCGTCGCCGGGGGCTCTTCCTTTTTTACGGACCGGCTCAGGCCAATATGCCTTTGCCGGTGAATACTATGTTGAGTTTGGCTTTGCGGCGGTCGCCGGTGGCGCGCGCCCTGTAGACGCCGGCCTTGTTGAACCGGTTGGCTATGGCGCGGGCGGTCTCTATAGCGCCCTGGCGCGGCGCCAGCCTGGCCACGGCGTTAAGGCCGGGCACCTTGCGCAGCTGGCCGTCCGGGCCGGTGAACTGGAAGGCCGACAGCCACATGTTAACAGTGCCGTCCTCGCCCTTGCCGGTGGCTATGCCGTTTATCTCGGCGGTAACGACCTTGCCGCCCACGGTGGCGGTGCGGGACATTACCAGCGCCTCCTGCGTGGGATCATAGGAAACGGCGCTGAGCTCCGCGCCCGCTTCCAGGTCGTCCGATACATCCTCGTTGTATACGCTTTTCATTTCCCCCCCTTTGCCGCGCGGGCCCCAACCCGCGCCGATAGGAACATTATACCTCTTTTGCCGGCACCGCCCCTGTAACCTCTGTTACGTCACGGCCGCTAGCGCGGCTCGGGGTCGGAGAGCAGCTTGGGCAGGCGGCCGTGTATCATGGCCACCTCGTCGCATTCCTTGCGCTGCTTGCAGTAGCGGCAGTCCTTGTACACCTTCTCGGGGATGCGCTCCATGCGCACCTTCTTGAAGCCGAGGTGGGCGAAGAATTTGGGCGCGCGGGTAAAAAGGCAGACGCAGGGGATATGGTGGCCGCGGGCCTCGGCCAGCAGGCCGTTCATCAGTACCCGGCCGGCGCCGCGGCCGCGGTCCTGCGGCCACACGGCTATGGAACGCGCCTCGGCGAGATGCATGCCGTATATGTGCAGCGCCCCGCAGCCCAGTATGCGGCCGCGGTTCTCCACCACGGTGAAGTCGCGTATGTTCTCGCAGATCTCCTGCAGGGAACGCGGCAGCAGCGTGCCGTGGCGGGCGTATTCGAAGATGAGGCCGTGGATGGCGGATGCGTCGGGCAGTACCGCCTTGCGCGTGTGCATATCTCTCCTTAGGGCCGGCGCGACGGGGCGGCGGGGGCGGGCTTAGCCGCCTGGGCCGCCTTGGGCGCCGGGGCCTGCTGCTTTTGCGGCTGAACCTTCTTCTCCTGCGGCTTAGGCAGCAGTTCCGGCGGCAGCGGCACGCAGCGGGCGTCGGGGTAAGCCGTGCGGACTACCTGAGTGACGCGCTTGGAAACGCACATATACGAAAGGCAGGCCCCGGTCTGGGCGTCCGCCTCCACGCAGGGGTACCAGTCGCACTGTTCGGTGGAATCGGTGTCGGCCTCCTGCGGCGCCCCGGCGTAGAACATGGCGGAACGGCCGCAGTTGGCGAGCCGCGTGCAGCCGGTGGCCGCCGAATCCAGGTACTTGCTGGTCTGGGTGCGGGTGCAGGCCCAGTTCACGCAGTTGCCCCCCGAGCGCTGTATACAGTCGAACTGGGAGCAGATGGTGGCGGTCACGGTAACGCTGGAGGTCTCTATGCAGCCCTGGTCGGCGCGGGCCGCCGCGGCGCAGGTCAAGGCAAGGGCGAAGGCTAGCGTCAGCTTTTTCATTTCTGCGCCTCCCGGGCCTCGGCGGCGCAGCCTTCCACGGAGAAGCCGTGGCGGCGCAGGCTCTTGCAGATCTTGGAGCGGGAAATGGATGCGGCGAAATCCCTGTCGGTGTTCAGTTTGAAGAACTGGCCGAGGTCCTCGGCTGCGCCGGCGTAGTCGTCCTTGGCGAAATAGGCGGCTGCGCGGGCATGGTAAGCCGGGGCCGGGGCGCCGGCCTTTATGGCGCGGGTGAAGTCGGCTATGGCCTGGTCGTACTTGCGCTGGCGCAGGTACAGGTGGCCGCGCTGGGCCAGCAGTTCGCCCTGCGGCGAGATCTTTATAGCGGCGCTCAGGTCCTCCTCGGCGCCGGCCAGGTCGCCGTAGAGCGAGCGGGCCTGCGCGCGGTAACCGTAGGCTTCGGTGGACCTGGCTATCTCCATCTCGGCCGTAAGTATACGCGCGGCCACGCGGGGCCTGGCGCAAATGAACTGGTGCACCGCGAAACGCTCGTCGTTGATGAGCGGGATGTCGGGCCTGCCGGGCATGATATTGTTCATCTCGCCGAGGAAGCGCACCGCCTTGTTGCGGAAAGCGCGGGCGTCGTCGGGCGTATGCGCGTGCTTCTTGGCATAGGCGCGGGCGTGGGACTTGGCCCTGTCGGTAAGCACCTGTTCCTTGAGATCGCGCAGTTTCTTCAGCAGCGACGGGTCCTTCTCGGCTCCGGGCATTTCCGGCTGGGGCCCGGCGAGGAACTCGGCCGGCGGCGGGGGCGCGGGAACGGGGCCGGTGGAAACCTGCTGGGCCGAAACGGCGCAACATAGGCCGGGCAGCAGCGCGGCGAAGGCCAGGTGTTTTATGCTCATAGCCTTATTATAACTTTTCGCCGGTATACACCACAGAGAGGATGGCGCGCCCGTCGCCGTCGGCGGCCGTGGCCCGGTAGGGCCGCGAACCGGAGTTTATGAAAGCCGCCAGCGCCTTCGCCGTCAGTTCCGGGGGCTGGCCCGGTTTCAGCGCCAGCGGGATGTTCCAGCCTGCCACGTGGTTCACGGTGCCGTCCGGCCGCGAGTAGCGGAATATGGAAAGCCAGAGGTTGATGGTGCCCTCTATGCCCTCGCCCTTGCCGGTGGCCGCGCCGGTTATCTCGGCCTCGCCGGCCTTGCCTCCGACGGTCACCAGCCCGGCGCGCACGCTTATCTTCTGCGTTCTGTCGTAGGACGAGGCCGTGAACTTCGCGCCCTTCGCGAACTCCGCCGCCTGGTCATAAGCCCCGCTCTTTTCAGACATGTTCTCCCCCTTGTTGACGCCGTTCTCATTCTATAAAAATTGAGAGCCCCCGTAACCGGGGGCTCTTCAATCGGCGCCAGGCCGTACTTTGAGTTTTACCGCGACCGCGACTGCGTCTGGGGCTGCCGGACCACGGGCGCCAAGGCGCCGGACGAAGGCCGGAACACCCGCCGGAGGCCGCACCGCCGGAGGCGGGCCGCTCTGCCGGGGCCCCGGCCAACGCGCCGCCCGGAAGGGGCGGGAGACGTACCGGGGAACCGAACCCCGCGCGCTTGACCGAGACTGGCGACCAGACCAGAGTACCGGAGGGCGCGCTGCGGGGACTACCGCACTGAAAAGAACAAGACTACATACCGAGTATAACAGGCCGGCCTTGACTTGTCAAGGGGTGAAATTGTTTTTTGCGAAAAAGTTCTAAACGTCGGTCACCGGCGTGTCGCGGCCGGCCACGGCGTCGAGGAAGTGGCGACCGTACTTCTGCACGCGCTTCTCGCCCATGCCTTTCACGTCGAGCAACTGTTCTGGCGTGGAGGGCTTGAGCGCGGCTATCTCTATGAGGGCCGCGTCCTGGCAGATCACGTAGGGCGGCACTCCGGCCTTGTCGGCCAGCGCGCGGCGCACGGCGCGCAGCCGCTCGAACAGAGCTTCCCCCGCCTCGCCCAGTTCGGCGCCGGCCTGGCGCAGGGCCTTGGGTTTCTTCTTGCACTTCGCCGGCTGCACCGGCAGGCCGAGGCGCACGGTGCCTTTGTCCTGGCAGAGAGCCCGTCCCTCGGCGGTGATGCGCAGGAGCGGGTATTCGTCGTCCTCGGTGACCTCGAGGAAATCCTGCACTATCAGCTGGTCTATCCACGAACGCACGGCGGGTTCGCCGGCTTCTTTCAGCAGGCCAAAGACCTTGAGCTGGTCGTGGCCGTTGGCGGCCATGCGGTCGTTGGGGCGGCCCAGGAGCAGGTTAACGACGTAGCCGGTGCCGTAGCGGCCCTCGCTGCGCCACGCGGCGCTCAGCACCTTCTTGGCGGTAAGCAGCGCCTCGTCGGGCGGCAGGCCCTTGGTCTCGCCCAGGCAGACGTCGCAGGCGCCGCAGCCTTCGGCGCCGTGCGCCGCGCCGCCAGGCGGGTAGGGCGCGCTGAAATGTTCGGCCAGCAGGCTGTGGCGGCAGACCGGCGCGACGGCGTAGCGGCCTATGTCCTTGAGCTGCTTCTCCAGCGCGCGGGAGCGCTCGGCGGAAAGGTGCAGGTCCTTCTTGGCGAGCCAACGGTGCGTGGCCAGGTCCGAAGCGGCGAAGAGCAGCGTGCACTCGGCCGGCAGCCCGTCGCGGCCGGCGCGGCCGCTCTCCTGCTGGTAATGCTCGACGGAGCGCGGGGTGTTGGCGTGCACCACGTAGCGCACGTTGGAGCGGTCTATGCCCATGCCGAAGGCTATGGTGGCCACGACCACGTCCAGGCGCTCGTTGACGAAATCGTCCTGCGCGCGGCGCCGTTCCTCGGCGTTAAGCCCGGCGTGGTACGGCGAACAGGAGACGCCTTCCTCCTTAAGTTTAGCCGCTATGCGCTCCACGTCCTTGCGGGTCTGGGCGTAAACTATGCCGCCCTCGCCGGGGTGGCGGCGCACCACCTCGAGCACCTGCTTCACCTGGTCCCGGCGCGGGAAGGCGCGGTAGACGAGGTTGGGCCGGTCCGGGTGGCCCACCAGTATCTCCGGCGAGCGCAGGCCCAGCTGGGCCAGTATGTCCTGCTGCACGGCCGGCGTAGCGGTGGCGGTGAGCGCCATGCGCGCGGCCTTGGGGAAATGGTCCAGAGCCTCGGTTATGCGGCGGTACTCGGGGCGGAACTCGTGGCCCCAGTGCGAGACGCAGTGCGCCTCGTCCACGGCGGCCAGCACCAGGCGCGGGGCGATAAGTTCGTAAAGGTCCCCCGACAGCAGCCGCTCGGGACTGACATAGAGCAGCTCGGTGCGGCCCTCGGAGAGGTTCCGGTAAACCTCGCGCCTGGGCTCGGCCTTCAAATTGGAATGCAGGGCGTCGGCGGCCAGGCCGGCCTCGCGCGCGGCGGCCACCTGGTCGTCCATAAGGGCTATAAGCGGGGACACCACCAGCACCAGGCCGCGCCCGGCGGCCGCCGGCAGCTGGTAGCAAAGGCTCTTGCCGCCGCCGGTGGGCAGTATCACCATGCAGTCGCGCCCGGCGAAAGCGGCCTCCACGGCCTCCTTCTGCAGCGGCTTGAACGCGCCGTAACCCCAGCGCTTTTTTAATATCTCTTCCGGCGTCATCACATATAGTATAGCACGCCGTCCCGACAAGGGCCTGTCGGGATGGATAGTCAAATAGTAAAAAGCGTCCCTCTTCCCCCCGTCCTTATTTGCCGAGCAGGTCCGGGTTTATGCTGACGACGTAGTATATGCCGTTGAGGTTGGCCATGGTGTCGCGGATGAACTCGGTCATGGCCTCGGGTTTGCGGCCCTCGTCGCGGAAATCCTTCACCTCACGCGCCAGCGCCAGCCGCAGCGACTCCTGGGGGCTCTTGTAGAGGCTGACCCCGCCGAAAACGTTCCAGTGGCGGCTCTTGTCGGACCCGTCCTCTTTATTGCCCGGCAGCAGGAAGTTCTCGAGGGCCACCGACGAGGGCAGCTTGTTGCGCGGTATGGACTTCACCCAGGCGAAAGGAATGCGCACGGCCTCGTCCAAGAGGCCGACTGCGGCCAGCTTGTCGCCGCCCTTTATGGCCAGGGCCTCGCGGAAAAGGAGCACCATGGGCAGGTTGTGGTTCTCCAGCGGCGCGTCGTTCTTCTTGGGCGTGGTGCGGGCCGCGGCGCGCAGGTAGCGGCGGTCGTACTGGGCGAACAGCAGCAGCCGCCGGAAATCCGCGCGGGTGGAGCTGCTCTTGTAGTACTGCCAGCGGGCGCGCTGCACGTAGTTCTTAAGCTCCAGGAAATCGCGGGGCGGGGCCATGTTGGCCAGGTCCGCATCCATCTTCATGTCCTCGCGCAGATAGCGCTGCAGCTCGGCGAAGACGGCGGCCTCCGTCGCCTTGCCGGCGAGGTAATCCTTGTACAGTTTGGATTCCAGCAGGCCGCGCAGATGGTCGCGGAAATACAGGCTCTGGGCCACGAACTCCGGCTGGTCCTTCACGGTGAGGGTCTCGGCGTCCTCGGTCAGGCCCATGATCTCCAGCAGCAGCTCGTAGTCGTCGCCGGCCTTCCACAGCGCCTCGCAGCGCGCTATCTTGCGCGCGGCATAGGCCTTCTCGACGGGCTCCAGCCCCGGCGCGCGCCGGGCGTAGGCAAGCGAGAAGCGTATGCCTTCGCCGTAGATCTCCCTCAGCAACTGGCCGCGGTAGCCGAAGGCGCTCTTGACGCGCGCCTGGCCCAGGAACTTCAGCGGCGAAGCGCCCTCGGCCGGGTGCTCCACGGCGAGCACCGGGCGCTGCACGTACTCGGTATCCGGCACGTAGCGGAAGAGGTCGCGCGGGTAAGGGAAGGCTCTGCCTTTGGCCAGGAAGGAATCGCGGGCCTTGTACGGGTCCCCTTCCTTATAGATCCCGCGCAGGAAGAAAACGTCCTCCTCGTCCAGCAGGCCGTTGTGGTTCACGTCGGCCTTGTACACTTCCTCCGCCGGGCGGGAGAAAGGGTCCGCCAGCAAGGCGTCCAGCAGCGCGCCGTCGGCGGCGTCCCATTTATTGTCGCCGTTGAAATCTCCCAGCATCAGCAGCCGGGAATGCATGTTTATACGGTTTACCGGCAGTGTGTAATAGGCCAGGGCGGCGACTACCAGGCCGCCGCAGATAATGCCGCAGAACCAGGCGAGGAATCTCTTCATGAAAGGATTTTACATTAATCCTGAACGGTGAAGTTGGTCCAGAAGGCGGCGGCGGGGGCGGAGAGGGTGGTTTCGCAGGCGGCGGCGCAGGCCTGCACCAGGTAGAGGTCGTACTTCTGTACACCTTCCTTCCTGGCCATCACGCGGAATTTGCGGCCGTGCTCCAGTATCACCTCGTCCTCGCCCTGGTCGAAGAGTATCCCCTTCTCGCCGGGGCGGGTGAAATAGATGGCGAATATGGCCTTGCGGTCCTTGTTCTCCTCGTCCATCTCCACGGCGAAATAGCGGGCCACTTTGTACGAGGCCGACGTGGAGATATAGGCCTTGTCGGTGAACTCCTCGCCGGGGAGGTAAGGTTTGTTGCCGTGGTAGCCCAGGCCCACGCCGCGGAACACAACCAGGTCCCGCGGCAGCGCGGGCACGCGGCCGAAGATATTGTCGATGTTGGCCACTATTTTCCTGGCCTCGTCGGGCCCGGTACCGTCCCAATCATAAGCGGCCGGGTAATGGCGCAGGTAGCCGTTGATCTCCTGGTAGAAGGTATCTTCCTTGCTGGTATAGGCCTCGAGGTCGGAGATCTCGGCCTCGGTGGAACCGAAATAGTCCGGAGAAGGATAGCCGAGGGATCTGTAGAGGGCCTTGAAATCGTAAACCCTGGCGCGCGCTCCGGCCGACGGGCGCGGAGCGGATACGGCCGGCAGTTCCGCGCCTGCGGACTTCATTTCCGCCACGGCGGCGGACAGGCCGGCGCCCGAACCGTCAAAAGAGATATCCAGCGCCCGGGCGGGCGCCGCGCAGGCTATGCACAGCAGTATCAGATAGGCGGGAAGCTTTCGCATTACGCCAATATTTTAGCCGGCGCGCCGCTAAAGCGCAGGGGCCCTTGAGATACCGGCCGCAGGGACTTTGGGCCCATTGCGGCCTGGGCCTTGCGCCTCAGGCGGCGTCAAGTCCGCGGGACTAGACTATTGTCAGAAGTACAGGTCGAAAGGCTTAGCAGCGGTAGGAGAAAAATTATGAAAAAGCTCATGATACTTTCAGCGTTCTTCCTCGCCGCGGTGCTGCCCGCCTCAGCGCAGGACAGCCTCTCCGAGGCCTTCTTCCAGGCCGGCACCCTGAAGACCTCCGGCGCCGACGTCCCCATGCCCGCCGGCATAGCCCCGGCCGACAACGTCCAGGCCCCGGCCGCCGCGCGCGCCGCGGCCCCCAAGCAGTGGACCATCATGGTGTACATAGACGGCAAGAACACCCTTGAGGAATATATATACACCAACATGAAGCAGATGGAGTCCGTCGGCTCCAGCGACAAGGTGAACATCGTCGTCGAGATCGGCCGCATGAACGGCCAGGCCAACGACTTCCACGGCGACAAGGACTGGACCGGCTGCCGCCGCTACCTCGTCAAGAAGGGCGACGGCAAGGGCGGCATCTTCTCCCCCGTGCTGCAGAAGATGGACAAGTGCGACATGGGCGACTATAAGCACGCCATAGACTTCGGCAAGTGGGCGATGACCAGCTTCCCCGCCCAGCACTACGCCTACGTGATCTGGAACCACGGCGGCGGCTGGATAAAGACCGTGCCCGGTTTCACCAGCACCAAGGCCATAGCCCTGGACGACGAGACCATGCACCTCATCACCACGCCCCAGATGAACACCATCATGAAGTCGCTCGGGCACATAGACGTGTACGGCTCCGACGCCTGCCTGATGCAGATGGCCGAGGTGATCTACGAGCTCAAGGATACCACCGACTTCGTGGTGGGCTCCGAGAAGACCGAGGCCGGCGAGGGCTGGGATTACGCCGGGCTGCTCAACAGGTTCTACGCCTCGTCGATGACCGGCCAGGACCTGGCCACCGCGATAGTGGACGCCTATATCCCGCAGTACACCTCGGGCGCCACGCTCTCCGCCGTGCGCTCGGCCTCCATGAACGGCTTCGCCTCCAAGCTTAACGCCTTCGTGGACGCGGTTATAGCGGCCAAGGACGGGAAGGCCGTGGCCACTGCCCGCGACACCGCGCTGAACATGTCCGAGGACGGCCTCCCCGAGAACAAGGACCTCGGCGACTTCGTCTCCATCGTCGTGGCCAACAGCAAGGACATGAACGTGCAGATAACCGGCAAGGCCCTGCTGGCCTCCATAAAGTCCATGGTGGTGGACAACAAGGTGACCAGCGACTACGCCAAGGCGAAAGGCGTGGCCATATACGCCCCGGACAGCGGCTTCGACCGGGACTACAACGAGCTGCGGTTCGCCTCGACGAAGTGGATCAGCTTCATAAAGTTCATGCAGCAGGCCAAGTAAGCCGCCGCGAACCGGCCCCGGGGCATGAGAGCCCCGGGGCTTTCTTTTTGGGTATAATATTTCCACAGTGCTTCTGCCGTAAATTTAAAGGAGAAAAAAATGGGATTTAACCTTAGAAACCGCAATTTCCTCAAAGAGCTCGACTTCACGAAGGAAGAGCTGGTGTTCTTCCTCAAGCTCGCGAAGGACCTGAAGGCCGCCAAGTACGCCGGCACCGAGCAGCCCCGCCTCAAGGGCAAGAACATCGCCCTCATTTTCGAGAAGACCTCCACCCGCACCCGCTGCGCCTTCGAAGTGGCCGCGCACGACCAGGGCGCGCACGTGACCTACCTGGAACCGACCGGTTCGCAGATGGGCCACAAGGAGACCGTCAAGGACACGGCCCGCGTGCTCGGGCGCATGTACGACGGCATAGAGTACCGCGGCTTCGGCCAGGAGATCGTCGAGGAACTGGCGAAGTACGCCGGCGTCCCGGTGTGGAACGGCCTGACCAACCAGTGGCACCCGACGCAGATGATGGCCGACGTGCTGACGATGACCGAGCATTGCGACAAGCCGCTCGAGAAGATCTCCTACGCCTACGTCGGCGACGCCCGCTTCAACATGGGCCGCTCGCTCCTCGTTATCGGCAGCATCCTCGGCATGGACGTGCGCATAGGCGCGCCGAAGGGCCTGCAGCCCGACGCCGAGCTGATAGCGCAGTGCAAGGAGATCGCCAAGACCTCCGGCGCCCGCATCACCGTCACCGACAAGGTGGACGTGGCAGTGAAGGGCGTGGATTTCGTCCACACCGACGTGTGGGTGAGCATGGGCGAGCCGAAGGAAGTGTGGGCCGAGCGCATAAAGCTGCTGAAACCCTATCAGGTCAACCCGGCCATGATGAAGAAGACCGGCAACAAGAACGTGAAGTTCATGCA
>CALMZU010000020.1 GCA_937870775.1 uncultured Elusimicrobia bacterium
TCTGTTGGTAAGAGGAGATACGCAATGGCTATAAAAACCCTTAAAGGTGTCGAGAAGATCGACGGCTTTTCAGTCGTAGTAATGGACGAACTCCGTGCGAAGTACCCGGAAATGTTCCGCCCGGATGGTTCCATGCACTACCATATGTTCGAGGAGAAGATTCGCCCTACGAACTTCATCTACGTCCGCAATGACGTGAACAGCATCTCATTCACATTGCAGAACGGCCCGGTGGCGGAAAAGGGCGTTAATGGGTGTCAGGTGGACACCCTGATAGAGACCGCGAAGATAATGCTCGAAGGTCTTAATGCGGACTTCCCTAGCGGATATAATATGTCTGCAATATGGGCGCTGGATTCGGCCATAGCCGCACTACGCGCCCGAAAGGCCGAGCGAGAAGCCCGCGGCGTAGAAGGCCGCAACGAGAAGTAAAGGAGAACTATAATGCCCCAGAAAAATAAATCCACTGTCCCCACGGCCGCTGAGTCGTCTCTGCTCTCCGAGCTGGAGGGCCTCGACACCCCCACGGGCCTCAAGCCGGCTGCCAAGCTCTCCGATGTCCATACCCCGGAGCAGTCCCCTGACCCCCTGGACGCGGCGAACCACGAGATAAGCCTGACTGCGGAGGAGAAGGCCGAGCGCGCCCGCGAGGAGATGAAGGCCCGTGGCGTGAAGGGCTACAAGGTGACGGTCGCCGGCGACTACTACGCCCCTATGCCCGGCGGCGATGGTCGCAAGAAGGTAAAGAAACCTTACGAGATATCGTTCAACCTGGCCTCCATAGAGAAAGCGCTGTCGCTGATAGTCGGCCGCCTGCTGGACAAGGGTCTCAAGAAGAAGTACGCGGACTACGATACCCACAGGACGTGCGAGATCATAAAGGTGGAAACCCTTTCCGATGACACGCCGGAGCCTACGAACCTCAAGTTCATGGCTGAGGACCGCCTGCTGCGCTACATCGAGGACCACAAGGTGCCGGTGGACCCCAAGAACTACTCCGGCGACGTGGCGGCCCTGCGCCGTTCCGTCATAGACTTCGTGCAGAACCCCAAGGACTTCGCGGCCCGCGAGAAGCGCCGCCTGGAAGACCTGAAGATAGACGCGGACCTGGCGAAGCTCAACCCCGAGCTCGAAGCCGCGGAGTAGTTCAAGAGGCGCCTGACGATGGCCCCGGACCACGATGGTAAGCACCCCCTGATACCCACAGACAATAATAGTGGGAGTTCAGCGGGGCGCGCCGTGGTCCGGGGCCGGCTTATCGATTGGGACCCCAATACCGGGCTCCCTATGCCGGTGGACCGCCCGGTGCTCTCTGCGCCTCAGATAGAGGCCCTGGCCGCGACGGCCTTATCCCTGCCGTATGTGCCGGAGGAACCAGACAAGCGTGAGTTCACGAACGAGAAAGCCTACGATCTTGCCGTGGACAAATGGCGGGCCGAGGCGAATCGGTACGCGGGTATGACGTGCGGCGAGGTCATGATGGTTAAATTGGCTCAGTTGGCCGCGCAGGGCAATCACTCCGCCACCGAGGAGCTACTGGACCGCGTACTTGGCAAGCCTAAGCAGTCCTCCGAGGTTAAGTCCGTGTCCATGAAATATGAGGACTACCTGAAGAAGATGGCGGAGGACGAGGCCAAACACCAGGCGCGCGCTTCCGCTGTGGACGTGGAGGCCTCCACGATTCCTCCGCCACCGGAGCCGCCGAGCGATCCCGACGAACTCAGAGGCATATTGTGATTCAACCCCCCACTCCCGCGGAAATACATTCCCGCTTAACCTCAGACCTCGAATACTTCGCGTCAAGAGCGCCGCTGTTCATAAAGGATAAGGAGGGCCAATTGTCGCCCTTCCGTCTTAACGTCGCCCAGAAGTACCTCCACAATCGCGCGGAGGCCATGCTGGCAAAGAAGGGCTATGTCCGAATCCTGGTCATAAAGGCCCGTCAGTTGGGTATCTCGACGTATATATCCGCCCGGTTCTATCATAAGGCCGTTCGCGTTTTCGGACGAACGGTGTTCATCATCTCTCATATAGCTACTACGACCGCTAAGCTGTTCGACATGGCGAAGCGATTTTACGACTACAGCCATGAGACTGTCCGCCCGGAGTCTGGCGCCTCGAACGTTCATCAAATGACGTTCCCCGGTATGCAGGGCGAGTATTCTGTAGCCACCGCGGGCAGCAAGGAATCCGGCCGCGGTACGACCGCGCAACTTCTACATTGGTCCGAGGTAGCGTTCTGCCCCCACGCCGAATCCATCCAGTTGGGCGTCGTCAACGCCATCGGCCTCGTGCGCGGCTCCGAGATATTCAAGGAGTCCACGGCCAATGGCCCGTTCGGCCTATTCTATAACGAGGTCATGGCAGCCCTAGCCGGCCGCGGGGACTACGAGCTCGTCTTTATTCCGTGGTTCTGGCTGGACGAATACGAATTACCCATAGGGGAAGATGATATGCTGCTGTCTCCGGAGGACGAGCAGTATGCCGCGCAGCACCTATCCAGGCTTTTCTTTATAACCCCTGAGGGGCTACTGAAAGACGCCCCCATGCCGCGGGACCGTATGCTGCGTAAGATGAAGTGGCGCCGATACAAGATAACGGAGTTCGCCACCACGACGGGGAATGAGAAGGCTGGCTTGGTCATGTTCAAACAGGAGTATCCCTCGAATCCGGTCGAGGCCTTCCAGGCGTCAGGCGAAAGTCTCTGCCGGCCAGAGATGATAATGGAGGCCCGCAAGAACTCCAATCTGACGGACCCCGACGCCCCGCTTATAATGGGCGTGGACAGCGCCGGCGACGGAAAGAATAGCGACCGCACGGTTATAGTCCTTCGCCGCGGCCGGGTAGTTGAAGAAGTTATAACCTACTCCAAAATGCGGGACATGGAGTTGGCCGGCATTATCGCTAAGCTCATAGACAACAAGGGCGTGGATAAATGCTTTGTGGACGTGACCTACGGACATGGCACCGTCGATAGGTTATTCGAGCTGGGTTATGGTCAGGTGGTGCAGGGCGTAGCCTTTAACGAGCGGCCGACGGACCCGGAGTTCCTTAACAAACGCGCGGAGATGATAATAAAGGCCGCGCAGTGGATCAACACCGGCGGAGTAAAAATCCCCGACGATGAAAAGTTCCACGCGGACTTGGCTTGCATACCTATTGACAAAACGACCTCAAATGGCTTACGATATATCATCTCCAAAGAGGAGATAAAAACGATTTTAAAGCGGTCCCCGGATATGTACGACGCCTTCGCCTTAACTTTCGCATACCCGGTTCGCGGTAAGATAGATGCCCGCGGAGTGTACACCAGAGTCCGTAGAGTGGGCGATACGGTAGGTCGGGCGGGCGGGCGTAAAAGTCCGCTCTCGACGATGGACAAATTCAGGAGGACGTGATGG
>CALMZU010000021.1 GCA_937870775.1 uncultured Elusimicrobia bacterium
CGGTCCAAGCGGCCTCGTCCATCCGTTCCGCCGACGCAGGGCGGTAGAGCTCGAAGGCCGGCTGCGGCGTCATGTCAGCGTACAGTTCGGTCATGTTGCGGGCCTCAACGAAGGCCTTCTTCTTGGAGAGGTTCTCCAGGGCCTCCTTGTAGGCCTTGTCCGTCGCTGACCAGACGGAGAAACGGAGGGCGTCGTAGTTGTCGTCCAGGGGCAGGTTCCAGTCGGCCACGGTGCCGTAGTCGTCCCACGGGTTGGGGGCATAGCCGCTGTTGTCGAACTTGGGGGAGCCCATGCGCAGATCGACGGTAAGCCTGCGATAATCGTAGGAGACCGTGCGTTCAAGCGCGCCGAACGAAGCCACCAGGCCGAAATAATGGCCGTCATCGACGCGGTAGGCCAGGAAATACGGCTTCCCCAGGCCGTCCATGTCCAGGCGGCTCATGGAACGTCCCATCTCGTCGCGCAGCGCGGCGAAGACGTTGTCCCCCGCCGGCAGCGCCGCCGACGCGGCGGCCGCCGCCGAGAGGACCAGGGCTATTGCTGCGAAGATGTTCTTTTTCATGTGATACTCACCTTTACTTTTTAGACAGCGGGGGCTCGAGCACCGGAGGCTTTTCCTGCGACTTCTCGGACTTCTCCACCTCCAGCTCGGTCAGCAGCAGGCTGGGCGAGACGGCCGATATCGGGATCCGGCCCGATTCCGCCACGCAGTCGCCGTTGGTGACGCGATAGTCGTCGGCCGCGGCGGACACCTTGCTGAAGTTGGCGATAGGGGTGCCTACCAGGTCAGCGCCGCGCACGATCTCGTCGGGGCGGCCGTCCGTGTACACGCGGTACACCAGCAGCGGGTTGACCTTGAACGTCTGGCCGCTGCCGCGCCCGGTGTACGTAAAACCGCCGGAGATATCGTCGATGACGAGACCGAACGGCTTGCCCTGGCGGCGGCATTCCTCTATCAGCATGCGGCGCAGCTCGGCGTAGGGCACCGTTCTGGAGGCCTGCACTATGGTGTTGCCCATGCGGGCCACCACTTCCATGCCGGAAGCCCGGCGGCCATGGCCGTTGGAGGAGGCGAAGCCGCGTATCGGGGAACGGCTCATCATGAAACCTTTCAGCACGCCGTTCTCCACCAGGTTGGCGCGCTGCGCCCGCACGCCTTCGTTGTCGTAGCGGTAATAACCGCGCAGCGGCAGGCCGTTGAACTCCTTCATTGAAGGATCGTCGTACAGGGTGATAACGTCCGACGTCACCTTCTGGCCCACCTTCTTGGCGAAGGTCTGGCCGGAATCCTCGAGCTTCTGGCGGTGCCCCTCGAGGCGGTGGCCGATGATCTCGTGGAAATAGATGCCGGCGGCCTCGGAGTTAAGTATCACGGGGCCGCTGTAGGGGTCCATCGTAGGCGCGTCCTTAAGCAGCGCCAGTTCCTTTATGGACTTCTCTATATCTGAAGCCACCTTCTCGTCCGACGGCAGGTCGTCGAAAGAATCGCCGTCGTAACGCATGAAACGGCTCACGTCCATGCCGTCGGTGGTGCGGCTTTCCAGGCTATAGCTGAGCGTGATGTAGTTATTACCGGTCTTCACGCGGGTGCCGTCGCTGTTCACCAGGTACCGGGTCTCGTTGCCGAAGCTGAACGAAACCTCGGAATCGTAGATGAAGGAATACCCGCGGAGCATCGCGGAATAGTTCTTAAGACGTTCGCGCCAGGCAGCCATATCCGGAGGCTGCAGGGTAACGGTCTCGTAGAATTTTTCGGCCGGGGCCGGAGAAAAATCGGGAGAGGGATCGTCCTCGGCCGCGGTTACGGCCTTGTTCATCTTGACCTTGGTGAAACTTTCCTGCGCCTTCTTGAACGCCTCGTCGGTGTATTCCCAGATGCGGGCGCGCAGCGCCGGCTCGTCGCCTTCCAGCGAAACGGGGAGGTTAGCATGCTGGCTCTGGCTGGCCCAGGCAAGGTTCCCCTTCACCTGGTGGGTATTGTCCAGCGCCATGGAGTTCACGCGCACGTCGACGTCAAGCTTTACGCTGGGCGATTCGAAATCCGTCTGCATGGCCCCGAGCTTGGCGGACATGTGGTGGTAGCGCGAAGAGACCAGCTCGTAACCGAGGTAGTACATCGGGGTCTTCTCGGCGTTCTTCAGGCCGGCCAGGGAGCGGTCCAGTTCCTTAACCAGCGCGTTCATGTA
>CALMZU010000022.1 GCA_937870775.1 uncultured Elusimicrobia bacterium
CGTAAGGCTCGGCGGATATGAACGCCCTCAGGCCTACCGCGGCGAACACCAGGCAGGAGGTCACGCGCACGAACCGTTCCTTCAGCGCGGCCCCGGCGAAGAACATGGCCGAGGCCAGCACGGCGAGCGCGCTCGACGCCCAGAACTGCGGGCTGTAGCGCGTTATGGAGACCGCCGCCATCAGGGCGAAACCGGCGAAGATCCCCTGCGGGGCCTGGGCCTCTTCTTCGGACAGCGCGCCGGAGGCACGCAATTGCCGGTACAGGCCGTACACCACGACGGAGCTTGCTGCCTGTATGAACGGCGGGAGCCAGCGCAGCAGCCGGCCCATCGAGGAATAATCGTCCCAGAAGATGGAACGCGACAAGGCCGCGCCGAGGATGGCGCCGCCGGAAACGCGCGCGTCGGGCTGGTCCTTGAAGTAGCCGTAGAGGAACACGCACAGCCCGGCCAGCGCCATTATGGCCGCCGCCCAGTTATCCGGCGCGTAGCGCCACAACGCTACGGCGCTAAGGAAGGCCGCCGCGCCGTAGGCCAGGTGGACGAAAGGCGACTCGTCCTTGTCCATGATCCCGGCGGCGAAAACTTTTATATGCGCGTAGGCCAGCAGGTAATAAGAACCCAGCACCACGCCGAGCGGGAACAGCCTTTCCCCCCGCGGGTAGTTGTCCATAACTGTGAACCTGGCCAGTACGATCGGCATGATAACGACGGAGGCCAGCCGCGCGAATTTTTCGCGCAGCAGGCAGCCCATGCCGAACAGCGCCAGGTTCAGCACGGCGAAAGCCGGGGTCATACTGTTCTCCGGGACATAGCGCAGCACCAGCGCCATGGCGGCAAGCTGGAACAGCAGGTATTCGGCGTCAGGGTGGTTCTTCTCGGCCTCGGGCAGTTTACCGGCCGCGCGCAGCTCGCGGTAGAGATAGTAGATCCCCGCCTGGCTCAGCACGGGGAAGGAGATCACGGCCCAGTCCGCGAAACCCGCCGACGAGAACGAATCCACGAACAGGAACCGCGCCGTGACCATGGCGGAACCGGCCAGGGCGCTGCCGCGCAGCGAGCGGGAATCGGTCAGGTAGGCCACGGCGAAGGTAGCGGCGGAAAGCCCGGCCAGCGCGAAGGTTATCCAGCTCTCCGGTACGTAGCGGAACACGGCGGAAAGCACCAGCAGGCCGGACAGCACCGCCACGCCGGTGACAAGGCGCGATTCTATCTCCCCCAGCAGGCCGCGCACGCGCATGCTCCGGTAGAGGAAATACATGGAGTAACTGCACAGTATCTCCCACGTGATATAACCCCAGCGCTTCACCGCGGCGAAGCGCATGTAATTATCGACCCACTGGAACCGCATGGCGCCGGAAACCAGGAACATCAGCGAGTACATCCTTACCGCCGGCTCGTCGGCCAGCCAGCCCCAGACGAACAGCAGCAGCGCGTCGAAGAACAGGTAGGCGGTAAGGCTCTGCGGGTCCGAGGCCAGTACGGTGCCCGCGGCAAGGAAGAAGGCGGCCGCCGCCGGGAACAGCTGCCCGGCCCCCTTTTCGGTCTCGCCAACCTCGCCCCGCGTAAAAGCGCGCTTAAGCATGGTATACACGCCGGCGAAGGACAGCGCCGAGGCGAAAGCGGTGAAGGCGCACATAGGGATGCTGCCTATGCCCATTATCTCCACCCTGGCGCCGTTGCCCGCCAGGGAGAAGGCGTGGTCCAGCACTATCCAGCCGAACAGCAGGAAAGCGGCCGCGCGGATGCTGCCGCTCCTGAGCTGCAGCCCGGCGTAATACAACAGCGGCAGCTCCGCTATCCAGATAAGCGCGCTTTCCAGCGGCATGTACTTTATAGGAACGGCCGCCGTGATCAGCGCTATGCCCAGCAGCGCGTCGCAGGCGAACAGTTTCCCTTTGCCGGAAGCGAACAGGTAAGCCCCGAGCAGCAGGAAAACAGCGCCCAGCGTTACGACGAAACTGAACCTCTGGTCCGGGAACAGCCGCGTGACTTCGGGATAGGTGAGCAGGAAGTAAAGCAGGGCGTTGCCGATATTGGCCGCGGACAGCCTGGCCTCGAAGGACTCGTCCTCGGGCCGGCGCAGCAGGTGCACGCCCGCCGTAAAGACGGCCCAGTAAAGGGTCAGGAAGGTGCCGTTGAGCAGGAACAGACTTTTAGCCGTAAGCAGCGGGTCCGCGGAAACGGCGCCGTGCATGTTCTTCATGACCCAGAGGAAATGCGCGCCGTAGGTCATCAGTATGCCCATGAACAGCATGCGCAGCCATTTGAACCTGTGCACCAGCACAAGTATCAC
>CALMZU010000023.1 GCA_937870775.1 uncultured Elusimicrobia bacterium
AGCGTGGGGACCGCGGAAAGATAGTAGACACCGTCGGCGACGTAATAGAAAAAGGGCTGCTGGTAACCCGCGTAAGGACGATCAAGAACGTATATGTAACGATCCCCAACGCCATGGTGCTGGGCAGCCATATCGTCAACTACAGTTCGATGTCGGGCAAGGGCGGGGTGATACTGAACACCACGGTGACCATCGGGTATGACGCGCCCTGGAGAAAGGTCCATGAATTGCTGGTCTCCGCGGCATCATCGTGCGAGGGGATACTCGCCGCCCCGAAGCCTTTCGTGCTGCAGACGGCCCTTAACGATTACAACGTCGCCTACGAACTTAACGCCTATACCGACAGGCCGGAAGCGATGGCAAAGATATACTCGGACATGCACGCACTCATACAGGATAAGTTCGCGGAGGCTGGCGTAGAAATACTTTCACCTGCATACGCAGCGCTGCGCAACGCCGGCCAGCCGATACTTCCGGAGAAACAATGAACCCTGCTTCACGCAAACCAGAACACGGACACGACTTCGGCACGGCGCCGGTATTTTTGGCGGCGATCTCCACCATACTGGGCGCCATACTGTTCCTGCGCTTCGGCTACGCCGTTGGGAACTCCGGCCTGCTCGGGGCCATCGGCATAATCCTCATCGGCCACATGATAACCGTGCCCACGGCCCTCGCCGTGGCGGAGATAGCCACCAACCAGAAAGTGGAGGGCGGAGGGGAATACTTCATCATCAGCCGCTCCTTCGGCCGTTCCATCGGCGGGACCATCGGGATAGCCCTTTTCCTGTCGCAGGCCCTTTCGGTGGCCTTCTATATGATAGCCTTCGCGGAGGCGTTCAAGCCGCTCTTCGACATGGTGAACAATTCCGGCATGCTGCCCTTCCACCTGGCGGACTCGCGCATAATAAGCCTTCCAGGCACTTTCCTGCTGCTGCACCTGATCCTGCGCCGCGGGGCTTCCATGGGCGTAGCGCTGCTCTGGGGCGTCTCCGCCGTGCTCGCGGCCGCGCTGGCGTCCTTCTTCCTGGGGGCAGGGCTTTCCCCGCAGGTATCCGCGGCGCTCGCCACGGTGAATAACCCCGACTCTTTCCAGAAGGTCTTCGCCATCTGCTTCCCGGCCTTTACCGGCATGACCGCGGGGGTAGGGCTGTCAGGGGACCTGCGCAACCCGCGCTGGTCCATACCGGCAGGCACTATGGCTGCCACGTTCGCAGGCATGGTCGTATACCTGGCAGTGGTCTACAAACTGGCGGTCAGTGCCTCGCCGGCGCAGCTCGCCGGGGACCAGTTCATAATGGCGAAGATAGCGCTGTGGGGGCCGGTGATCTACTTCGGGCTCGCGGCGGCCACTCTCTCGTCGGCAATAGGATCAATCCTTATCGCCCCGCGCACGCTGCAGGCGCTGGCGAAGGACGGGCTGATGCCCGGCGCCCGCGTTAACGCCTTCCTGTCGCGCGGCGTAGGCAAGGTCAACGAGCCGTATAACGCCACACTGGTCTCCGGCGGCATCGCGGCGGTGGTGATAATGATGGGCAGCATAGACGCCGTGGCCCAGATCATAAGCATGTTCTTCATGGTAACGTACGGGGCGTTGTGCGGCATTTCCTTCCTCGAGCATTTCGCCGCGAACCCGTCGTACAGGCCGGCCTTCCGCACGCGCTGGTACATCTCCCTGTTCGGGGCCGTGATGTGTTTTTTGATGATGTTCCAGATGAGCCCGCTCTACGCCGCGCTGTCCATACTGCTGAGGGCGGTGCTGCACACCCTGCTGAGCCGCGGCCGCTCGTCGGAGAACAGCCTTACGGCTATCTTGCAGGGAGTACTCTTCCAGCTTACGCGCCACCTGCATATGGCCGCGCAGAAACGCTACGCCTCCGCCCACGCCAAGGACTGGCGCCCGTCGTTCATAATGGTCTCGCAGGACACTTTCGAGCGGGTGGCCGCGCTGGACCTGCTGCGATGGATATCTCACCGCTACGGGTTCAGCACGCTCATCCATTATATCCCGGGAAAACTGTCGCCGGAGACCACGCGCGCTTCGCGCCAGACCCTCACGCGCCTTATAGAGATGGCGGCGGCCAGCCGGGCCAGC
>CALMZU010000024.1 GCA_937870775.1 uncultured Elusimicrobia bacterium
CACGCGAGAGTTCGGCGGTCCTCTCCGCCAGCTCCGCGAGGAAATGTTTAGCGCCGAAGTCGAAAATGCCGTGCACGGCGTCGAGGCGCAGGGCGTCGACGCGGAACTCCCGGAACCAGCGCATCGCGTTCCCGATGAAGAATTCCCTTACCGGGGCGCTGTCGGCCCCGTCGTAATTTATGGCGCTGCCCCACGGAGTGCGGTAGCGGTCGGTGAAATACGGGCCGAAGTTCGACAGGTAGTTCCCCTCCGGGCCGAGGTGGTTGTAAACCACGTCCAGCATCACGGCTATACCTTCGGTGTGACAGGCGTTCACCAGCGCTTTCAGGGCTTCAGGCCCGCCGTAGGAGTCCTGGACGGCGTATGGGTATACCCCGTCGTATCCCCAGTTGCGCGTCCCGGGGAACTGGGCCAGCGGCATCAGTTCCACGGCGTTTATGCCAAGGTCTTTCAGGTATGGCAGTTTCTCCATGACGCCGCGCAGGTCCCCGCCCGGACTGAAGGTGCCGGGGTGGAGCTCGTAGATTATCATTTCAGAAGGCGAGGCTCCTTTCCAGGCCTGGTCCGTCCAGCTGAAAGCCTCCGGCGGCTGCGGCACCATCGACGGGCCGTGCACCCCTTGCGGCTGGGCAGCGGAGGCAGGGTCGGGGAACTCCCCCCTGCCTTCGAGCAGGTACTTGTAAAGTGTTCCGGGGCCGGCGCTTTGCGACAGAGCCTCCCAGTACCCGCCGCCGGACTGCCGCATGGCGATCATCTTCTTTTTAGCGCCGCAGAGCACCAGCGATACGGCGGCGGAGGCCGGGGCCCAGACCCTGAAAAGCGTCCCATCCCTGTCCGGGAAGGCGCCCTGGGGCGCGGCGTGGGCGTTCAAACGGCCTCCTCTGCCAGGCGCAGCAGCAGCTTGGCCGGCACCATGGCCCAGTCAGGCCTGTTCTGCAGGTCAAGCTGCAGGGCGTTGGCGGCGCGCTCCGCCATGAATATCCGCAGCAGCGTCAGGGCGTCCTCGTCGGGCTGCGGCAGCAGCTGCGCCTCTCGGACGGGGCCCATGTAGCCGCGCAGGAAGGACGCGGCGGCCCAGGAGAACCAGGCCTCCAGGCGGCCGGAGAGCGCCGGCAGTTCCTTGCGGGATATGCCGCCTGGCTGCAGGAACGGGGCGTGCGCCGCGTAATACAGCGAGAGCAGCATGGAAGCGGCGTCGCGCAGCGGCGAGCGTTTTAACCTGCGGTCGCCTATCGGCCGGTCGAGGTCCCCCTCGAAGTCCTTGATCACGAAGTCCTTGCCTGTGAACAGCGCCTGTCCCAGCGAGCAGTTGCCGTGTATGCGTATTTTCCGGCCGGAGAACTTCCTTGTCCCCAAGGACTCGGCTAGCCGCAGCAGTTTGGGCTCGGCGGCCGGCAGCAATGCGAGGACCTCCTGCACTTCCGGCGGCGCGCTCTTCGCCGACTTGGGGATGGCCAGCATGGTTTTCTTTATCCCCGCGGCCACCGACTGGTAGACCGAGCGCAGATATAGCCTTGTGAACGCCTCTGGCGCGAACTCCGGCGATACCGGGGTGGCCAGAACTGAATGGATCTCCCCGAGGCGGCGGCCTATCATGGACGCCATCTCGAACGATACTGCTCCTGACAGGTCCAGCAGCGGCTGCGGTTTATCTTTGATCGGGGCCGGGGCCAGGGCCGGGGCGGCCTGAGGTACGGCGTCCCCCTGAGGCAGCAGCTGCGCCGCCTCGAAGTACTTGGCCGTCTCGCCTGAGATGAGCGCCCAGGCGTCGCCCTGGTTGGGGACGAAGGCGCGCAGTACTCCCATAGAACCGAACAGGGATTTGCCTCTGCGCAGGTCTAGGGAGCCGTAGGCGGCCGGGGCCCCGGAAAAGTTCATCTCCAGGTTAAGGCGCAGGCCCATCTCATGGTCGGGGCTGGGCCCTTCTTCCAGGCGGCGGAAGAAGCGCAGTATGAATTGCGTGCCGTAGGCTATTGTAACGCCGTTGGGCCCGGCCTTTATCACCTTCGAATCGGCCGGCATAGGCCCGGTTTCCAGGGCGCTCCTGAACTGAGCCGACGGAACGGCGGAGAGCTGCCCTCGGCCCGAGCTGAACTTCTTGCGGCTTATGAAAAGCGACAGCAGGTCCGCGTGGAAAACGGGGTCGAGGCAGGCGTCGTAGAGCAGTCCCTTGACGCCGGAGAATTCAAGGGAGGCCACCGGCGCCTGCGGCCATTTCTTGGCGGCTTCGGCCGCAGCGTCGCCGCTTACAAAGCGCAGCGGCAGCAGGTAGGTCTCCGTCCAGCCCTGTGTGTGGCGCCCCTCCAGAACGGTCAGCCTTACCCCTCCCGGAAGGTGGAAATGTTCGGTTATCCTTATAGAGCGCGGGGCAACGCTGCCGCGTGTGAAACAGCGGCAGCGCCTTACGTAATCCGCCAATGCCGGGCCGAGGCTCGCCGCTTCCCCGCCGTCGAGCAGGGCGTCCCAGTCCGTGCCTTCGAACGAGAGTTCCGGCAGGTTCGCGGCGCCTGCGGCTGGAGCTGCGGGTTCCTTCTTGAGCTGGAACCAGTAATAGTTGTGGAAGCCGGGCGTCAGCAGGTAAGGCTGCTCCGTTATCTTAGGGAAGTCCGAGCCGCTGAACACTTCTACCGGGGTATAGCCGGAGTAGCGCGAGAGGTCCAGCGAAGCCGCCTGTGAGAAGCGGGACAGGTTCGCGGCGACCAGTATTATCTCGTCGCCCAGGCGCCGGACGAAAGCAATGACCTTGGGGTTGTCCGAGCGCACCGGCTCGAAAGAGCCGCGGCCGAAGGCCTTGAACTCCGCCCTCATAGCTATTACGCGCCGCATCCACCACAGCATCGAGGACAGGTTCCCCTCCTGGCTCTCCACGTTGACGGCCTCGTAATGGTATTCCGGGTCAGTCACCACGGGCAGAAAGAGCTTCTGCGGGTTGCAGCGCGAGAACCCCGCGTTGCGGTCGGGGCTCCACTGCATGGGCGTGCGCACGCCGTTGCGGTCGCCGAGGTAGAAGTTGTCGCCCATACCTATCTCGTCGCCGTAGTACAGCACCGGCGTGCCTGGCAGCGAGAAGAGCAGTATGTTCATCAATTCCAGCTTCCTGCGGTTCTTGCCCAGCAGCGGCGCGAGGCGCCGGCGTATGCCCAGGTTGATGCGGGCCTTGGCGTCGCGCGCGTAAACCTTGTACATGTAGTCGCGTTCCTCGTCGGTCACCATCTCAAGCGTAAGCTCGTCGTGATTGCGCAGGAAGACCGCCCACTGGCAGTTCTCGGGGATCGCAGGGGTCTGGTCGAGTATGTCCGTCACCGGGAAGGAATCCTCCATCCACAGCGACATGAAGAGACGCGGCATGACCGGGAAATGGAACGCCATATTGCATTCGTCGCCGGCGCCGAAGTAGGCGGCGGCGTCCTCGGGCCACTGGTTGGCCTCGCAGAGCAGCATGCGGTCCTTGAAGCGGGAATCGACATGGGCGCGCAGTTCCTTCAGGAACGTGTGCGTCCTGGGCAGGTTCTCGCAGTTCGTCCCGTCCGCCTCGTAAAGGTACGGGACCGCGTCGAGGCGCAGCCCGTCCACGCCCATGCCCAGCCAGAAATCCACAACCTTGAAGATCTCCTTCTGCACCGCCGGGTTCTCGAAGTTGAGGTCCGGCTGGTGATGGTAGAAACGGTGCCAGTAGTAGGCTTTAGCCAGCGGGTCCCAGGTCCAATTGGAAGTTTCGAAGTCCTTGAATATTATACGCGCGTCCCTGTACTTCTCCGTGGTGTCGCTCCAGACGTAGAAGTTCCTGGAGGACGAGCCTGCAGGCGCGCTGCGCGCCTTCTTGAACCAGGGGTGCTGGTCAGAGGTGTGGTTTACCACCAGCTCCGTTACGACGCGCAGGCCCAGGTGGTGAGCCTCGCGCAGGAAATCCCTGAAATCGGACATGTCGCCGTAGTCGGGATTTATCCCGTAGTAGTCGGCTATGTCGTAGCCGTCGTCGCGCAGCGGCGACGGGTAGAATGGCAGCAGCCACAGGGCGGTCACGCCCAGGCTCTTTAGGTAAGGCAGCTTGCCGGTAAGGCCGCGGAAGTCCCCCACGCCGTCGCCCCTGCTGTCGCAGAACGACTTTACATGGAGTTCGTAAATGACCGCGTCCTTGTACCAGAGCGGGTCCTGTTTTCCTGCGGCGGGGTTTGTCATGACGCGGTTTTCCTTATCCAGCCGGCGACCAGGCGCAGCCTGCGGCCGTGTTTTGACGCGAATTTTTCCAGCGGCGCGTCCGGTCTGAAAGACCAGTTATGCGGACCGAGGGTATTTGGTGTGTTTATCCTGTCGGCGAGGCCGAAGCGGTCCTGGTACGGGATAACCACCAGGCGCGAGCCTG
>CALMZU010000025.1 GCA_937870775.1 uncultured Elusimicrobia bacterium
TCCTTCACCACGTTGTGCTTCTCCCCCGCCTTCTCCTTCATGTATTTACGTATCGCCTTGTCGTATTCGTCCAGCTCGGTGTTCTTTTTGAACTCGTTCTCGCCGGCCGCAGGCTCCTCAGGCTTGTCGCGCCAGTCCTTCTTCACCTTGGCGGTAGCCGCGTTGATTATCTCTCCGGCCTCCACGCCCACCAGGCGGGCGTTAACCTCTATGCGGCCGCTGGCGAGCTCGGTCAGCGTGCCCAGCACCATCCAGTCCGCGCCCAGGAGTTTGCCGGCGTCCTTCACCGAATCCGCGCCCGCGGCGCCGGAGCCCTGCAGCCGCAGTTCGGCGAAGACCTTGTCTATCTCCTTGCGCTCGGCCACGCGGAACTTCTTGAGCCGGACGAGCTCGGTGGTAAGGCGTGCCGACACCACGTCGCCGTCCCCGCCGTCGCGCCCGTCCTCGTAGACGAAGCGGGCCACCGCTATCTTCCTGTCGCCGGAACAGCCCTTGAGCAGGTCCCTGACCAGCAGATTATAAGGATCGGAGGCCGGACCGGCGCAGAAAGCCGGAGCGCAGCAGAGGAACATCAATATCGAAAGGATGATCTTCATAATTAAAGCCCTAAATAGTCTAGCAGGCGCCTGGCCGCCGCGCAATAGAAAGCCCCCCCGGGAGTTGAACCTTCCGGGGGGGCTAAAAGCGGATGAACTTAATTTATGGCTACGGAACGGCGCCAGCTTTTGCGGGCGGGGTGGCGGGGCGCTATCACCCACATGTAGGCGCAGCTCTTGCTGGTCCTCACGCCGGGCTCGTCGCCGCCTATCCTGTGGCCGGGAGGTATGCGCACTATCAGTTTGCCGTCCTGCTTTATGCTGTTCTCTTCGCTCTCGAAATTACAGGTTATCGCCATATCGCCTCGCAATTCCCGCCCCGTACATAACATGTTATTAAAATCGGAGCGGGGATTCATAGGCCCAAAGGGCCCAGGCCGGCGCGGCCTTTGGACCTATTTGCGGCAGGCCGTGTACTTGAAGAACAGCGCCCAGGCGGAGGTCAGGGCGTAGAAACCGAACACGCCCCCGCCCAGCAGGCCGAGCAGCCTGTTGGAGACGTCCATGTCGCGCAGGGCCAACACGTAAAGACATACCGCCCCCAGGAGGGAGCAGGATACGGCCAGGAACCACAGCCCGGCGAAGCCGGCATGGCAGGCGGTTCCCTCTACGTAATGCGTGTAGGAAAGACGCAATTCGCTGGGCATGCTGCCGCGCAGCAGATAAAGCTCGCCGGCAAAGAAAAGGCCGTAGTATCCGCCCAGCAGATACCAGATATACCGCAGGTCCATGAAAAGGAAAAGGCAGGTGAAAGGCAGCACCACCCACTGGAAGGCCCCGAGGAACTTCTTCAGTGCCGCCTCGCCCTCGGGCGTCACCGCCCGGCCGGGCCCGAAAAAGCTTAAAGGGAAGAACACCGCCCGTCCCTCGGCGTCCCTCTTGAAATTCCTGTTGACCGCAGCGTCCCAGTTGCCCATTTTATCTCCCCGCGGGCCAGGCCCGCCAGCCTATTATGCAACAAAGCGAGGCCGGCGGCAACCGGTCACTTCGCAACGGCGCTGTCCACGAAGGCGCGCAGCTCGGCGGGCTTTATTACCCCGTCGCCGTCCAGGTCCAGTTTGAAACCGGCGAAGCGCGGGTCGTCCCAAAGGAAATCGGCCCTGCAGCCGGAATGGCGAAGTATGTTCCTGTCCTCGTTGCCCAGGGCGTCGGAAAGGGTGAGCGTGGCGGCGGAAGGCCGCTCAAGCAGCTGCAAGGTCCTGGCGGCGCGCGGCGTGCGCCCGGCGTTGGTGGATTCATAGTCGCCGGAACCGGTATGTATGTAACCGTACTCGGTGCGGCTCAGGCGGCCGTCGCCGTCCTCGTCGCAGAAGACGAATATTTTTTCATTCATGCCGTAGAGCTCGTCCACCTCGGCGCGCGTAAAGTAGCCGTCATGGTCGGTGTCGAACTCCTTCCACGGGTCGCCCTGGTTGCGGGCGTAAACGCCCACGGCCTGGTACAGCGTCCAGATCACCCACAGGCCGCCGGCGGCCAGCGCCAGCGTAAGGCCCATCAGCAGTCTCCGCTTCAGGTCTCCCTCCGGCTTCACCGGCGCGTTCTTATTTTCCATTTTTCCTCCAGCTGGCGGCGCAGGCGGGCTATGGCCGTTTCCTTGGCCTTGGCCTCAACTTCCACCGTTATATCCAGGCCGCGCCAGCAGCGCGGGAGATCCTTAAGGTCTATATAGTCGGCGTGCGGCCGCGGGTCGGAGGCCTTCCAGCCGTCCTTGGGGCTGGACAGGTGGAACAGCGGTTCGCGGTCCCAGGTGGCGATAGCACGGCGCGTGACTTCCTCTTCGGAAAGCCCGTCGGGCAGGCAGCGGTGGTGATGCACGTCGTAGACGAAAGGGACCCGGTTGGCCTCGCAGAAAGGCAGCAGGTCGGCCGGCGTGTAGACCCGGTCGTCGTTCTCTAAGGCCAGGCGCGAGCGCACGGCCTTGGATAATTTTTTCAGCGCCGCGGCCGCGCGCGCGAGGGCCGCGGCCTTGTCGCCGTAGGCGCCGCCGCCGTGCAGCGTTATAACGTCGGCGCCGGTCCAGCCGGCGGCCTCGGCCTGGTACTCCAGCTCTTTCACCGAGGAGGCGGTTACGGCTGGGTTAGGCGAGCTCAACAGTATGAACTGGTCGGGATGGAAGGTCAGTCGCAGGTCAAGGCCGCGGGCCAGTGCGCCGCAGGCCTTGAATTCAGCTATGGTCTTTTTTCCGCCGGGCAGCCCGGCCAGGTCATAGCCCAGCGATGGGTGTGTTTTGAGCGGCAGCAGCTGGCTGTTTATGCGGAAGCAGTCTATGCCGTGCGCGGCGCAGTACTCCAGGGAGCGCCGCAGCGCGGCCGCGTTGGCCGCGCAAAGCCCGGCAAGCTTCTCAGCGCGGGCGGCCGGCTTAAGCCGCCCGGCGTGCAGGGCCGTGGTGGTAAGGAACTTTATAGGCTCCCGCTCGAATTTACAGCAAAGTCCCAGCCTTATCATACCCCCCCAGCCCGCGGTCTCAGGCGCCCTTGCGCAGCGACATAATGGCCCGGCCTATGGTGTAAGTGTCGTGGCCGGCCGGCAGGTCCTTCAGCAGTTCTTTTGCCGCGGCAAGGTCCTCCCCAAGCGTCACTACGGGCGGCTCCACGTAACCGTCCGCGCGCACCTGCGGCAGGCCGCAGGCGGAGAGCAGGGCGTTGCAAAGGCAACCGCGCCCCACGGTGTTCTGCACGCGGCCGCCCTTGGCCACGAAAGTCTCCACCGGTTCGGCCGGGCATCGATATCCCAGCGTGCCGTCGGGTTTCAGGTAGGCTACCTGCAGCAGGCCCATATCGCAGACGCGCCTGCGGGCCTGGTATACCTCCGGCTCGGAGATGGTGCCGGGAACCTGGGCCACCTTGAAAGGGAAACCCGTCGGCGAGATCAGCGGATCGTTCCTTACCTCCAGTTCGCCGGCCGCCAGCAACCGCGCGGTCTTCGAACGGTCGGCAGGCGACATGCCGGACTGGGCCGACAAGGCGGCCAGCGTGCCGAACTGTATGCCCGTTGCACCGGCGGCCTGGGCCGCCTTAAGGCGCGCGTGGCTGGAATAGCCGCCGGCCAGCCAGAAAGGCAGGCCTATGCCGGCTATGGCGGCTATGTCCGCCTTATCGGCTTCGGTGTACACCAGCAGCTGGCGGCCATCTTTGCCGAAACATTTCTTGGACGGAGCCGCGCTGTGGCCGCCGGCCTCCGAGCCCTCCACCACGAAGCCATAGGGCCTGGTGGCCGGGTCGTCGTAGAGAGCCTTGGCCAGGCCATAGGAGGAAACGATGGCCAGGAACCTGGGCGCGGCCAGAGGTTCGCCGCCGGCGTCCAGCGTAGCCGGGCGCACCGCCGCGTAGAAATTTCCGGAATCCGAGCTGGTGCCGTATACCTTGAACGACATGGACGCCGGCTCGTGGCGGGAAAGTTTCTCTATCATGGCCGGCAGCTCGTCGGGGCTGCCAGCGCCCACCAGCACGTAGGCCGCGCCGGCCAGCATGGCGCCGTACAGCGCCCACGGCAGGGGCCGCTCCACCTTGCGCAGGAAATTTATGCCCACCGGCTTGTCATGGCCTTCCTTGGCCAGCCATACCTCGGCGAAGTTGGCCGCCAGCACCAGCACCTGCATCTCGCGCGGCAGTTCCCAGAAGGAATCGGGGCCGGGCTTGAAGTTCTCTATGCGGGTCAGGCGGCAGGGCGGCACCGCCTTGTAAGGGGTGCCGGGCGGGCGGCCGCCCTCTATGTAATATTTATCGAAGAGTTCCCACACCGGGCCGGCGAGGGAGGGCTGGCGGCGCACCAGTTCGGTGAAAGCGCGGCGCACGTTGCCGCCGGGGTCGCCGTCCTGCAGCAGGCGCGGGTAGACTATCTCGAGGCCGGTGCCCGAGACCACGCCGAGGCCGCCCATCATGGAGACTATCCGGGACATCACCCACCATGAAATGCGGACGCCCATGCCTCCGGATATTATCGACGGGTCGTTCGGGACGGAAGCAAGGGCGTTATCGGTATTCACGTTGTCTCCTGTTGTTTTACGGGGCCTGGCGCTTTATGTACTGGGACAGGGCGGCCATATCGGCGTTGAAGGCGTTGTTGGCCCTCAGCTCGCCGTAAAGCAGGTCGCCGAGTTTCTTGCCGGCTTCGATGTCGGAAGGGTGGTGCACGCCGCCTATCACGCGGTTCATGGCGGCCTGGTCGGCCGCTATCATATAAGCGGTGCGGCGGGCCGGGTCTATGTCCGCGAGTATATTGCCGAAAAGCCGTGCCGCGGTGGAATGCCCGCTGGGGTAGGAGTAGCCCTGCGAGCGGCCGATGCAGGGGTCGAGGTTCTGGTCGCGCAGGAAGGGGCGCGGCCTTTTGTAGATGTTCTTTATGTAGCGGTTGGCGTCGGAGGCGTCGGCGCTGACGCGCTTGAAGAAGGCGCTGACGGCGGCCGGCAGCGGCTTGGGGAAAGGGTTTACGGACCCGAACAGGGCGGTGAAGCTGTCGTCGGTCTGGGCCTTGGCGGCGGCGCACTGGGCCGGGGTGCGGTCCTTCTGCCACCGGCGCACGGCGTCCAGGTCGGCCTTGTCTTCGGAGGAACCGGCCGCCGGGGGCGGCAGGAAATCGTTTATCTCCTTCTGTATCCTGGAGAGGTAGCCGGCGAGCTGCGCGCGCTCGGGGCGCGGCGAGCTTACGGCCGGCGGGCAGGACGGGCAGGCGGCTTCCTGCGCCTGCGCCCAAGGCGCCTGCGATGCCATAAGCAGCATCATCAGGAGCATGTTCCTCAAGTAGCGCATATTGCGGTCCTGCATAAGTTCCTCCTAATACTATATAAATCGCCGGCCTTTCTTGCAAGCGGGTTAATGTGGTCCTATCTTTTGGTAGAATAAAAATATGACATTCAAGAGGGCCTTAGCGCTGCTGCTGCTGTCATCCCTGGCCGCCTGTTCCGCGGCCCGCCCGGCGAAGTCCGTATACAAGCCGCCGACCCAGGTATACTACGCGCAGGAGGCCGGCATACAGGCCATAGCCCTCACCCCGCCCCCCGCCGACGGCGACCCGGCCGACAAGGCCGACTTCGCCGAGATGCTGCGGCTGCAGGAGACCAGGACGCCGGAAGACTGCGCCCGCGTTAAGCGCGAGGCCGCGAGCGGCTACGAGAATTTCTTCGGCGACATCGGGCCCTTCCCCGTGCCTGTGCCGCCCGAAGCGGCGGCCTTCCTGAAGCGCGTGCGCGCCGACGTGGGCCGAGCCACCTACGTTTTCAAGAAACGCTACGCCAGGCTGCGCCCCTTCCTGCGCGACAAGGAACTTAAACCCTGCCTGCCGCTCGAGGACGGTTACGCCTATCCCAGCGGCCACTCGGCGCTGGCCATGACCTTCGCGCTGACGCTGGCCGACGTGCGGCCGGACCTCAGGGACCGCCTGCTGGAGCGGGCGGCCTCGGTGGCCGGCGGGCGCGCGCTCGGCGGCGTGCACCACCCTTCCGACGTGAAGGCCGGCCTTGAGCTGGGCCGCCTGCTGCACGCCGAGATGGCGAAGAACCCCTCTTACGCGGCCGACATAGCCGCGGTATCAAAATACGCCCTGACCGAGGTGAAGAAATGACCGGAACACTGCTGACTCTCGCCGTACCGCTGCTCCTCTCCGCCGGGCTCAGCGCCGCCCCGGCCGTCCCCGCCGTGCCGGCCCCTTCGGCCCCGGCCGCGGCCAGGACGGAAGCCGGCTTCAGGGCCGTGCGCAGCTTCGAGGCGGTGCCGGCCTTCGGCATAACCGAGGCCAGCGTCTTCGAGATCGATCCCTCCCTGTTCAGGGTAAGGACCGTCAGCGCGCGCAAGGCCGCCGGCAAGGCCAAGGTCAGCGTGCAGGCGCTGCGCAAGCTGCTGCCGTCCGCCGCGCTGATGATCAACGCCGGCTTCTTCAACCCGCCCGACGGCCTGCTGATAGGCGATTTCGTGGAGGGCGGCGCCAGGCCCGACGGCATCATCTACGCGCCCGGCGAGAACCTGGACCGGCTCTTCGTCGTCGGGAAGGACGGCTCCGCCTCCGTGGTCAACGGCACGGAGAAGCTCGGCGACGAGCAGCTGGCCGCCGCCGTATCGGCCGTGGCCGGCAAGTCCGACTGGCCCGGCCACGCCAATTCCACCAACCGCAGCGCGGTATGCGTCACCCCCGCCGGCAAGGTACTGATAGCGGCCGTCTACCCGGTGCGCACGCTGCAGAAGCTCTTCGCCTACATGGAGAGCGAGGGCTGCGCGCCGGGCTCCGTCGTCAACCTCGACGGCGGCGGCTCGACGCAGATGTCCTGCAATTTCGGCGGCTCGGCCTGGAGCTTCGGCTGGGAGCGCAAGGGGACCAATGTCCCCGAATGCCACGTAGGCGGCGGCATAGACGACGCCCGCTGCTACAGGGCCGTGGCAACTTTCCTCGTAGTGGAACCCAGGGAGGGCAAATGAATCTGAACTTCAACAGGCTGTTCTTCTGCGCGCTGATGTGCGCCGCCACCGGCCCGCTCAGCGCCGGCGCCGCCGTCGACGCTCTTAGATCCGCCGCCGTCAGCGGCGAGACCGCGGCGGCCATACCGCCGGACGTCCAGTTGCCGGCCGCGCTGGCGCTCACCGAGTCACGCGGCGTCTGGGTGGACAAGAGCGACCTCTACAAGGGCAAGGAATACCTGCTGGCCGCGCTGGACCAGCTGAAGGCGGCCAACCTCAACACCCTTTACCTGCCGATCTGGCACAAGGGCTGGGTCACCTACCCCGGCAGCGCCTACGCCCCGGCGGACCCGGACATGGCCAAGGTCGACGTGAAACTGATGTCCTGGCTCATCGACGAAGCGCATAAACGCGGCTTCATGGTGCAGGCCTGGACCGAGTACGGCTTCGGCACCTACCACACCCCGAACGCGCTGACCGACCCCAGCCGCGGCGCCATACTGGACAAGCGGCCCGAACTCACCTCCGTCGACAAGGACGGCAGGCCTTACGAGCATATACCCGAATGGGGCTATTTCTATTCCATGTGCCCGGTGAACCAGGCCTCGCAGGACATAGTGATAGCGCTCTTCACCGAGGCGCTGAAGGTCCTGCCCTTCGACGCGCTGAACCTGGACCGCATGCGCTTCGCCAACGCCAATTTCTGCTTCTGCGACCACTGCAAAAAGAAGTTCCGCGAGGACACCGGCTACGAGCTGGACTCTTCGATCTTCGACGACCCGGAGAGGCTGGCCTCGTGGCGGGCCTGGCGCAAGGCGCAGGTCACGGCCTTCGTGGGCCGGCTGCGCGCCGCCGTTAAGGACGCGCGCCCCGGCATGCCGGTCACCGCGGCCGTCTGGTACGATACCGAGCTGGACAATATGGGCCAGGACTGGCCGGCCTGGCTTAGGAAGGGCTACCTGGATTTCGCCGTGCCCATGGTCTACTGGTCGGGCAACGACGCCACCGTGGACGGCAGCGCCGGGCTGGCCCCTGCGCGCGGCAAGGTCGGCGTAGGGATATCGGCCGCGGACTGCCCGAAAGAGGAGGTGGCCAGGCAGGTGCGCCACGCCCGGGCGAAGAAGATGGGCGGCGTGGCCTTCTGGTACCTTAACCCGCTCCTGGGCATGGCCGATTACCTGAAAGCCGAGGTTTTCCCCACCCCTGCCCAGCCGTACGCCGGCACGCGGGCCGCGAAAGTCAAATAGTAAAAAGCGTCCCCTGCCCCTTAAAGAGAAAGGCCGCTTACGCGGCCTTTCTTGTTTCATCCGATATAATTCACTGTGCCTTTCCGACGGGGTAGGGCGCGCGACGGGCGCTGGCCCTTGTAGCCCAGCGCCACCGCGTAGCAGGGCTCGTAACCTTCCGGGATACCGAGGCGGGGCAGTTCTTCCTTGATGGAGAAATAATAGCGGGCCAGGCCTATCCAGCAGGAGCCGATGTCCAGGCTCTCGGCGGCGATCAGCATGTTCTCAATGGCGGCCGAGCAGTCGACCAGCGGGCTGATGGCGTCCTTGCGCATGGAGACCACCACCACCGCCGGGGCGCGGTAGAAGAGATGGAACTTGGGATTGGAGCCCATCTCCCGCACCCAGTCGGTACTGTCCTTCGCCATGCGTTCCTTGGAAAGGGCGCTCATGCGCTCCAGCAGTTCCGGGTCGCGCACCACGGTGAAATGCCAGCTCTGGTCGTTGTGGGCGCTGGGCGCGTAAAGCCCGGCCTCCAGTATAGCGTCCAGTTCCTTCTGTTTCAGGGGCTCAGGCAGGTACTTGCGTATGCTGCGGCGGCTCTTTATCACGTCGAGTACGTTGTTTTTCATAATATCCTTCAACCGTCAGCGTTTCCGGGATGCCTCGATGTCGCGCAGCGCGGCGTAGCGGCGCGGGCGGCGGCGGGTGAGCGGGGCGCGGGAACCGCCCATCATCTCGGCCTCGAAGAGCAGCGAGTCGGCTCGCCGCAGCGATCCCTCGTCGCGGGCCGGCACTATGCGGAAATGCCGCGCGGCGTCCAGCAGGCGGCTGACGAAGAACACGTTCTTGCCGGAATACAGCCATTCCTCCGGGAGACCGCGGGCGTCCAGCGGCACGGAGAACTCGCGCAGCGTCTTCTCGCCGGAAGAATTGTAATAGAACTCGAAATAACTGCGCGCCAGCTCGGCGTAGGAGGCGTAGACCGGCTCGCGGTAGCGCAGGCCGCAGAAGTGGGACATGGCCACCGCGCCCCAGCGGCCGCGCTCCGTGAACGGGGCTATCACGTGGTCGTCGTCGCGGGGGTTGGCGCGCAGGTCCAGCAGCAGCGGCCGGCGGCCGTGGAACAGGAAGGCCGCGGCGGCCAGCATGGCGCCCTCTATGCAGTGCGCGCGGCCCCGCCGCAGTGTCTCGAGCGGAGAATAACAGGTATTGGGTTTGGAATCGTTGTAGGCCAGGCCGTAGTCGAGGAAGTCCTGCACCTTGCGCGGCGTATCCAGCCGGCACAGCAGGCCCATATAGTCGGAGAAGGGAGCAAAGCGGCTGTGGGGCTTCACTTTGTTTTCTTCTTCTCCACGTGCCAGGGCTTTTCGCCGGAGGATTTGCCGTCCTGCTCCGCCTCGGTCAGCGCGGCCGCCACCACCGAGCGTATGCGGGCGAGGTCGAAGGGCTTGGTGATATAGCCGCTGGCCCCGCCGCTAAGGGTCTGCATCGCGGTATCCAGGCTGTCGTCGCCGGTGAGCATCCAGACTATGGGGCTGGCGCCGGTGTTCTTTATCAGTTCCAGCACCTCCACGCCGCTCATGCCCGGCATTTTTATATCGAGGAAGATGAACGAGGGCTTCTCGCGCCTTATGATCTCCAGCGCCAGCTCGCCGTTCCTGGCGGTGAACACCTCGTAGTTGGCCACGAAGGCCTCCCTCACCACGAAAAGTATGTTCTCCTCGTCGTCCACTATGAGTATCTTGTGCTTCATCGTAGTCACCGTGGATTCATTCTATAACATCCTGGGGCCTATATCCACTCCCGGCGGCAGCGCCGGCAATTAGGCCAGCCCCCGCCGCTATAGCGCCGCGCCTGCTCCAGCCGGACGGGTCCAAAGGTCTGAACATATCCTTCATGCGGATATTCTATATCATTAACTCCGGGAAACGCGAAGCCCCGCCGAGTGGCGGGGCTCCGGGCTTATGGACCGTCCTGCTTTAGAGCAGCGGGTTCGATACCACGCCGTCGGCCAGCTTGGGCTCGAACCAGGTGGACTTGGGAGGCATCACCTGGTTGTCGTCCGCGACGCTGATCAGCTCGTCGAGCGAGGTGGCGAACAGCGCGAAGGCGACCACCATCTCGCCGGAATTCACGCGCTTCTCCAGCTCGCCGAGGCCGCGGATGCCGCCGACGAAGTCCACCCTGTCGCTCTTGCGCAGGTCCTTTATGCCGAGTATGCGGTCGAGGACCAGGTCGGAAAGAACGCTGACGTCCAGCGCCTTCACGGGGTCCTCTTCCTTCGTGGGGGTCTTCACCGCGGGCTTCAAGAGGTACCACTTGCCGCCCAGGTACATGCCGAACTCGCGGCGGGCGGCCGGCTTGGCCTGGCCTTTGGTCTCGGTGACGGAGAAGCTCTCCTTCACCTTGGCCAGGAACTGTTCCGGGGTGAGGCCGTTGAGGTCCTTCACGACGCGGTTGTAGTCCCAGATCTTCATCTCGTTCACCGGGAAGGCGGCGGCGAGGTAGACGTTGTACGGCTCGTCGCCCTTGTGGGCGGCGCCGCGCGTCTCCACCATGAACTTCTTCACGCGGCTGGCGGCGGCGCTGCGGTGGTGGCCGTCGGCTATGTAGACGGTCTTCTGCTTCTCCGAGGCGTCGGCTATCGCCTTTATGTCGGCCTCGTCGTCGATCAGCCACAGCGTGTGTATCACGCCGCCGTTGCCGGTGGCGGAGAACAGGGGTTCCTTCTTCACGTTCTTCTTGATGACGGCGTCTATCTCGGGCACCTGCTTGTAGGCGATGATGCCGGGGCCGGTCTGGGCCTTCACGTACTTTATCTGGTTCACGCGGTCGTCTTCCTTGACGGGGCGGGTGAACTCGTGCTTGCGGATGCGGCCGGCGTCGTAGTCGTCCACGCAGGCGCCCACCATCAGGCCGGTCTGTATGTGGGAGCCCATCTGCAGGCGGTAGGCGTAGAAGCAGGGCTTGCTCTCTTTAACGAGCAGACCGTTCTTCAGCATTTTCTCGAAATTCTCGGCGGCGGTCTTATAGACTATCTCGGCGTGCACGTCGGTGCCGGGCGGCAGGTCTATCTCGGCCTTGGAGACGTGCAGGAAGCTGTTGGGCTTGCCCTTGGCCATCTCGCGGGCCTCGTCGGAGTCCAGAACGTCGTAGGGCGGGGCTATGATCTCCTGCGCCTTGCCGGGCGCCGGGCGTATGCCGTATATGGGTGAGAAGAGCGGAAGTTTCTTCATTATTTAGGTCTCCTGGTTCTTGAATGACCGCCGTGACGACGGGGGCATGGGTTCCGAGGGCCGTCACGGAGGCCGAGGCTTGCGTAAGCGACGAGGCCGAGTGACGAGGCGCGCGCACGGTGTGCGCGACGCCGTGCCCGAGGGGCCCATGCCCACGGAGTCACGGCAGACTGTTCACTGAAAAGATCTGGACTGCTGACCAATAAAACGGCCCGGGCCCCGTAAGGGACCCGGGCGTCAGGCGGCGATTATATCTTGTCGCCGTTCACCGCGTGGGTGCGCTTGCCGGTGAGCAGGAAATCCGCTATCTGCTCGGCGGCCTGGCGCGCCACGGTCACCTGCGCGTCCTTGGTAGAGGCGGCGATATGCGGCGTGCAGATCACCTTCTCCATCCCGAAGAACGGGTGGTTCACCGGCGGCTCCTCGGCGTACACGTCGCAGGCCAGGCCGGCGATGTGGCCGCTCTCGATGGCGGCCTTTATGTCGGCCTCCACCATGATGGCGCCGCGGGCGCAGTTGATGAGGCGCACGCCCTTCTTCATCTTGGCTATCGTGTCCTTGTTGATCATGCCCTTGGTGGCGGGGTTGATCGTGACATGGTAGGTGATGAAGTCGGCCTTCGCGTACAGCTCGTCGAGGGTGACCATCTTCACGCCCAGTTCGCGGGCGCGCTCGGCGGTCATCACGGGGTCGAAGACTATTACGTTCATCTTCAGGCCCTTGGCGCGGTCGGCCACCACGGCGCCGATGTTGCCGCAGCCCACCACGCCCAGCGTCTTGCCGGTCAGCTCGACGCCTTCGAACTTGCTCTTCTCCCACTTGCCCGCGTGCGTGGACGCGTTGGCCTGCGGGATCATGCGGGCCATCGAGAACATCATGGCTATCGCGTGCTCGCCGGTGCTCACGGTGTTGCCGAAAGGCGTGTTCATCACCAGCACCTTGTGCTCGCTGGCGGCGGGGATGTCGATGTTGTCGACGCCGGCGCCGGCGCGGGCCACGGCCTTCAGGTTCTTGGCGGCCTCTATGATCTCGCGGGTGATCTTGCTGGCGGAGCGCACTATGATCGCGTCGAACGGCGCCACGAAGGCTTTCAGTTCTTCGGGCTTCATGCCGGTCTTCACGGTGACGTCCAGACCGCGGTCCTTCAGCACCTTCTCGCAGAGCGCGTCGGCCTTGTCGGCTATAAGTACCTTGCTCATTTCACGGCCTCCTTGGAGTATTCTTTGGCCACCTGGGCGTAGGCCCAGTCCAGCCAGGGTATCAGGGCTTCGATGTCGGAAGTCTCGACGGTGGCGCCGCACCAGACGCGGATGCCTACCGGGGCCTTGCCGTACGAGTTGATGTCGTGCGCCACGCCCTCCTTGTCGAGCAGGGCGGTGATCTTCTTGGCCGCCTTGGGCTTGTCCTCGTCGGAGAGCTTCTGGAACCACTCGGCCTTTATCTTGAAGCAGACCGAGGTGTTGGAGCGGATCTCCTTCGATTCGGCGAGGAAGTCTATCCAGTCGGACTTGGCCACCCAGCGCTCGAAAGCGGCCAGGTTGGCGTTGGAGCGCTTCACGAGGCCGGCCAGGCCGCCCACCTCGTCGGCCCACTTGAGGGCGTCTATCGCGTCCTCGACGCAGAGCATCGACGGGGTGTTGATCGTGCTGTACTCGAGCTCGCCCGGCAGCAGCTTCTTCTCGTCGACGAGGCGGAAGATCTTGGGCATCGGCCAGGTGATCTTGGAGTTCTGCTCCTCCATGCGCTTTACGGCCTTCGGCGACAGGATGATGACGCCGTGCGCGGCCTCGCCGCCGAGCACCTTCTGCCAGGAGAAGGTCACTACGTCGAGCTTGGTGAAGTCTATGTTCATCGCGAACACGCCGGAGGTCGCGTCGCAGATCGCGAGGCCCTCGTGGTCGGCGGGCAGCCAGTCCAGGTTCGGCACTTTCACGCCGGAGGTGGTGCCGTTCCAGGTGAAGACGATGTCGTTCTTCGGGTTGGCCTTCTTGAGGTCCGGGAGTTTGCCGTAATCGGCCTTGTACTCGTTGACGTTCTTGAGCTTCAGGTACTTCACCGCGTCGGTGATCCAGCCCTTACTGAACGATTCCCAGCCGAAGATGTCGACGGAGCGGGGGCCGAGCAGGCTCCACAGAGCCAGTTCCACGGCGCCGGTGTCGGAGCCGGCCACCACGCCTATGCGGTAGTCGGCGGGGAGCTGCAGCACTTTCTTCATGCGGTCGGAAACTTCCTGCAGGCGGGCCTTACCCTCCTTGGAGCGGTGCGAGCGGCCGACGAGGGCGTTCTTCAGGGCGTCCAGGGTCCAGCCGGGGCGCTTGGCGCAGGGGCCGGAAGAAAAGTTGGGGCACTTCGGTTTCAGCGTGGGTTTTTCCATTTTCGGGATCTCCTGTTTGAGTTAGTGAATCCGCAACTATATTATAAACATAATAAAATTTTTTTGGCAACCGCGGCCCGCGGGGGTTGACTTGCGGCCCGTATTTTCTTAAGTTAACCCCTGGAAGGGAAATTTGTACGGGGGAGGGCCAATGGTCCCGCTTCACATCATTTTAGCCGCGCTGGCGGGCGTCGCCGCGCCGGCCGCGGCCGCCGACTGGAAACTCTCCGCCTCGGCGGTCTACGAGACCGGCGACTACGGCACCGGCTCGCCCACGGATTCGCTCTACGTGCCTTTCACGCTGAAGCGTTATTACGATTACGCCGACTTCTCGGTGACACTGCCGTACCTGCGCCAGAGCTCGACCGGCAGCGTGACCCGCGTGGGCGGCCGCGCGGTGCGCGCCGCCGCCAGGCCCTCGACCGCGGGCTCCAAGGTCTCCGCCTCGGGCCCCGGCGACATACTGGTGCGCGGCAGCTACGAGCTGCGCCGCGAAGGGCCGGCCCGCTTCGGCCTGTCGCTGGCGGGCAAACTGAAACTGCCTACGGCAAGCCGGCACAAGGGCCTCGGCACCGGCGAGATGGACGAAGGGGCCGGCCTGGAGTTCTCCAAGAAGGTCTCCCCCCGCTGGTCGCTGCTGGCCGACGGCTATTTCACCATCATAGGCGACCCGCCGGGCACGGATTACGACAACGAACTGGCGCTGGACTTCGGCTTCTACGGCAAACTGCGGGGAGACCTGTACCTCACGGCCCTTTACGAGACGGCCAGCGCCATGATAAAGGGCGGCTCCGACCCGCGCGACATAAACTGCACGCTGGAGTACGCGGCTCCGGACGGCTACCGCTATTCCGGCGGACTGACGCTGGGCCTGTCGGACGGCAGCCCGGACCTGGGCCTGAGCGCTGGCGTGAGCAGACGGTTCTAGGGACAGTAATAAGGAGGGGACAATGAATAATGGAATGAGGACGCTGCTGGCCGGGCTGCTGCTCTGCGCCGCCGTGCCTGCGCTGGCGCAGGACGCCGGCGACGACAAGAAGGCGGACAAGGCGGCGGTAGAACTGGAGAAGGAGGCCGGCAAGCCCGACGGGACCGCGGCCGTGACCGAGAGGCTGAAGGCCGAGTTCAAGGTGGACGACGCCAGGCTGCAGGGACTGATGGGCCAGAAACTTGGCTACGGCGAGATAGCCATAGTCCTGTCGCTGGCGCAGGCCATGCCGGGAGGCATAGACGACGCCAACGTGCAGAAGGTCACCGCGCTGCGCCAGGGCCCGCCGGTGAAAGGCTGGGGCAAGGTGGCCAAGGAACTGGGGCTTAACCTCGGCCAGGCCATAAGCAAGGTTAAGAAACTCTCCGCCGAAGCCAGGAAGGCCGCGGCCAAGAGCAAGGCCGCCGGAAAAACGGAGAAGACCGGCAAGGCCGAAAAAGCCGGGAAGCCTGAAAAGGCCGAGCGCCAGGAGAAGGCCGGTAAACCCGAAAGGACCGAGCACGGGAGGAAATAGCAAGGACCGCCCCGGCGCGCGCCGCGCGCCGGGGCTATAACATGACCGTCAGTCCCGGAACCGCCATGCGCGCAGCTTCGGCCGCGGCCCTGCTGTGCCTCGCCGCGGGCTGCCTTACGGAACTGCCCGGCGATACGCCGGGAGGACGCAGCTTTTCCACGCGCATATACGCCGCCCCGTTCACGGTGGCCGATGGCTCAGCCGTCCAGCCCGACGAGCTCCTGCGCAGGCTTGAGCGGCTGCGCTACCGCGGCACGCCCGCCCCGGCCGCGCCGGGCGAATATTCCTGGGACGGGAAAAACCTTTCCTTATACCTGCGAGGCTTCAGCGGCCCGGCCGGGACACGGGCCGCCGGCCAGGCCGAACTGCGCTACGACGGGGAACGCTGGGAGACAGGCGGCGCGGACGCCGTGCTGGAGCCCGAACTGGCCGCCGAATTCTCGGCCGCGGGCAGGTCCATGGGCGAGCCGGCCGCCTACGCGGAGATCCCGGCCTTCCTGCGCCTGGCCGTGATAGCGGCGGAGGACAAGCGCTTCTTCAGCCACCGCGGCCTGGACCTTTACGCCATGGGCGCCGCCCTATGGCGCGACCTCACGCGGCGCGGCCTCTGGGGCGGCAGCACCATAACACAGCAGCTGGCGAAGAACCTGTACCTTTCCCCCCGGCGCACGCTGGCGCGAAAGCTGAAGGAAGCCGCGCTGGCGCTGCGTCTAGAGCGGCGCTACGGCAAGGAAGAGATACTCACGCTGTACCTCAACCGGATCTACCTCGGGCAGGACGGCCCGTTCTGCGTTACCGGCGTGAAGGCGGCCGCGGATTTCTACTTCGCCAGGAAGCTGCCCGAGCTGACGCTGGCCGAATCCGCCCTGCTTGCCGGCCTGATCCGCTCCCCTTACCGCTACGATCCGCGCAGGAACCCGGCCGCCGCGCTGGCCCGGCGCAATTACGTGCTGGGGCACATGCTGCGCCAGGGGCTGATAAGCCGGGAGCAGCGGGACGCCGCCGCCGCCGAGCCTCTCCGGACGGCGCCGCGCGCCGTGCGTTCCGACGACAACGCCTATTTCACGGCGGAGGCGCTGCGCCTGCTGCTGCGCGGCTACGACGAGGACGAGGTGTTCCGCTACGGCCTGACGGTATATACCACGCTGGACACGGAACTGCAGGCCGCCGCCGCGGCCGCCGCCCGCGCGGCCCCGCTGGAGGCGGCGCTGGCCGTCATCGACCCCGCCGACGGGCGGGTACTGGCGCTGGCCGGCGGCAGGGACTATTCGGTCTCGCAGTTCAACCGGGCCACGCAGGCGCTCCGGCAGCCGGGCAGCGCTTTCAAGCCCTTCGTCTACGGCGCGGCGCTGGAGGCCGGCTTCACGGCCGCCACGCTGCTCGACGACACGACGCGCGCCTACCGCAACCCCGACGGCTCGGTATGGACGCCGCGCAATTACGACGGGATAAGCCACGGCACCGTGACGCTGCGCGCGGCGCTGGAACGCTCGCTCAACCTGGCTACGGTGGACCTGGCCGGGCGGACGGGTCCCGCGGCCGTGGCGGCCTTCGCCGCCCGCCTCGGCATAAAGGGCGCCGTCGGGAAGGACCTGGCGGCGGCGCTGGGCACCAGCGAGGTCACGCCGCTGGAACTTACCGCGGCCTACGCCCCCTTCGCGAACGGAGGGCTGCGCGTGGAGCCGTACCTGCTGGCCGCGGTGACCGGCCCCGACGGGAAAACCGCGTACCTCCGGCCGCCGGCGCAGGAACGCGTCATCTCGCCGCAACTGGCTTTCCTTATGACCTCGCTGCTCGCCGGTGTGACCGCCGATGGCACGGCCGCCGGAGCGCTGCGCGCGGCCGGCTGGGAGAGGCCGGCCGCCGGCAAGACCGGCACCTCCTCCGGCGGACGCGACGCCTGGTTCATTGGCTACGTCCCGGGGCTTCTCGCCGGCGTATGGACCGGCGACGATTCCGGGCGGGCCGCCGGCGTCTCCGGCGCCGGGGCCGCCGTGCCGGTATGGGCCGGGTTCATGAAAGCGGCGCTGAAAGGGCGCCCGCCGGAGGATTTCGCCCCGCCGGGCGAAGGCCTGGAAAAGGCCGTCATAGACCCGGCCAGCGGCCTGCTGGCGGTGGCCGGCTGCCCTCAGCGGCGGGAAGAACTGTTCCTGGCGGGCACGGAGCCGAAGGGCAAATGCCCGCTGCATTCGCGCGGCCTCAAGGGCTGGTTCAAAAGACTTTTAGGTCTGCACTGACAGCCGCGACGCCCGGCGGCCGAGGTTTAGTAGAATATCCCGATATGAGCAACACCAAGCGACCCGGCGACTACGAGGTGGAGTTCGGCGGCTTCGAGAAACTGATGCCCTACAGGATCAAGAACGTCCTGCTGGTGGCGTCGCTGTACGACTCTTTCCTGCTCGCCGACGACGAGCGCCTCAACGAGGCGCTGTTCGGCGAGATGCTGGACTCCTCCCCCCGTTCCGCCCCAAAGATCACCCGCGTGCCTACAGCGGAGAAGGCCCTCGAGAAGCTGGCCGGCGGACGCTACGACCTGGTAATAGCCATGATACAGGTGGGCGAGACCGACATGGCGGAGTTCTTCCGGGGCCTGAAGGCCGGCCGGCCCGACCTGCCCGTGGTGCTGCTCTCTTTCAACGTCCAGGACATACGCAACATCCCCGACGAGGCCCGCGCCCTCGCCGACGGCGTCTACCTGTGGAACGGCGACACGCGCATCTTCTCGGCGATCATCAACATCATAGAGGACGCGCGCAATTTCGAGCACGACGCCAAGGTGGGCGTGCAGGCCGTGCTGCTGGTGGAGGACAACATAAAGTTCTATTCCTCCTACCTGCCGGTGATCTACACCGAGCTGATGAAGCAGACGCAGATCGTGATGGCCGGCGAACTGAACCCGGCCAAGAAGATGCTGCGCCTGCGCGCGCGGCCCAAGATACTCTTCTGCAGCACCTACGACGAGGCCTGGGCCATATACGAGAAGTACAAGGCCAACCTGCTGGGCGTGATAAGCGACATAGAGTACCCCAAGGGCGGCGCCTGCAACGCCGAGGCCGGGCTGGAGCTGACGCGGCGCATCAAGAACGAGAACCCGGACATGCCGGTGCTGCTGCAGTCGTCCAATTCCGCTTTCGCGACGCAGGCGGGCTCGCTCGGCGCGTCGTTCATGCACAAGGCGGCGGCGGACCTCTCGCGCCAGCTGCGCGCCTTCATCCTGCGCTATTTCGGCTTCGGCGACTTCGTGTTCACCGACGCCCAGGGCGCAGAGTTCGCCCGCGCGGCCGACCTCGGCACGATGCTGAAACTGCTGAAGGTGGTGCCGATAGAGTCCATCATCTACCACGCCGGCCGCAACCATTTCTCGAAGTGGCTGTTCGCGCGCACCGAATTCGAGATGGCCTACAACATCAGGCCAAAGCGCATCTCCGAGTTCGGCGACCCGGAGCACCTGCGCAAGTACCTGATAGAGACGATGCACCAGTTCATCTACAAGACGCAGCTGGGCACCGTGCTCCGCTTCGACCGGGCGCACTTCGACGACTCCACGCCTTTCGTGAAGATCGGCTCGGGCTCCATAGGCGGCAAGGCCCGCGGCCTCGCCTTCGTGGACTTCCTGCTCTCCAAGACCGACCTGGAGAACCGCTGGCCCGACGTGACGGTCAGCGTGCCGAACACCATAGTGATAGCGACCGACGTGTTCGACTTCTTCATGGACCAGAACGGCCTGGACAAGGCCGTCAGCGAGAACAGCAGCAACGAGGAAGTGGCGGCCGCTTTCGAAAAGGCGCGCCTGCCGGACTACGTCACCCGCGACCTCGAGGCGGTGATAGAGAAACTCGAGGGGCCGCTGGCCGTGCGCTCGAGCTCGCTGCTGGAGGATTCCAAGACGCAGCCCTTCGCCGGCGTGTACAAGACCTACATGCTGGCGAACGACGATCCCGACCCGGCGGTGCGCCTCGCCGAGCTCGAGCGCGCGGTGAAGTTCGTCTACGCCTCGGTGTTCTCGCGCGACGCGCGCGCCTACCGCAAGCTTAACCCGCTGATCATCGACGAGGAGAAGATGGCCGTGGTGATACAGCGCGTCGTGGGCCGGAACTACGGCGGGGGACGCTTCTACCCGGCCTTCGCGGGCGTGATGCAGTCCTACAATTATTACCCGGTGCCGCCGCTCGGCGCGGAGGACCCGATAGCGCACATAGCGCTCGGCCTCGGCAAGACCATAGTGGAGGGCTTCAACGCGCTGCGCTTCTCCCCCGCCCACCCGCTGAACCTCCACCAGTTCTCCACGCTCTCCGACTTCCTGACCAACTCCCAGAAAAAGTTCATCGCGCTGAAGACCGGAGGCCGGCAGGCGCGCCTCTCCTACGAGGAAGAGCCCGCCCTCGAGACGGCCGGCATAGAGGAGGCGGAGGCGGACGGCTCGCTGGAGCTCGTCGGCTCGACCTATTCCTTCGAGAACGAGCGCGTCTACGACGGGCTTGGCGAGCGCGGCAAGCGGCTGATAACCTTCGCGCCGGTGCTCAAGAACGACGCGCTGCCGCTCTCCGACATACTCAGCTCCATTTCGGCGCTGGGCAAGGAGGCGATGGGCGGCAATATCGAGATGGAATTCGCCTGCGACTACGACGCAGCCTCCGGCAAGGCGGCTTTCCACATACTGCAGATGAGGCCGATGGTCTCGCGCAGCCCGGTGAAGAAGGTGACGCTGAAGGACCTGAAGCCGGAGAACCTGCTGTGCCTCAGCGCCCAGGCGCTGGGCAACGGCGCGCACCGGGACATCGCCGACCTGATATACGTGATACCGGAGAAGTTCGACGCGCTGAAGACCCGCGACATAGCGGAGGAAATAGGGCGCCTCAACGACCGCCTGCGCGCCGAAGGCCGGCCGTACCTCATCATAGGCCCCGGGCGCTGGGGGTCCAGCGACCCCAGCCTCGGCATACCCGTGAAATGGGCGCATATCTCCGGGTCGCGCATCATCATCGAGGCCGCCTACGGCGACTTCGTCGTGGACCCGTCGTACGGAACGCATTTCTTCCACAACGTGACGTCGCTCGGCATAGGCTATTTCACCATCAACGAGACCGGCCCCGGGTCGTTCATAAACTGGGACCGCCTCAGGGCGCAGCCGACGGCCGGGGAGCTGAACTACATAAGGCATCTGCGCTTCGACAGGCCTCTGGAGATAAGGATAGACGGCTCGGAAGGGCGCGCGGCCGTGGCGCTGTAGCGTCCCGCCGTATTTTTGCTATATTACCCGCGGGGGACCAATGGGAACGGGCAGGAAGATACTCATCATAGACGACGACACCGAACTGCTGGACGCCGTGGCCAAGCTGCTGTCGCGCCACGAAGTGCGCGCCGCCGCGTCCGGCGACGCCGGGCTGGCCATGGCCTCGGCCGAGGCGCCGCAGCTGGTGCTGCTGGACGTGACGATGCCGGGCACCGGCGGCCTCGCCGTGCTCGGGAAACTGCGCCGCATGTCCCCCCCGCCGGTGGTGGTGATGCTTTCCGCCGACGTGGAACTGGGCACCGCCGTGAAAGCGCTGTCGCTCGGCGCCTACGCCTACATAACCAAACCTTTCGACCCGGACTGGGTCAACGAGACCGTGGAAGCGGCGCTGGACCAGTACGACCGCGAGAACCCGCGGCGCTGACGGGAGCCTATGCCGGACGACCACAACGAAAAGCTCAAGCGCCTGTGCTCGGAGAACGAACTGCTGCTGGACGCCATCCCGGCCCAGATCTGGTACCAGTCCGACCCGGAGACCTATGGCGCCGTGAACGCCGCGCACGCAGCTTTCATGGGGAGGCCTAAAGAGGAGCTGGCCGGCAGCCCGCTCTCGCGCTTCCTCTCGCCGGAAGAGACCGGGGTCTGCGCGGAGGTCAACCGCGCCATCTTCGCCGACGGCAAGCCCCGCGCCGGCGAGGAATGGGTGAAGAACGGACGCGGCGAACGGCGCCTCCTCTACATAAACAAGACGCCCAGCCTCGGCCCCGACGGCAAGGTGCAGCACCTGGTCTGCTCGGCCGTGGACATAACGGAACGCGCCGCCGCCGAGGAAGGCCTGCGCTACCGGGACCGTTTCGAGAAGCTGGTGGCCGACATGTCTGCCGGCCTGATAAACCTGCCCGCCCGCGACATAGACGCCTGGATAAATTCCGCGCTGCGGCTGATAGGGGAGTTCGAGGGCGCCGACCGCAGCTACGTGTTCCGCTTCGACGCCAGCGGCGCGCTGATGACCAACACCCACGAGTGGTGCGCGCCCGGCGTGGAGCCGCAGATACAGAACCTCCGCGGCATCCCGTCGGAAACCCTGCCGTGGTGGATGATGAAGCTGCGGGCCGACGAGGAAGTCAACATCCCCTGCGTAAAGGAACTGCCGCCAGAGGCCAAGGCGGAACGGGACATACTGGAACCGCAGTCCATACTCTCCCTTCTCGTCGTGCCGATAAACATAGAGGGCCGCGTGGAGGGCTTCCTCGGTTTCGATTCCGTCAGGAAAGCCCGCGCCTGGGGGGCCGACAGCGTTACGCTGGTGCGCATGGTGGCCTCGATCATAGGCGGCGCGCTCGCGCGCAAGAAGGCCGAGGAAGGCCGCCTCGAGTACGAGGCGATGCTGCGCGACGTGGCCTCCGCCCTCACGAACCGCGGCGCGGACTACTCGGCGAACGTCAACAACCTAACCGCGCTGGCAGGCTGGCTGCTGAAAGGCACCATGGCCCACTACAGCCGCATGGAAGGCGGGATGCTGTATTCGGCCGGCAAGTGGAAGGCCCCGTCCGGCTACCGGGAGATGGACAAGCCCGAGGGGCACATCTGCCACGACCTCCTGGCCGGGTCGGGCGAGGACATATTCTACGCCGAGGACCTCGGCTCGTCGCGCTACGCCGAGACCGACCCCGTGGTCAAGCGCTACGGCTACCGCGCGTACGCGGCCTGCCGCGTGAAAGAGCGCGCGGGCGGGACGGCCGCCGTGCTGGGCGTGTTCTTCGACCGCCCGCACAAGCTCACCGAACTCCAGCGCGTGGGCCTCTCCCTGCTGGCGCAGGCGCTGGCCTCAGAGGAGGCAAGGCGCGTGGCGGTGGAGGAGCTGGAACGCAGCGAGGCCCGCTGGCAGTTCGCGCTCGAGGGCGCCGGCGAGGGCATCTGGGACTGGGACATTAAGAACTCCAGGGTCTTCTTCTCGTGGCGCTGGAAGGAGATGCTGGGCTACGAGGCGGGCGAGGTCGGGGATTCGCTCGGCGAGTGGGAGAAGCGCGTCCACCCGGAGGACCTCAAGCGCGTCGAGGAAGTCCTTCAGCGGCATCTCGACGGCAAGACGCCGTCCTACGCGAGCGAGCACCGCATGCGCTGCAAGGACGGCAGTTACAAGTGGGTGCTGGACCGCGGCAAGGTGATCTCCCGCGACACCGACGGCAGGCCGCTGCGCGCCATAGGCACCCACGCCGACATAGACGGCCGCAAGCGCATGGAGGAGGAGCTGAAGGAGGCCGTGGCCAAGCTCACCTCGCTGATGGAGAACCTGCAGGCCGCGCTGCTGCTGGAAAGCCCAGACCGGCGCGTGGTGTTCGCCAACAGGAAGTTCTGCGAGTTCTTCTCGATACCGGTGCCGCCTTCGGAACTGACCGGCACGGACTGCTCGGACTCGGCCGAGAAAAGCAAGGAACTGGCGGCCGACCCGGCGGCCTTCGTGGCCGGCATAGAGGCCGCGCTGAAAGGCGGCAAGGCCGTGATGGGCACCGAACTGCGCATGAAGGACGGCCGCGTTCTGCTGCAGGACTACATCCCGGTGTACCTGCAGGACGGCAGGTTCGTAGGCCACATGTGGAAGTACAACGATATCACGGCGCAGAGGACCCTCGAGAAGATGCGCGCGGAAGTGACCCACCACGTCAACCACGAACTGCGCCGTCCCATAACCAACCAGGTACTGGCGCTGGATTTCCTGAAAAGCGAGCTCGGGTCCTCTCTCACCGCCGAGCAGGCCCGCATACTCGACAGCGCGGTCAACGCGGCCGCCGGCATGACCCGCATGGTGGAGGACCTGCTGGAGGTCACCCGCTCCGAGACCGGCAAACTTTCGGTGAAACCGGAACGGACGGACCTCGCCGCGCTGGCCGCCGACCTGCTGGAGGGCATGAAGCCCTTCGCCAGGGACAAGGCCATAACCCTGGAACTGCGCGCCGGCGCCCTGCCGCCGGTGACCGCCGACCCGGCCCGCGTGCGCCAGGTCATAGGCAACCTCGTCGATAACGCCTTCAAGTTCACCCCGGCCGGCGGGAAGGTAAGCGTGGAACTGCGCGTCTCCGCAGAGCCGGGCATGGCCGAGGTCTCGGTCTCCGACAACGGCCAGGGCATGGAGAAGGCGGACCTGGACAGGATCTTCGACAGGCTGTACCAGACGGCCAACATCTCCCGCAAGGGGATGCAGGGCCTGGGCCTCGGCCTTCACATATGCAAGATGCTGGTGGAACGGCAGGGCGGCCGCATAAGGGTGGAGAGCGGGAAAGGGAAAGGAAGTTCCTTCACGTTCACGCTGCCGCTGGCCGAATAATTATTTTATATTGTCCGGGACTTCCCAGCGCTTAGCGGCGGAGCCTTTCTTCCTGCCGCCGCCGCTGATGTACTCCAGCCCCTCGCGCGCGTCCTGCACCGGGGCCACCTGCGCGTCCCACAGGCCCAGCGAGAGGACGTCCTTCACGAAGGCCTTGCGGCCGGTGTCGCCGGCCTTCTCCCATTCCGGCGACACCCGCCTCAGCGAGCTGCGCAGCAGGTAGTCCCTCAGCCCCTCGTCGAAATTCCTTTTCAGGTCGTCCACCAGCGGCGAAAGAGAAAGCCGCACCCTCTTGTGATATTCCGGCTCACTGCGGGTGAGCACGGCGCTGGACGCCCCCCCCTCGGCGGCGGCCGGCGCGGCCTTCTTCTGCTTCGTAATGATCAGCCGCCAGGGGTTGGTGCGGAAGCCGTAATAATCCACGCGGGTGTTCTCGGTTATGTCCCAGGAGGCCAGGGCCTTCACGCCGCGGGCCAGCGTGTCCAGCCGGGGGCGGAAAGAGGCCAGGTCGGAGAAGTCCCAGCGCACGGCGTAATCCAGGCCGACGCGGGACTTGTAGGCGTCCTTCGAGATATTGAGGGTGAGCGGCGCCGAGGAGGGCTCCTGCGCGCTGACCGCCGCGGCCAGCAGCGCAGGGAGAAAGACGGCAAGGACGGAGAGGTTCCCTCTCATGGGCGCTCCCGTTAAAAACCTTCCTTGCTGTAGCGCTCGTAGAGTTCCCGGGCCAGGCGGCCTTCGGGGTTCAGCTTCAGGGCCTCGTCGAGAGCCGACTTGAACTCGCTCTCGAGCCTGGCGGTATTGCGCAGCTTCTTGCCTTCCACGGCGTGCAGCGCGGCCAGGTCGGCTGCCTTCAGCGAATAGGCCTCGCCCAGGAACTTCTCGGGCTTTACGAAAGGCATCACGCCGCCGGTCTTGGCGGCCGCGGTTATGACCTCGCCGATGGAGGCGTAGGCGCGGTAGAGCAGCTGCGCGGCGGCCTTCTGGTCGCCCCCGGAGGCGGCCAGAGCGGCCCCCTCCTGGAAATCGGCCTCGGCCAGCTGCCGGCGGGCGTCCACCATGCCGGGGAACTGGTTCAGGGACCCCTGGAAGAAGGCGCGGGCCTGCGGGTAGTCGCGGGCGGCCAGCGCGGCGTTGCCCTGTATCAGCATCTCGGCGGCCTTCCTGAAGGCGGGCTCGGAAGCGGCGCGGGTATTGAAATCTATGGCGGCGGAAGCCGAGGCCGTGTCGCGCAGCGCGTCGGCGGAGGATACCTCGGCGGCGGAAACCAGCTCCGACGGGGCCGCCTTGCGCAGCGAAGGGTCCGAAGCGGCCAGTTTCTCGACATCGGATTTCATGCCGGGGATCCGCTCGGCGGCCGCCACGTAGGCGGCGGTCTTGTCGAAGAAGGCGCCGGGCGACTTGGTGAGCGCCAGGTAGCCTTCGTTCTCCAGCCACGGCAGGGCCGAGGCGCGGGCGGCCAGCGCCGCCAGCGAAGCGCAGTAGCGGGTCAGGGGGTCCTTGGAAGAGCCCAGTTCCTCAGCCTGCGAGGCCATGGACTCTAACCCCGCGGTGTCGCCGCGCTCGGCGTAGAAATTGATCAGGGATTCGCGGGCGTACCAGTTGTCCGGTTTCGCGGCGAGGGCCTTCTTCAGGGCCGAGGCCTCCAGCGCCTGCGCTCCGGCGAAGCCGGACTTGGAGGCGGTGCGGGTCAGGTCCTCGAGGATCTCCACCGCCCGCTGGGAGCCGGGCTCGTAGGAGATGGCCTTCTCTATCCCGGCGTAGGCCGCCTCTATCTCGCTCTGGGCGGGGTTCCGGGCCATCGCGGTGCGCCTGGCCTTGCCCAGGTAGTAATCGGCGGCTTTCTCGCCCAGCATGCCGCAGCCGCACAGCAGCGCGGCGCAGGCCAGGACGGCGGTTTCTTTCTTCATCGGTTGGACTCCGCTTTCACTATCCGCCCGAAATAGAGCGTGTGAGGGTCGCCGTCGGGATAATAGCGGCCTTTCTCCGCGGCCGGCAGCGTCCGTACGTCCAGTTCCGACGTGCCGGTCAGCCTGCACTGGTATACCAGTTCGCAGCCCTCGACGTACTTCAGGCCCTTCTCCGCGCCTTCGGCCAGCTTAAGGCCGCAGGCCCGGACCTTGTCGTAGTCGCGGCCTGACCTGGAACCGCAGAAGGCGAGCTCCTTGGCCAGTTTGCCGGGCGCCGGCACGCAGACGGTGAAGCCGGCGGCGGTCTTCAGCAGCGAATGGGTGTAGCGCGAGGGCCGCACCAGCACCGTCATGACCGGCTGACCCCAGATATAGCCGGCCTGGGCCCAGCCGATGGTCATGACGTTCACGCGGCCCTTGGCGTCCTCGACGACGAGGAAGGCCCCGGCGCCCTCGAGCGCCGCGCACAGCCTGCCGAATTCCGCGTGGTATTGCATTACAGCGTGGTCCAGTCCAGTATGATCTTGCCGGAGCGGCCGGAGCACATCGTCTCGAAGCCTTCCTTGAAGTCCTTCACCGGGTAGCGGTGGGTGATGACGGGCTTTATGTCCAGGCCGCTCGTCAGCATCGCGCACATCTTGTACCAGGTCTCGAAGATCTCGCGGCCGTATATGCACTTCAGCGTCAGCGCCTTGAAGATCACGCTGCCCCACGGGATCTTGGTGTCCGGCGGCAGTATGCCGAGCAGCGCCACCTTGGCGCCCATCTTCACGTTGTCCAGCATGCCGTTGAAAGCCATGGGGTTGCCGCTCATCTCGAGGCCCACGTCGAAGCCCTCGGTCATGCCGAGCCGCTTCATGACGTCAGGCAGCTTCTCGCGGCGGGAGTCCACGACGTTCTTGAGCCCCAGCTTGCGGGCCAGGTCCATGCGGTAATCGTTGACGTCGGTGATCACGACGTGGCGGGCGCCGACGTGGTTGGCTATGGCGCCGGCCATGATGCCTATCGGGCCCGCGCCGGTGATCAGCACGTCCTCGCCTATCAGGTCGAACGACAGCGCGGTGTGCACCGCGTTGCCGAGCGGGTCCAGTATCGCGGCCTCGTCGTCGGAAACGCCGTCGGGCAGCGGGAACACGTTCTCGGCCGGGATCGCGAGGTACTCGGCGAAGCAGCCGGGGCGGGTGACGCCCACGCCCTTGGTATTGATGCAGAGGTGCCGGTGGCCGGCCTTGCAGTTGCGGCAGTGGCCGCAGACGATGTGGCCCTCGCCGGAGAC
>CALMZU010000026.1 GCA_937870775.1 uncultured Elusimicrobia bacterium
AGGACGACAGCGCGGCGAAGCCGCCTATGGGGCGGGTGCTGTTGGCCGCGTCCCAGCGCGCGGGGCGGGCGGAATACCAACCGTGAACATCGCTGGTGTGGTAAACGTCTATAACTACCGCCGCCGCATTCCCCGCCGCCCCCACCAGCAGCGCTATCGCAACGAACACATTCCTGAATTGTTTTAAAGCCATACTAATATTCTACCTAAAATGGGGACAGGCTACTTTTTTCACCCTATTGAGGCCGGGCCTTAGCGAGGCCCGGCCTCGCTAAATAAAGGGGACAGGCTGCTTTTCTATCGAGGCCCTCTATCGAGGCTTCGCCTCGATAATTTATGGGGCCAAAGGGCCCAGGGGCGGTTGGGACCATGCGCCCTACCGCGGAGGCGGGCGGCCTGCTAATCTATAGCGAGGCGCTTATGAAAAACATATTCTCAGCCCTTTTAGCCCTTACGCTGCTGCCCGGCGCGCTGATGGCCCAGTCCATAGAGAGCCTGCGCAGCAACGCCGAGAACATGAACGTCAACGTCAGCGCGCTTAAGCGCGCGGCCGCGGCGGACAAGACCGAGATCCGCTTCAAGGCGGAGCCTTCCACCGCCACGGTGAAGAACCCCTTCGAGGGTCTGGCCAAGGCCATAGCGGCCATCATAAAGCTGATCTTCGCCCCCAACGGCGACATAGAGATCTCCTCGCCGGTGGCGGCTGTCCCCCAGGTCGAGGGCACGCTTGAGGACGACGCCACGGAGGAGACCTATAATGAGGGCTCTTCTTATAAGGAACTGCAGCCTTCCGAATACCAGCCCGACGGCCAGCGCGCCTTCCAGGCTTTCCTGCATCCCGACGCGCAGGAGATGACCGGCGCGGTGGACAGCTCGGCCCGCGGGGCCGGCGTGCCGGAGGACCTCAAGCGCAAGGCGATGGAGTACTTCAACGCCAACTCCTCCAAGATCAGCAACAAGCGCTACGTGGGCATAGTGGATTTCGCGGCGCACTCCAGCAAGGCGCGCTTCTTCATACTTGACCTGCAGACCGGCAGCGCCCGCGCCATACACGTGGCCCACGGCCGCGGCTCGGACCCGGACGGCGACGGCTACGCCACCAAGTTCAGCAATGTCGCCAATTCCAAGGCTTCGTCGCTGGGCTTCTACCTTACCGGCGCGCTTTACAGCGGCAATCACGGCAAGTCCATGCGGCTGCACGGCCTGTCGGCCACCAACTCCAACGTTCTGTCGCGCGCGGTGGTGGTGCACGAGTCGGCTTACGTTAAGGAAGCTGCCATGACGCAGGGCCGCTCCTTCGGCTGCCTGGCGGTGGCGCAGAGCGAGATCCGCTCGGTGCTGTCCTCCCTCAACGGCGGCGCCCTGATCTACGCCGGCCTCAGCGGCAGCGAATTCTAAAAAAGCGCAGAAAAAGGGGACAGGCTACTTTAAAAAAGTAGCCTGTCCCCTTTTATTTCCCAATGACCTGGCGACTTGGAAAAGTAGCCTGTCCCCTTTATTTCAGGCCGGTGCTGCCGAAGCCGCCGGCGCCGCGGGTGGTGGCGGCGAGCTCGGCGGCCTCGGTGAAGGCGGCGTACTCGACCTTGTTGAAGACCATCTGGGCCACCTTCTCGCCCTTCTTCACCTCGTAGGAGGCTTTGGGGTCGAGGTTAATAAGGATAACGCCCACCTCGCCGCGGTACGGGGCGTCCACGGTGCCGGGGGTGTTGAGCACGGTGAGGCCGTGCTTCAGGGCGAGGCCGCTCTTGGGGCGCACCTGGCCTTCGTAGCCGTGCGGTATGGCCATCTTCAGGCCGGTGGGTATCAGCGCGCGCTCGCCGGGGGCGAGGACCTTGTCCACGGCGGAGTACAGGTCCACGCCGGCGTCGCCCTCGTGGGCGTAGGCGGGCATTTTCACTTCGGCGGCGAGTTTCTGAACGGTAACTTCAAGTTTGCTCATTTTATCCTCTCAGCTGCGTATTGGGTAAATGTCGCTGCACTTCCTTAAGAATATCCTGCAAAAGCTGCGGGGGCGTTTCGGGGAAGGCCTCCAGCCGGTGGTCCAGCAGGCCGTCCTTGCGCGGCACGAACTTCTGCACGTAGTAGCGCGCCTCGGGGCCGGCGGTCTGGGCGATGAAGCGGGCGGCGGCGGCCATCTCCTGCACGGTGAGGAAGCTGATCTCGCCGTCGCCGCGCACTATGGGGGCCACGGTGGTGCGGAACTCGTGCTCGGGGAAGCGGGCCACCAGGGCCGCGCTCTCGGCCATGGCGGCCTCGTGGCCTTCCACGCCGGCATAGGCCGGCCACAGGAAGCGCGGGCCTTTTATGTCCATGGCCACGTAGTCCACCAGCTTCTCGGCCAGCAGGCTGGCAAGCAGGGCCGGGTTGCTGCCGTTGGTGTCCAGCTTTACGGCGAGGCCGCGGCCGCGCACGGCCTTTATGAAAGGCACCAGGTCGGGCTGCAGCGTGGGTTCGCCGCCGCAGATGGTGACGCCGTTCACCCAGTCCTTCACCGATTCCAGGTATTCCAGGAAGCCCGCGTCGCCTATGTCCTTTATGCCGCCCAACAGCGGCGCGGCGTGGCAATGCGGGCAGCGGTAATTGCAGCCGGGCGTAAAAGCCACGGCCGCTATCTTCCCGGGGAAGTCAATAAGGTTAAATCCCAGCGCCGCTCCGATCTTCATTTCTTTTTAAACTGACGCCGCGCGGGGACGCGGCGGCCGGGTTCGAAAAACCCTCGTGAGGCCGCGGCTTGCGTAAGCGCCGCGGCCGAATGCGGAGCGAGGCCACGGTGTGGCCGAGCGCGTTTTGCGAACCCGGCCGCCGTGGCCCCGCTGCACCGGCAGTTTACTTCACCGCGTAAGCGCCTTCCACCATCTTGTAGTAGTCCATTTCCTTGCGGTGCACCGGCTTGCCGCGCTTGTACTCAAGCTCGTAGCGGTTGGTGGTGCCGTTGTTCTTCACCAGCACCGTAGGTATCGGGTCCAGCGGCACGTTCCAGCGGGCGGCCTGCATGCGGGCCTCCTGCTTGGTCAGGTCGTAGAACTCGACGGGGATCTCCATGCCCTTCTCTTTCAGGGCCTTGGTCAGGTTGGCCTTGGCCTCTTCGCACATGCTGCAGCCGGCCTTGCCGAACACCATCACCTTCTTGGAGTTGTCCTTCTCGTGCAGCCAGTTCACGCCGGGCGTGTAGTTGGCGTAGTGCTGCGCCACGGCCTCGCGCGCCTTGCTGATCTCCAGCTGGGAATCGTTCCAGCCGGAGAGGTTGGAGAAGTAGCCCACGATCTTGGTGCGCTTGGTCATGTCCTCGCTGCCGCATTTGCCGCACTTGTCCTTGAAGCCGAAGTAGTTGGTGTGGCAGTTGTTGCAGTGCGTGAACTCCGGCGACACCGTCACCTGCGAGCTGCGGGTGTTGCGGTAGGTCTTCTCGATGAGCGTCGCGATGCTGGCCGGCGGGATCTGGCTCTCGCCGCAGTACACGTGGATGATGGAGCCGGACTCTATCATGTCGTGGAACTTGCTCTGCAGCTCGATGCGGTCCAGTATGCTCACGTCGGCGCCGGGGTTGAGGTGTATGGAGTTGGTGTAGTAGGGAGCCTTCTTCAGGTCGCCCTTCACCACTTTCTTCGCCTCGGCGTAGCGGGCCATGTCGCCCTTCGCCAGCTTCTGCGTGGCGCTCTCGGCCGGGGTCTCTTCCAGCGTAACCTTGAGGCCCGTCGTGGCGCGCAGCGAGTTGATCTTCTGGTACATGTGATCGACTATCTGCAGGCCGGTCTCGTAGGCGTCGCGGCTCTCGTGGAGCTCCTTGCCGGTGAGGTACTGCACGGTCTCGTTGAGGCCGATGAGGCCCATGATGTAGGTGGCTTTCTGCAGGTTGACGTACGGGGTGCCGTCGTCGGAGGGCAGGCCCAGCGAGCGGAGCGGGCTGCCGTCGGTGTCCAGCAGGGTCTGCGTGTAGGCCTTCTTCTGCAGGTGGGCCTTCATCGCCAGGTCCATGGCCTTGTCTATGTTGGCCAGGGTGCCCTTCAGGGTCTTGCCCTTGAAGGCGGCCTGCGGCAGGTTGATGGTGACGTTCTGGAAGCCGGTGAAGCGGATGCGCTCGGGGCGCTTCAGCAGGTCGGGGTCGGTCACCTTCTCCTTGAGGCGGCAGCACTGCGCCAGCGTGGCGCCGGCGCCGTCGCGGTCGAACATGAAGTACGTCGAGCCGTTCTTGGTGGCCAGCTTGCAGCCGTAGTCGAACACCTCGCGCTCGGCCGGGTCGGTCAGCGCCTCGTTGGAGACGTGCAGGTCGCACTTCGGGAAGGCGAACTGTATGCCGTACTTGTCGCCGTCCTCCCACACCTTCATCAGCTCTATCGCGAACTCCTGCGCGGTCTTCACCATGCGCGGGTCGCCGTAGGTGACGTACTTGCGGCCGTCCGTGGGCTGCTGCACGTCGCCGTTGCGGCTATCGCCCTCGACGCCCTTGAAGCGGGGCGCCTCGTCGACGAGCTCGATGTTGCCCTGCGCGTCCTCTATCATGTACTTGCCGCCGGGGCCCAGCGCCGGCACGTTGTGCATGTACTGCGGCACGCCGGTGTGGATGTTGAAGTCTATGAACAGCGTCTGGCCGCCGCGGCTGAACGCGTTCTGGCTGGCGGAGAAGATGAGGTTCTGCGCTATCTGGCGCATCTCGCGCTTGGAGAGCTTGCTCAGCACGCGGACCTCGCCGGTCTTCTTGAAGTAGGGAACGGCGGTGCCGTCCTGGTAGGTCACCGAGCCGGCCTCGACCATGGTCTCAAGCGCGTCGCGGCGCATGCGCACGGTCTTGCCTTCCAGCTCGCCCTCTATGAGCACCTCGGGGCAGTTGAGCATGGGGGCGTACAGTATGTTGAGGAAGCCGAAGCCGAGAGCCCCGGCGTAGCGGCTCTGCATCGAGGCCAGGAAAGTCTGTATGTGGCCGTTAAGCACCATGGCGGATTTCGCCGGGTAGCTCTTGTTCTGCAGGTTGGAGACGATCTTGTCGAGGCCGTACTTCTTTATGTACTCGACGGAGTGGGAGCTGCAGTACACGCGCTGCGGATAGCCCAGGTCGTGTATGTGCACCATGCCGGTGTTGTGCGCCTCGGCCACTTCCTCGCTGAACACCTTGCGCAGGTTGTACTGCTTCAGGATGTATTCGGCGATGCCGAGGTTCACGGCCTCGGGGTTGTTGGAGGTGATGTTGGAGTTCTCCTTGCTGTTGC
>CALMZU010000027.1 GCA_937870775.1 uncultured Elusimicrobia bacterium
CGTCCTCCGGCACCAGCCCGCCGAGGGAGCAGATACGCGCCCCCCCCGCCGCCGGTCCCCGCCGGCGGCCGCCGCTGCGGCTAACGCTTCTTGACCACGTAGCCCTGCAGCACCGGCGTCACAGCGTCCAAAAGCCTGGCCTTCACGCTCTGGCCCTCCACGGTTATCACCTCGGCCAGGCCGGCGGCCTGCAGTTCGCGGCCCAGGCGATGCCCGGACTTGTCGAAAGCCTCGGAACCCTTCATGTAGACGGCCAGGTAATCGCCGGCCTTCACCTTTATCTTCGGGCTCATTTTCACGACGAAGATCTCGCCGGTCATGGACTGGCCGTCCTCAAGGTCGTCCTGGCCTATCTTGACCTTGCCGCTCACAACGCCGTCCTCGGTCCAGGAGTCGGGCACTATCTTAACGCCGTGCCCCCATTCCTTCTGGTCGACGGGCATCTCCTCGGAAAGGTCGGAAGGGGTATAGCCCTGCACGAACTCGTCGGCCCAGGTGCCGGTGTCCGTCGCCGGGGCTGCCGCCGGAGCGGCGGCGGGGCGCGGCAGGTCCGCCGAGGTCAGCGCCGGGTCGGCTATGGTTTCGGAGCCGGCTATCTCTATGGCGGTATTGGCCGGGCGCACTTCCTCGGTCAGGTCCGGTATCAGCAGTTCCTCTTTGGGATATATGCGGTCCGGGTTGGAGACGGTGTCCAGGTTTGCGTTATAGATCTTGCCCCATTTGAAAGGGTCCTTGTAATACTTACCGGAGAGGTCCCACAGCGTGTCGCCGCCGAGTACGGTGTGGCGTTTGCCCACGGAGAAACCGGCGCCGGCGGCGGGAGAGGCGGGAGCCGGCTTCACGGCGGGCTTGGGCGCGGCCGCGGCTTTCTTCGGGGCGGCCGGCTTGGCCGGCGCGGGAGCGGCAGCCGGAACGACCGGCGCCTTTTCGGAGGGCTGCGCCGCGGCGGTCTTCGCGGGAGCGGCGGGGGCCGCGCTTACGACGGCGGACTTAGCCGGGACCGGAGCGGCGGTTGGCGCGGTCTGAGTTTTCACTTCTGAGGATTTGGGCGCGGCGTTCTTGGCCGGTACGGCTTTCTTGGCGGCCGGCGTGGAGACCACCAGTTCGGCGGCCACGGTCTGCGAGGAGGTCTTCTCCTCCGAAGGCGCTATCACCGGCACCATGCCGTCGCCCGCGGAGACGGCCGGGGAGCCGCTCTTGGAGTCGGTCTCCAGCAGCTGAACCTGCTGGGCCGCGGCAGTTCCGGCGACCGCGAAGAATAAAGCGAAACAGACCTTCCTCATGTATCCTCCTGTCCAACCCCTTCCGGCAGGGCCGGAAGTATTTCCCTATTATGTCAAAAAACCGGCCTTCGGCGCGAATATGGCGCGCCGGGCCGTCAGCCCTGGGAAGCCGCCCTGTCGAAACTCCGGTACTGTATGGCCTCCACTATATGTTCTTTCCTTATAGCCGCGCAGCCCTCCAGGTCAGCTATGGTGCGCGATATCTTAAGTATCTTGTCCAGGCTGCGGGCCGAAAGGCCGAGCCTGTTCATGGCGGCCTCCAGCACCGCCCCGCCGCCGGACGGCACGGCGCAGAACTCCCTTATCTGGGCGGCGGACATGAAGGCGTTGGCGGTGGCCCCGCTGCCGGCCAGCCGCGCGGTCTGTATCTCCCTGGCGCGCACCACGCGCTCCCTTATCGCCGCGGACGGTTCCCCCTCGCTGCGCCGGGCCCAGTTCTCGTAGCGCAGCGGGGAGAGCTGTATGTTGAGGTCTATCCTGTCCAGCAAAGGGCCGGAGATGCGGCCGCGGTAGCGCTGTATCTGCATGGGCGTGCAGCCGCAGCCGCGGTCCGGGTGGCCCAGGAAACCGCAGGGGCAGGGATTGCTGGCAGCTATCAGCGTGAACCGCGCCGGGAACCGGGCGCTCTCCCTGGCCCTCGACACCGTGACCTGGAAGGATTCCAGCGGCTCGCGCAGCACCTCCAGGCTGGAGCGCGAGAACTCTGCCAGCTCGTCGAGGAACAGCACCCCGTTGTGCGCCATGGACACCTCCCCCGGGCGCGGGCGGGAACCGCCGCCTATAAGGGCTATGTCGCTTATGGTATGGTGCGGGTCCCGGAAAGGACGCGAGCGGACTACCTTCCCGCCGCGCAGCAGGCCGCAGACGGAATAGATCTTGGTGACCTCCAGCGCCTCGTCGTCGGTGATGGGCGGCATGATACCGGCGAAGCGCCTGGCCAGCATGGACTTGCCCGCGCCGGGCGGACCCACCAGCAGCGCGTTGTGCCCGCCGGCCGCCGCTATCTCCAGAGCCCGCTTGGCGAAAGCCTGGCCTTTCACCTCGGAGAAATCCCCGCGGCCGGCCGAGGGCCCGGGCTCCGGCGCGGCGGCCGGCCCGGCGCAGCGCCGCGGCTCCTCCCCGCCGGTAAGGCAGGCGGCCAGCGCGCGCAGGTCGGGCGCGGAGAATGCCCGCACGCCGGAAACCGCCGCCTCGGCGGCGTTGCCCTCCGGCACCACCACCTCGGCCGACCGGTCCTTCCTTAAGGCCAGCAGCATCGGCAGCACGCCGGTAACCGGCCTTATGCCGCCGTCCAGCGCCAGCTCGCCGACGAAGATGCGGCGGTCCAGCGCGCTTTCGGCGCCTTTCAGCGCGCCGCAGGCAGACAGTATGCCCAGGGCTATCGGCAGGTCGAAATGGGTGCCGCACTTCTTCACCTCCGCCGGAGAGAGGTTTACCGTTATCCTCTTTGAAGGGAACTCGAAGCCCGAGTTCCTGATCGCGGCCACCACCCTTTCCTTGGATTCCTTAACCTCGGTGTCGGCCAGGCCGACTATGGAGAAGGCCGGCAGCCCCCTCGCCACGTAAACCTCGACGGAGACGGCGAAGCCGTCTATGCCCCGCACGCCCAGACTGTTTATCTTAGCCAGCATGGTCCCCCCTTGCGCGCTCCGAACCCTCGCTATATCATGGCAGAAGAACCCGACAAGGGCCTGTCGGGTTCCGAACGCGGTATATGGCGGATTAAGCTAGCGGGAACGCCGGGGCAGGGCGCCGAGGGCCTCCCAGGCGGCGTCGGAGGCCTGCCGGGCCAGCGCCGAGGCCGCGCCCCTTGAGCCGCCGGCCGCAGCGAAGGCCGCCTGCGCCTCGGAGGTTCCCGTATAGGATTCGACGGCGTAGCCGGAGCCGCGCCCCTCGTAGAGCTTCTCCCCGCCGGCTGCGCGGGTTATGGTTACCTTGAGCCTGACGCTGCGGCGCAGCGCCTGGCCCAGGTTCTCGAAGGTGAAGTCGCGGACCTCGCCGCGGCAGAGCAGCGGCGCGCCGGCGCCTGGCGGCACCGGGTCGTAGCCCATCTTGCGCAGCAGCCCGGAGGCGAGGGCCTCCATTACGCCGGCGGCGGCCGGGTCGGCCGCGGCGCTGGAAAAAGGGACCAGCTCGACGCGGAGGTCGGGCTCGGTCTTAAGCGACGGGGAAACGGTGTAGGGCCTGGCGGAGCAGGCGGCGGCCAGGAAGGCCGCCGCGAGTACGAGGCGCGTCCTTATCTGGGCAGCGCGAAGGCGGCTTCCTGCGCCCCCGCGCCCTCCAGTTCCAGCCCCATGGAATCGCCGCGCAGCACGGTGCTGGCGAATTCCTGCACGTCGGACGTGCGGGGCGACACCTCGAAAACGGCGACGCCCTCGGCGTAGCTCTCCAGCCGCAGCGACTTCACGTCGAGCGACTGCAGCTGCGCCTTGAGCTTTTCAAGCTCTTCGAGGCCGGAAAGGCCGGACACCCTTACGCGCACGACGGGGTCGGACTTGACCAGCCGGGCGGTCTTCACGGCCGCCTCCTGGGCCAGCGCCTCGCCGGCGGCGGCCAGCGCCTTGGCGTCGGCGGCCTGCTGCGAGGAATCCACGCTGCTGGCCTGGCTGGAGAGGCGCAGCAGTTCCCTGCCGGTGGCCGGCTCCAGCACGAGGAGCGAGGCCTCGCCGCGGGACGGGAAGAAACCGGTATTGAGCCCAGCGGCCGAGGCGGCGGCCGAGGCGGAAGCGTAGAAGAGCAGGTCGTCACCGGCGGCCGAGGCGGCGCGCGCCGCCTCCTCCGGCCCGGCGTAACCGGCCGGCAGGTCCTCGACGTCCATCGCCGAACGGCGGGCGAAAGCGGCCTTGAAAGCGGCGGAGAAGGCGGCCGAAGGGGCGGCCTGCGCCAGCGCGGCGCGCTTGCGGGCGGGGCCGGAAAGGGCCAGGCCGCGCAGCGCGGCGGCTATCTTGTCGTGGTATACCCAGACCTTGAGCGTCACGCGGTAGGAGGCGCCGTCGGGGCCCTCGGCCAGCACCTTGTGGCGAGCCACGTAGAGCTGCGGGCTCCTGAGCGGGCCGTTCTCCAGGACCTGCGGGCGCTCGCCGCCGGCGTCCTCGTCGAGGAACAGTTCGGCCGCGCGGCGCACGGCGGCGCGCTGGGCGTCCAGCACGGCCCTCGCCTTCGAGGAGGCCAGGTCGCGCACGTCGAGCTCGGCGGAGCCGTCGGCCTCGAGCGGCTCGGGGTCCGCCTTGAAAGCGTTAGGTGCGGGCACATGGGCGCAGGCGGCCGCGGCCAGCAGCAGAGCGGGTAAGAGTCTCTTCATGATCTTCATAGAACCCCCTAGGCCTGTTTCTTGGAGACCGGCAGCGCGAAGCAGAACTTGGAGCCTTTCCCCGGCCTGGACTCCACCCAGATCTTGCCGCCGTGCTTCTCGACTACGGACTTGCAGATGGCGAGGCCCAAACCGGTGCCGGGCACCTGGTTGACGCTGGCCTTGCCGCGGTAGAACTTGTCGAAAACCATCTTCTGCTCGGCCGCGGGGATCCCGGGGCCGTTATCCTCGACGCAGACCACGACGGCCTCGCCCTTGTCGGTGCCGTCCACCTTCACGCTGGCGCCGGTGCCGGCGTACTTTATGGCGTTGATCACCAGGTTGTCCACCACCTGGGTTATCCAGCGGGTATCGGCCTGCACCGGCGGCAGGCCCTTCGGCATGGCGTTCGTCAGCGTCACGTTCTTCTCGCGGGCCTTGAGCTGCATCGCGGAGACGGACGCGCGCACCAGTTCGGACAGGTCCACGTTGTGGAACTCCATCTCCACCTTGCCGTTGAGGCGCGAGAGGTCGAGCAGGTTCGAGATCAGGCTCGTAAGGCGGTTCACCGACTGGTCGGTGACCGTAAGGAAGTTCTGCTGCTGTTCGTTGAGCGGGCCCACCTCGCCGCTCAGGATCACCGACACGAAGCCTTTTATCGTCGTCAGCGGCGTCTTCAGCTCGTGGCTGACGGTGGCCAGGAACTCGTCCTTGAGCTTGTTGAGCTGGGCGAGTTCCTGCGCCTTGTTGGAGAGGTTCTCGTAGAGCGTGAACATCTCTATGATGATGGCCAGCTCGTCGGCGATGATCGTCAGGAACTCCAGCTGGTCCGGCGTGAAGAAATCCGGGCGGCGGCTGCCCACGCGCATCACGCCTATGATGCGGTCCCGCAGCGAGATCGGCACTATCATCAGGGAATGTATGTCCCAGAGCTTGGCGTAACGGGCGAGCACGTCCGGGTCGTTCTGCGCGTCGGCGGTGATGAACGGCTTGCGGCTCAGGAAGGTGCGGACCGACGCCGAGGCGTGGTTGGAGACCGGGATGCTGTAAAGCATGCGCTCCGGCTCCGGTATGCCGTAGGCGCCGGGGCTCACCACCAGCTCGCCCTTGGCCTCGTCGAACAGCAGGCAGGCCACGACGTCGGCCTCCACCATCTTGGCGACCACGTTGAGTATGGCGGCGCAGCCGTTCTGCGCGTCGTTGGCCGGGGCGGTGACCTTCGTGACCACCTCGTAGAGGGCCTTGCGCTCGCGGGCGCGCTGTATCAGGCGGGAACCGGCCACGTCGAGTTCCTTTACCACCGCGCTGACCTCGCTCTTGAGGTGCTCGGTCTCCTTCTTGAGGGCTATCACCTTGTCGGAGACGCGCGAGATGGAGGAAAGCTGGGAGGCGACGAAGCGCAGGTAGGGCTGCGCGGCGTCGAAGCAGGCCGGCGAGGCCGCGCCGAAGACTATCAGGCGCTCGGGGCCGCCGGCGGCCGGCTTGAACGTGCACATCATGGCGGACCTGACGCCGAACAGGCCGAAAAGCTCGTCGACGCCCTGGTGGTCGCCGGTGCGCACGTCGTCGAAGCGCAGCAGCTCGCCCTCGACGGAGCTGCGGTCGAAGGCGCTCCATTTGTAGGAGGTCAGCAGCTTGGGCTCGGCCTTGAAGTGCTTCAGGTAGTTGGTCAGGCGCCACTGGGCGTCGCCCTTCTCGAAAAGCAGTATGGCGCCGTCGGGGAAGGCCTTGTGGAACTTGATCAGGTAGTAGTTGGTGATGTCGCCGTAATGTTCCGGCTGCTCGGGCGCGTAGGCGCGCTCCATCGTTTCGCGCGTGAACGCGGTGAAGTCGGCGAACGCCTTGCGCGAGGAGCGCAGCGAACTCTCCATCGGCAGCAAGCAGCGGAACTTCAGGTACCAGTAGGCCCCGAAGGTCCCGGCCGCGCCGAGAACGCCCGCTCCTATCAGTTCGTTGATCATGTCACACCAGGTCCATAAGCAGCCTGGCGTAGGCCGCCTTGGACTTGAGGCCGCCGCAAGGCAGCCATGCTCCCTTCACCATGTAGCTGCTGAGTATCTTGGAGGTTATATGCCTGAACTCGGCCTCCTGCGCGCCCAGCGCCGACGTGGGCTGCGGGCCCAGTATGATGGCCCCGTTGACCTTGCGCTCGGCCGCCAGGTTGCCTATGTGGAACGGTATGCCGTAGAGTTCGTCGGAGTTGTACTCCTCCGCGAAGACCTGGCTCCACTCGGTGTTCATGCCGAGCTCTTTAGCGCGTTCGTGCAGGGAGAACAGCGCGTAGTCGGCCTCGCGCTTCATGCCCTTCGGGTAAAAGATGCCCCACCGGAACCACTGGTCCTTGGCGGAGGGGCTCCACGACGCGGCGCGGGAGAAGTCCCCCTCGTCGGGCATCGTGCCCGCGGACTCGCCGAAGCCGCTGAGGGTCTCGAGCAGCTGGGAATGGGTGGCCGCGTTCATGGCGTTGACCGTGAACTTCTCGAGCTTCTTGGTCTCGGCGAGGGCGCGCGCGGCGTCGGTGAACGGCACCGAGTCGTTGGCGAAATGGGAGGTTATGTCGGCCTCGGAGAGCTTCACGTCCATGCCCTGCATTATCTGCGAGAGTATGGCCTTGTACGACTGCGAGGACGGCATCTTCAGGTCCACCATCCAGCCCTGCGTGAACTGGAAGCCGACGGCGTCCTCGAGGCCGGAGAGCGACTTGGGCGGGAACACCGACGTTACCACGATCTGCCTGCTCTGCGCGACGAAGTCGTTGAGCCACTTGGTCAGGTACTTGCGGTTCTTGTCGGAGACCATCAGCAGGTGCACGTCGTCGATGATCAGCACCTTTATCTTCGAGATCATCTCCTCCAGCTTGGCGATGCCGCCCTCGTCCACGGCCAGTTCTATACCCTTGGAGAACTTTATGCCGTCCGTGACGAAGATGCTGCCCTGGCCTATGGACGAGGACAGGCCGTAGGAGATCGAATTCACGAAATGCGTCTTGCCGGTGCCAGGCGTGCCGAACAGCAGCAGCGGATTGTAGATGGTGCCGGGGTTCTCTACGACGGCCATCGCGGCCGCGTGGGCGAACCGGTTGTGCGAGCCGGCGACCAGCGTCTGGAAGCTCTGCGTAGGGATCAGCGGCAGTTCCATGGACCACTTGGCCTTTACGCTGGAGGCCGGGCGGACAATGGCGGTGGCCGGGGCCGCGGCTGGCGCGGCCGCGGCGGGGGCGGCCGCTGCCGGGGCCGGGGCCGGTTCCGGGCGCTTCATGCGTCCGGTCATGGAAGGGACGTTCTGCGGCAGGGGATGATGCTGGGCAGGCTGCGGGGCGGGCGCCGGCGCGGGGGCGGGCTGCGGGGCCGGCGCGGGGGCCGGAGCCGGAGCGGGCTCTATCTTAAGTTTCGGCGCCGGGGTTTCAAAAGGAGCAGGTTCGGAGAAGGCCGGGGCCGCGGCGGCAGGGGCCGGGGCGCGGTCGGAGACGGAGGCCGAGCCGAGCTCCGCGGTGACCGCCTTCAGCTTCTTCATCGTGTCCATCTCCAGCTTGGAGAGGTATATCAGGAAGTCGTAATCGCCGGTGGTCTTCTCCGGGCGGGAGCAGACGCTGCCGAGTTTTTTCACTATCAGGAAGATGTCCTTCATCTCCCCTTTTATCAGGAGTTTATGGCGTCCGGGATTTTTGTCGTTTGGCGCCGGAGCGACGTCCCACTTTTTTAGCATAGTTTTAACGCAGTATCAGGTCGATGACAAGGTCCAGCGCGGCCGAGTGGCTGAACGTGGACGAATCGTAATGGCGGAAGAAGGCCCCGGCCTGGCCGAAAGCGCTGTCTATCTCGTAGACCTTCTCCTGCGGCACGCCGCCGAGGCAGACCAGGCCGTGGGCGCCGGAGTCCGTTACCGACTGCAGCACGAAGTTGGCGTTTACGTCGGGCTCGCACTCGCGCACCGAGACGCGCTTTATGAACATCGGTTTAGTCGCGGACTTAAGGCAGATGGAGTCCAGTTCGGCCAGCACCGAGGCGCAGAGGGCCTGCTCGCCTGCGGCGTACATGAACACGGCGCCGCGCAGGCGTTCGGCGGGTATGCCCTCGGGAACCTGCCTCGCGGCAAGGCCGGCCAGGTCCCCCGCCTGGGAGCGGGAGGTCACGCCGGGCGCGGAAGGCTGGTATATGACGGTCTTCTCCTCGTCGCCGGAAGAGGCGGCGGGCGGGGCCACCACCAGCGTCTCCTCGGCCGCCGGCTGCGCGGCCGGCTGTTCGGGCTGGGAGAACACGGAAGCGGAGGTCTCTATCACCAGCCCCTGCTGGGCGGCCGCGTCGGGCTTGGGCAGGCCGAACTGCAGCGTATTCTCGGCTTCGGGGGCCGCGGCGGGCCCGGAACCCAGGCTCACCGACGGGGAAAGTTCTATGCCGGAAGGCGCCGACGGCTCTATGACGGGCATGGTCTGCGCCTGCAGTTCGAGGGACGGCTCCGGAGCCGGGGCCGCCGGCTGGGGGGCCGGCTCGGGCGCGGGCTCCGCGGCGGGCTGCACCTGCAGTTCGGCCGCGGCCTGCGCGAAAGGATCGGGTATGGCCGGGGTATCGGAAGCCGGCATGGCCTCCGGCTGCGCGGCTTCCGCCGCCTGCTGTTCCCGGGGCGCTTCGGGCTGAAGGGCCTGCTCCTCGGGCCGGACTTCCAGCTGTATCTCAGGAGCGGCGGCTGGCGCCTCAGGCTGTATCTCGACGGCCGGAGCCGGGGCTTCAGGCTGGGCGGCTGCCTCAAGACTTGCCTCGACTTCGGGCCGGGACTGGTCCGCCTCGCCGGAAGGCATGGCGAAAGGGTCGGGAATGGCGGCCTCGGCGGCGGCCGGCTGTTCCGGCTGCGCCTGCGCGGCGCCGGTCAACTGGCGCTCGAACTCGGCCAGTTCGCCGTCGGAAGGCTCGGCAACGCCTTCCTCGATGTTGCGCACGGAGGAAGGTATTATGCCGGCCTCGGGCATGGCCTGGGGCGCCTGGACCTCGGGCTGGGAGGCAGGTCCGGCGGGCTGTTCCGCGGCCGGGGCGGCCGGCTGTTCCGCGGCGGAAAGCTGCATGAGGGCGTCTATGTCCGGTATGCCGAAATCGCGCGTGCTCTCCAGGGCCTTCAGTTCGGCCGGCGCGGGGATCACGGCTTCGGGCTCCGGCGCGGGAGCTGAAGGCTCGGGCTGCGCGTCCGCGGGTCCGGAGGCCGCAGGTTCGGCAACCGCGGGTTCGGCAGCCTCGGGAACCGGCGCGCCTTCGGGCAGGGCGGAGAACGGCTCCAGGATAACGGTCTTGTCGGCGTCGGCCGGCGCGGGAGAGGCGGCTTCGGGGGCTGCGCCGCCCTCGGGCAGGCTGGAAAGGGGCTCTATGACCACGGTCTTGTCGGCCTCGGGCGCGGGCTGGGGCGGGACCTCCGGGGCGGGCTCGGGAGCGGCTTCGGGTTCCGGCGCGTCGGCCGGCAGCTGCGGCTCGCGCTTGTCGGCGGCGGAGAAATCGGCCGGCGGCAGGTCGGGCATCTTTATGCCGTCGAGTATCGACGGCATCTTGTTCAGGAGGCCGTTCAGGTCAGAGAGGATCTCGTCTATAGACTCTTTTTTCTTTCCGTCGTTATTGTCCATGGAACGCCCCCGTCCTATAAATAAATATATTCGCGCCTTACTTTTTAATTATACCAAGTTGTTCGCGCAAATTTAAGGCGCTTCTGGCGTACGGGGCGACCTCGGCGTTGCTGCCGGTCAAGGCGGCTCGCAGGAAAGGGTCCGTGCCGTCCACGCTGGAATAGGCCAGGCAGGAAACGGCGTCGTCCTGAAGTTCGGGATCGCGGCGCGAGACCAGCGACACCAGGTGGTCATAGCCTTCCCGCCGGCCCAGGCCGGCCAGCGCGCAGGCCGCGTACATCCTGGCCCGGCCGGAAGGGTCGGCGTTAAGGGTATCCAGCATTACGCCCGCGTAATCGGCGAGGCCGCAGGCCGAGGCAAGGAAGAAACCGGCCGACTTTATCTCCCTGTCGGCGGAGGCCGTCATGGACGAAACGGTGAGGCGCAGCTCGTCGGGATAAGGCGCCGGGACGAGGCCGTAAGCGGCCTCCTGGCCGGCCTCCCTGGCGGCCTGGGCGGACACCGGGCCGCGCGTGCCGCGCGCCGCGGCGAGCAGCGCGGAAAACCAGCGCCGCGCCTCTCCCGCCGACAGCGAGGCGCGGGACCAGTCCCCGGCCAGTTTCACGGCGGTAAAGGCGACGTTCTCGTCGGGGGAATAGGCCAGCGCGGCGGCCTTCTCCTTGTCGGCGGCCGGCAGGAATTTCAGCGTCCGCATCTGCTCAAGGGAATACAAGGTCCCGGCGTTGTCGAAGGGTGCGCCATCCGAGGAAGAGGCCGGCCTGCCGGCAGGTTCCCGCATCAGGAATACGCCGGCGGCCAGCAGGCCGCAGCCGGCCAGCACCGCGGCGGCCGCCGCCATGCCGCGCTCGTCGCGGGGCTTGGGCGGTTCCACGACGGGCACGGAGGAGATGTCGCGGGCGCAGATGCCGCATTTGGCGGCCTCGTTATTGTTGACGTAACCGCAGGAGGGGCAGGTCTTCACAGCGGCTCCGCCAGGCATTCCCCGCCGCGGGCCGCGGTGACGCGGCAGCGGGCGAGCGAACCTGCCTTCAGCGGGCCGGGCATTTCCAGGTTCACGAAATTGGAGGCCAGCGCCAGCGCGCGGCCTTCCTTGTTCCTCAGCACTAGGGCAAGGGTCTCGGAACCCAGCATCGACGCGGCGTAGGAGGCGCGCAGTTCAGCGTCCAGCGAACGCAGCGCCGCGGAACGCTCCGACACGACGGAGGGAGGGAGCGCCTTCAGCGCCGCGGCCCGCGTGCCGGGCCTGGCAGAGAAGCTGAACACGTGCAGGCCGGAGAGCGCGATATCCCTGACATAGGCGAGCGCGTCGGCGAAATCCTTTTCGGTCTCAGCCGGGTAGCCGGCTATGATGTCGGCGTATATGCCCACGCCTGGCAGCAGGGCGCGCAGTTCCTCCACCTTGGCGCGGTAGCGCGCGGTGTCGTAAGGGCGGCCCATGGCCTTCAGCACGGCGTCGGAACCGGCCTGCAGCGGCAGGTGGAAATAATCGCAGAAGCGCGGGCCGGCCGCCTTCAGGACCTTAAGCAGGCGCGGCGTCAGTTCGCCCGACTCTATCGACGAGAAACGTATCCGGAAGTCCCCCTCCAGCGCGAACAGCCGCTCCATCAGGACGGACAGGTCCGCGCCGGTCTCGGGGCATTTGTATATGCCTAGCCGCGTGCCGCAGAGCACTATCTCGGCGAAGCCGCCGTCGACGAGGCGCTTGATCTCGGCCACCGCGGGCCCGAGCGGCTTGGACTTGAGTTCGTTCCTGGCCATGTTGACCAGGCAGTAGGCGCATTTCAGGTTGCAGCCGTCCTGCACCTTTACGAAGGCTCGCGCCTTGCCGTGGAACTTCGTGACGGAAAAGAAATCGCGCGCGGCGGCCGTGCCGCAGAGCTGCGACGGGATGTTCTCCTTGTCCTTGTTGGAAAAGACGGCGGCGCCCGGCGCGGCGGCCAGCACCTTCTCCGGCGCCAGCGTCGCGAGGCAGCCGGTGACGGCTATCGCGGCCTTGGGATTGGCGGCGGCGGTCTTCCTTATGAAGGCGAGGCAGTCGCGGTCGGCCTTCGCGGTCACCGAGCAGGTGTTCACCACGACGAGGTCCGCGTCCTCCGGGGCGGCGGCCTGCGAGTGCCCCAGCGCGGCGAACTTCTCGCGCAGGCTCTCGGTCTCCACCTGGTTCACGCGGCAGCCGACGGTCTTGTAGTAGATCTTCACCTTCATATTCTACAATTTTCGCCCCTCCCCTTAATTTTATGGTATATTTCCTTTTAAGTTAAGGGGATCGCTATGTATAAGATACTGGTTGTGGACGACGAAAGGTCCATACAGGACCTGCTGAAGCGCTGTCTCGAGGACGACGGCTACCTCGTCATTACGACGGACAAGGGCCAGACCGCGCTGAACTGGATGAAGGAAGTGCGGCTGGACCTGGCCATCGTGGACCTGGGCCTGCCGGACATGAGCGGCATGGACGTCTGCAGGGCCATCAAGGACGACCCCAAGACCCGCATCACGCCCATCGTCATACTGACCGGCAACAGCACCAACGAGGCCCGCATAGAGGGCAACGAGGACGCCGGCGCGGAATTGTTCCTGAACAAGCCCATCTCGACGGAGGACCTGCGCAAGGCGGTGAAGGTCATCTTCGAGAAGGCCGAGAAGAAGAGGATACTGCTGCGCACCTCGCTGAAGACGAGGCTGGAACCCTAGCCCAGCCTCGTCAGCAGCGCCGAAGCGGCGGCCAGGCAGGCCGTTTCCGCCCTTAAAGTATAAAGTCCAAGGTTCATGAACTTCGCGCCCGACGAGCGCGCGAAGTCGCTTTCTCCGCGCGTGAACCCGCCCTCGGGACCGACGAAGAGGTTCAGCGCCCCCCCGCGGGGCAGGGCCTCCGCGGCCTCTCCGGGCGGCAGGCCGTCGGCCGAGGCGAACACGTGCGCGCCGCCGGCGGCCAGCAGGTCGTCGAGCTTTTCAGGCCGGCGCAGCTCGGGCAGGCGGCCGCGGCCGCACTGCTTGGCGGCGGAGAGTATTATCTGGTTGAGGCGCGGCGAGCGCCGCTCCCAGTCGCTGAACAGGTCGAACTGCACGCGCGAGGCCATCACAGGCTGGAAGGTCTCCACGCCGGCCTCGGTGCAGTGCTCCAGTATGCTCTCCAGGGCCGGGCGCGCCACCACGGCGAAGCACAGCGTCAGTTTCGTCGCGTATTCCGGGCTGGGAAGCTTTTCCTTCACCGAGCCGGTCACCATGTCCTGCGTGACGGACTTTATGACGGCCGACCAGCGGCCGCCTTTCCCGTCGAAGATCTCTATCTCGTCGCCGGCGCGGGCCCTCGCGGCGCGGGCGATGTGGTTGGACTCGTCGGGCCCGGCGAAGAATTCCCCGCCGCGCATGTTCTCCGCCGGTATGTAGTATTGCGGCATATCAGCCCAGTATCTTCTTGAAGAAGCCCTTGTCCTTCTCTTCCTGCGGCGGGGGCGTATGCCCCGCGGTCTTGGCCAGTTCCTCGAAGAGTTCCCTCTGCCTGGGCGTCAGCTCGTGCGGCACGGCCAGTTTAACGCGCACCAGCAGGTCGCCGTGGTCCTTGGCTCCGGGCACGGGCATGCCCTGCCCGTGCACGCGGAAGACCTTGCCGTGCTGCGTGCCCTGCGGCACCTTTATCTTTACGCGGCCGCCGGTTATCACCGGCACCTCGGCCTCGCCGCCCAGGGCCGCCTGCCAGAGTTCCACCGGGCAGTCGTACACCAGGTCGCGGCCCTGCCGCTCGAAGTGCGGATGGTGCTTGAGGCGCACCTGTATATAGAGGTCCCCGGAGTCGCCGCCCTTCAGGCCGGCGTCGCCGCCGCCCGAGACGCGCAGCACGGAGCCCTCCTCCACGCCGGCGGGGATCTTCACGTTTATCGAGGCGCTCTTCTTCTGGCGCCCGGCGCCGCCGCAGGCCTTGCAGGGAGTCGTTATCACCTCGCCCTGGCCGCCGCAGTCGGGGCAGGCCTGGCTGAAGGCGAAGAAACCCTGCGAATACTGCACCCGGCCCGCGCCGCGGCAGGTCGGGCATTTCTTTATGCCGGTCTTGCCGCGCGCCCCCGTGCCTTCGCATTCCTGGCAAACCTCGGTGCGTTCGAAGTTCACCGGCACTTTCACGCCGGTGAAGGCCTCCTCCAGCGTTATCTCGGCCTCGTACTTGAGGTCCGCGCCGCGCCGGCTGCGCGGCCTGCCGCGGCCGCCGCCCTGCTGGGCGAAAAGGTTCTCGAACATGTCGCCGAACATGTCGCCGAGGTCGGCGCCCTGGAAACCGCCGAAGCCTCCGGCCCCGCCCGCGCCGGCCTTAAGGCCTTCGGCGCCGTACTGGTCGTAGACCTGGCGCTTCTCGGGGGTGGAGAGCACCTCGTAGGCCTCGTTGATCTCCTTGAAAGTGGCCTCGGCCTCCTTGTTGCCCTGGTTGCGGTCCGGGTGGTATTTCAGGGCCAGCTTGCGGTAGGCGCTCTTGATCTCGTCGGGGCCGGCGTTGCGCGCCACGCCCAGCGTGCGGTAATAATCGTTCGTTGCCATAGTATGACCGTAAAATCCTGCGCCGCTTTAAAGCGGCCCGGCGGGCGGCGCGGGGTCTCCCCGCGCGCCCCCCGCCGGGCCCGGGCAGCCGTTACTTCTTGTTGTGGTCCACCACTTCGGCGTCCACTACGTCGTCCTTCGCGCCGGCGGGCTTGGCGCCCTCGGGCTGGGGGCCCGCGCCGGGCGCGGCGCCGGCCGCTCCGGCCTTCGCCTTCTCCTGCGCGGCCTTATAGACGGCCTCGCCGAGCTTCTGCGAGGCGGCCATCAGCGCGTCCTTGGCCTTCTTTATCTTCTCGATGTCGTCGCCCTTCAGCGCTTCCTTGAGCTCGCCTATGGCGCGGTCCACGGCCAGGCGCTCGTCCTGGCTGATCTTGTCGCCATGCTCCTTCAGCGCCTTCTCCGTCGTGTAAAGGATCGTGTCGGCCTCGTTCTTGGCCTCCACCTTCTCCTTGTACTTCTTGTCGGCGTCGGCGAACTGCTCGGCCTGCTTCACGAACTTGTCTATGTCCTCCTTCGACAGCTTCGTCGAGGCGGAGATCGTGATATGCTGGGCCTTGCCGGTGCCGAGGTCCTTGGCGTGCACCTGTATGATGCCGTTGGCGTCGATGTCGAACGTCACCTCTATCTGGGGAACGCCGCGGGGCGCCGGCGGTATGCCGTCCAGGTCGAACTTGCCCAGGGACACGTTGCCCTCGGCGTTCGCCATCGCGCGCTCGCCCTGTATCACGTGTATCGTGACGGCGGGCTGGTTGTCCGACGCGGTGGAGAAGACCTGCGTCTTCTTCACGGGGATCGTCGTGTTCTTGTCGATCAGCGGCGTGCGCACGCCGCCGAGCGTCTCTATGCCCAGCGTCAGCGGGGTCACGTCCAGCAGCAGCACGTCCTTCACGTCGCCGGTCAGCACGGCGGCCTGCACGGCGGCGCCGGAGGCCACGCACTCCATCGGGTCTATGCCGCGCTCGATCTTCTTGCCGACGTACTCTTCCACGAACTTCTGCACTATCGGCATGCGGGTGGGGCCGCCGACGAGGATGATGCGGCTGATGTCCGAGCTCTTCAGCTTGGCGTCGGCGAGCGCGGTGTTGATGGACTTCTCGCAGCGCTTCACGATGCCCTCGACGATGGCCTCGAGCTTAGAGCGGCCGAGCTTCATGGCCATGTGCTTCGGGCCGGAGGCGTCGGCGGAGATGAACGGCAGGTTGATCTCGGTCTCCATCGTAGTGGAGAGCTCTATCTTGGCCTTCTCGGCCGCTTCCTTGATGCGCTGCATCGCGGTCGGGTCCTTGGTCAGGTCTATGCCGTTGTCCTTGCGGAACTCGCCGGCGATGTACTCGATCAGAGCGTTGTCCATGTCGGTGCCGCCGAGCTGCGTGTCGCCGGAGGTGGAGATCACGTCGAACGTGCCCTCCTTGCCGAGCTCCATGATCGTCACGTCGAGCGTGCCGCCGCCGAGGTCGAAGACCATGATCTTCTGGTCGCGGCCCTCTTTATCGATGCCGTAGGCCAGCGCGGCCGCGGTGGGCTCGTTGACGAGGCGCACCACCTCGAGGCCGGCTATCGTGCCGGCGTCCTTGGTGGCCTGGCGCTGGTTGTCGTTGAAGTAGGCCGGCACCGTGATGACGGCCTTCTCCACCTTCTCGCCGAGGAAGGCCTCGGCGTCGCGCTTCACTTTCTGCAGCAGGAAAGCCGACAGCTGCTGCGGCGTGAACTCCTTGCCGGACACGTGGTACTTGTGCTCCTGGCCCATCTTGCGCTTGAAAGCGCTGACGGTGCCCTCGGGGTTGGCGACGGCCTGGCGGCGCGCCGGTTCGCCGACGAGCATCTGGCCGTCCTTCGCGAAAGCCACGTAGGACGGGAACGCCTTGCCGCCGAGGCTGGTGCCTTCGGCCGAAGGGATTATCGTGACCTTGCCGCCCTCCATCACCGCGGCGGCGGTGTTGGAAGTGCCCAGGTCTATACCTATTATCTTAGCCATATGAATTTCCTCCAAATTAAGTCACTGCAAATTTACTTCGTATCTTCCGCCGGCTTCTCCGCCGGCTGCGGCGCGGGGGCCGCCTTCTTCTTCGCTATCTTGACGCGGGCCGGGCGCAGTATCTTGTCGCCGTAGTAGAAGCCTTTCTGCAGCTCCTCCGTCACAAGCCCGTCGTTCTCGTCGGTGCCGTCCACCACTCCAAGTATCTCCGAGGCCATCGGGTCGTAGGGCTTGCCCACCGGCTCCATCGGCCTTATCCCCTCCGCCTCGAACACTTTCGAGAACTCCTTGAAGATCATCTCCAGCCCTTTAAGAACTTCGTCGCCGGAGCCGCCCTCCATCGCGCCGGTCACGTGGGAGTGGGCAGCGAGCAGCAGGTCGTAGAGCGGCAGCAGCCGCATCAGTATGTCCGCCTTGCCGTACTTTATCAGCTCCGGCTTCTCCTTCTCCACGCGCTTGCGGTAGTTCTCGAAATCGGCCTGCAGGCGCAGCAGCTGGTTGTAATAGTCCTCCGCCCGCTTCTTCTGTGCCTCGAGCTCGGAGCCCGCGGCCTCGGCCGCCTTCGCCTCCTCGCCGCAGACGCACTCTATCTTCTCCTCCGCCTTCTCCTTCTTTTCCTCTGCCTTATGATGGTTCTTCATAGTCATTCTTCAAGGTCCAGTTTGTCCCACTCGCCCAGCATATCCTCCATCATCGAGCTGACCGTGTCGACGAGGGAGATCATGCGCGGGTACTCCATGCGTTTATAGCCCAGTATGCCCACGAGGCCCACGGTCTTGTCCTTCATACAGTAGGAGCTCGACACCAGGCTGAAATTCTTGAATTCCTTTATGCTGTTCTCGGAGCCTATCGTCACGTCGACGATGTGCCGCTTGCCGGGTTCGGCCAGCGCCCTGGTCTTCTGCGCGCAGTCGCGCAGGCGCTCGCGGAGCAGCGCGGAGAAGCGTTCCTTCTCCTCGAGCAGGCGGGCTATGCCGCGGAACTCCTCTATGTCGCCCTCCTCGAGGTTCGAGTAGATGCGGCTGAGGCCCTCGAGATACAGCGCGTCCTCGCTCTTCGTAAGGCCGCGGAAATAGTCCATCAGTTTCTTCAGCAGTTCCTCCAGGCCCTTGTCCTTCTCGTGCGCGAGGAACTCCTTGTATATGATCTGCGGCACGTCGGAGAGCGGCAGGTCCTTCACGCGCCTGTTGAGGCGCACCGAGAGCGACTTCACGGCGGCCTTCTCCGCCTGGCGCTCCAGGCTGAAAGCGGCGTGCTTTATCAGGCCGGAATGCGCGAACATCACCGACAGCACGCTCTTCGGGCCCATGCTGATGAGGTCGAGGCGCTTGACGCTGTCGAGCTCCATGTCGGCGCTCATCACGAAGCCGGCCCACTTGGACATGTCGGCGAGCATCCGCGAGGTGTTCTTCAGGAAGCCGTCCAGCTGTTCGACGCGGCGGTCGTATTCGCGCTCCAGCCGCTCCTTCTCGCTGGCGGCCAGGCGCTGCATGCGCATGATATTGTCGACGTAGGCGCGGTAGCCCTTGTCGGAAGGTATGCGGCCGCCGGAGGTGTGGGGCTGGTACAGGTAGCCCTCGGCCTCGAGTTCCTTAAGTATGTTCCTTATCGTGGCGCTGGAGACGCTGAACCGGCCCTCCTCGGCGATCAGCTCGGAGCTGACCGGGCGGCCGGTGCTGACATAGTTGTAGACGACCCAGTTAAGGATCTTGTCCTTCCTGTCCTGCGCTACTTCCGGTTTAAGAACCCTCATATCCAGTCCTCTGCTTAAATTAGCAGTCACGACTTTTGTCTGCTAAAAAATTATACACCTTGCGTCCATAATTGTCAATACCACCCCCCTGACTGCTAAAAATAAGGAAGACCGAGCCCTGACCGCGGTCAAAGCGCACCCTCCCCTCCCTTTTATAGAATATACCTATCGTGAGGCAGGGGGACAAAATGGAACTTTCAGCAGCTATCCTTATATTACTCGCGGCCGCGCCGGTATCCGCATCGGACTGGGCGCCGGCCATGGACGCCGACGTCATAGCGGCCGCCGAGGTACCCGTTCCGGGCGCCCCGCGCGCCGCGCTGCCGCGCGACGGAGAGAACTATTCCGCCGCCGAGGAGATGCTCATAAAGGAATTCGGCGTCACCGGCATAGCGATGGACGTACCGGAGGCCGAGGTGGTACGCCAGTACTCGGACTACGCCGGCGGCCAGCGCTTCGAGCCGGCCTTCCGCGCCGCGCTCGAGAGCTTCCTCGGCGATCATTCTTCCGGCACCGTGCTGGCCGACGTGCTGAAGGAGATCGGCGTGGCGGGCGCCCCGGACAAATCGCAGGCTAAGAAGGCCCGCGCCGAACTGCTGGCCCGCCTTAACGGCGGCTCCGCGAAAATAGCCCTGGTACAGCCCTACCGCCATTACCAGCCGGCCAAAGGCGAGAAGGTGGAGGAGAACTGGGTCTTCTACCTGAACGTGGGCGGCCGCGCCTATTGGGCGGTCTCCCCCCGCTCCGGCGCCAAGGCGTACAACTACGGCGCCAACTGACCGTCCCGACGCGCAGATAGAAAAAGCCCCGGACCTCCGGGGCTTTTTCTATTTACCGCCGGCCGGTCAGAGACGCAGGGCCTTGCGCATGGCGAAGTCCAGCAGCCAGTCCGGCGTGAGCCGCTTGAGGAACACTATGACCGCCGCGGTGAACGGCACGGCGTAGCGGGCCGACGGGCGGCGGGCGCGCAGTGCCTTCAGCACGGCGGCGGCCACGGCCTCCGGACCGGGCGCGCCGTGGCGGTAGCCGGCGCGGAACCGCTCGGTCAGCGTCCTGACCAGCGGGGCGTAAGGCCCGGAGCCGGAATACTTCTTCAGGTTCACCAGGGCGGTCTCGTCCCACTCTGTGCGTATGGGGCCTGGCTCTATCAGCACCACCTTTATCCCGAACTGCCCGACTTCCAGCCGCAGCGCGTCGGAGTAGGCCTCCACGGCGTGCTTGCTGGCGTGGTACCAGGCTCCGGTGGGCGTGGTCACCTTGCCGGCTATCGACGAGATATTTATGATCCGGCCGGAGCCGCGCGCGCGCATATGCGGCAGCGCCAGCTGCGTCAGCCGCGCCAGGCCGAAGACGTTCACCTCGAACTGGCGCCTGGCCTCGTGCAGGGGCACGTCCTCGGCGGCGCCGTGAGCGCCGTAGCCGGCGTTGTTCACCAGCGCGTCCAGGCGTCCCTCGGCCTTCAGCACGGCGTCCACCGCCGAGCGCAGCGAGGCGTCGTCGGTGACGTCGAGCTTCAGCGCCACCGCGCCGAGGGCGGCCAGGCCGGCCATCCTTTCGACGCGGCGCGCGCCGGCGTAGACCTTCCAGCCTTCCCGCGCCAGCAGGGCGGCGGTGGCCAATCCTATACCGGAGGAAGCCCCGGTTATAAGCACCACTTTCTTTTCGTCGGGCATGACCTTATACTACCAAATAAGGGAACGCCTCAGCGGGAGGCCAACTTCACCCTGATCCAGAACCTGACCGGGTCCACCGTCACGCTGTCAGACGAGGAAGAAGACGAGGACTGGCCGCCCATGCCGGGACCGCCGGAGCCCATGCCGCCGGGCGGAGGACCGGAAGGCCGCTCCCCGCTGGTGCCGCCGGGCGGCGGGCCGGAGGGCCGGTC
>CALMZU010000028.1 GCA_937870775.1 uncultured Elusimicrobia bacterium
CGCGTAACCGTCTATGCCGGGCATGCGCAGGTCCAGGAGGATGAGGTCCGGCTTGCTGTCGCGCAGCGACGCGAGCACCTCCGCGCCGTCGTAAAGTGTGGTGACGGCGTAGTTGTACTTCTTGAGGACGGCGGATATCAGCAGGCCCACGTTGGGGTCGTCGTCCACTACCAGAACTTTTTTTCCCAGCAAGATCTCCCCCGGAAATCGTTTTAAGGTTATATCTTAACCGTTATCTTAATTATAAAAAATAATATATGGGAGCGCAACCTTCGCGGGCCCGCGTAACTTTTATCACTTGCGCCTAACGATTTTTATGCTATAATATCAAAAAGGTTAAAACTCGCAAAAATCGCAACAAGAGGACGCTTACATGAGACAGAAGATCTTTAGCACCTTTGAAGTGGCCAAAATGCTCGAGCTTTCACCCGGAACGGTGGCGAACTGGGTGGACGCCGGAAAGCTGAAGGCATTCAACACTCTGGGCGGGCACCGCAGGATAAAGGCGGAAGACTTGAAGAGCTTCCTCGAGGAGAACAAGATACCCGCGCCGAAGGAACTTTCGGAACGTATGGTGACATCGAAGAAGGTCCTGATAGTGGAGGACGACGAGAAATTCCTGAAGCTGATGGAACGCTTTTTCCGGACGTTCAGGAAGAAATGGGAGATATTTTCCGCCGCGGACGGCTTCCAGGCGGGTTCGCTGGTGGGCAGCGAGAAGCCGGACGTCGTGATACTGGACATCATGCTGCCGGACATCAACGGCTTCAAGGTCTGCGAGATCATAAAGGCCAGCAACAAGAAGACGCTGGTCATAGCGGTGACCGGCTACGACTCGGAGGACATAAAGAACAAGATCCTCTCCGCCGGCGCCGATGCCTACTACGTCAAGCCGTTCAAGTTCCAGGATGTGGTGGAGCGCATAGAGACCTGGGACCAGGAGCGTTCCGGGGACTGAATCAGGGGTTGGGTTAGGGGGGCGCACAAAGAAAGCCCCCGTCCCGTTAGCGCGGGACGGGGGCTTTCCCCGTCCAAGGGAGCGGTGTAACCTAAGTTACACCCGCACTTGACAAAAGTCAGACCTAGTGCTAGAATTGAGTTGTCAGGGCTGCCTCCCTCACCCTACCCCCCAAAAGGCAGCCCTGCCTTTTTTTTGCCATATGACCAGGAACCTCAAGGCGATACTGGCGGTCTCGGCGGCCGCCGCCCTGCTGCTGGCCGGGGCCTTTTCGGTGATGGACCGGGCCGAAAAGGCCCGCGAGGACGTCCTGGACTGGCGCGCAGTCAACGCCCTCGCCATGTCCCGCGGCCCGTCGGCGGCCGAGGCCGCGCTGGACGCCCGGCTTCTCTCCCACCCCAACGACGCGCTGCTGCATTATTACCGCGCCCGGCTCCATTTCGAGCTGGGCCGCGCCGACAAGGCCCTGGCCGAGGCCGACCGCGCGATAGCGCTGGGCTACGCTCAGGAAATATCCCACGTGCTGAAGGGGCTGGTCTACGGGCGCCTGCTGGGCGACCGGCGCGCGCAGGAGCGGCTGGCCTCAAAGGCCCTTACCTTCGATCCAACCTACGACGAGGCTTACCTGGTCCGCGCCGAGGCGCGCTACGCCCTGGGCGACTACCGCGGCTGCGCGGCGGACGCGGCTTCCTTTTCCGGTCTTAAGCCCGCCGATCCCGACGGGTACGAGTACTCTCTGCTCTGCCGCGGCGAGCTGGGCGAGTTCGGCGCCGCCGAGGCCGCCGGTCTGAAGCTGGCCGCCCTGGAACCGGAAAGCCACGCCGCGAGGTGGCGCCTTGGCCGCCTGTACGCGCGCCGCGGTTTCCACCGTCGGGCTGTGAAGGAGTTCTCCGAGGCCATAAGGCTCAGCTCCGGCCGCCCTGACTACTATCTCGACCGAGCCGCCTCCTGCGAGGCGCTCGGCGACCTGAACTGCTCGGCCTGGGATTATTATTCCGCCATGGACTGGCGGCAGGTGTCGGGCTACGCCAGCTACTATTACCTGCTCGGCTCGTCGATGTACCGCGCCGGAGAGGCCGGGCGCGCGCTGGACGCCGCCGGCGAGGCGATAAAGCTGGACCCGGCCGGGGGCCCTGGATACCTGCTGCGCGGCCGCCTGCGCGCCGAGGGCGGCGACAGGGCCGGCGCCCGGGCCGACCTGCTGAAGGCCGCCGCCCTTTCCCCCTCCCTTTCCGGCGAGGCCGCCGACGTTCTGGCCCGGCTGGACGCCGGACGCTAGCCACGGTCCGCGGCTAAGTTATAGAATAAGACCTCTATGGAAGACGCTCCGGCGCCGCTGATCTCGCGGCCATATTTTTTCCCCGCCCTGCTCGCGCTGATACTGGTCCCGCTCTATATCTGGTGCCTGCCGCCCGGCCTGCCGCCCTACCGCGACTCGGGCGAGATGGCCAGCGCCGCCTGGACCCTCGGCGTGGCGCACCAGCCCGGCTACCCGCTCTACATCATTTCCGCCAAACTTTTCTCCCTGCTGCCGCTCGGCAACCCCGCCTGGCGGCTCAACCTTTTCTCGGCGGCGGCCGGCCTCGCCGGCGTGCTTGTGTTCTGGCGGCTGGCAGCGGCCTCTTTCCCCGGGGCGGCGGCCTTCCTCGCGGCGCTGACGCTGGGCTTCAACTTCACGCTGCGCACCGTGTCGAGCGTGCCGGAGATGTACGCGCTCAACTTCTTCTTCGCGGCGCTGCTGCTGTGCCTGGCGGCCTCGCCGCGCGCCATCCCCGCGCTCTGCGCGTTCCTGCTCGGCCTCGGCATGGCCAACCGCATGGACCTGGTGCTCTGCGCGCCGGCGCTGCTCGTGCTGCTGTGGCCCCGCCTGCGCGCGGGCGGCCCCGCCGCCTTTCTCAAGTCCTCGGGCGCGTTCCTGCTGGGCTTCTCGCTCTACCTCTACCTGCCGCTCCGCTCGTCGGGCTGGCCGCTTTTCGACTGGAGCCATCCCGCCGACCCGGCCACCTTCATCGCCGTCATCACGCGCAAGAGCTACGGCTCGACGCTGGACCTGATCTCGCGCAACTACGCGCCGGGCGAACTGTTCTGGGCAAACCTCTGGCAGTACGCGGCGCACCTGTGGCGCAACTTCAGCCTGGCGCTGCCGCTGGCCGCCGCCGGCGTCTGGGCGGAATGGCGTTCCGACCGCCGCCGCCTCGCGGCCTTCGCCGCCCTGTTCGCGGTTTCCGGGCCGGTGTTCCTCTATATGGCCAACATGCCGCCCAATCCGCACGCGCTGGCCATCGTCGAGCCGTATTACCTCCTGCCCGACCTGGCCGTGGCCTTCTGGGCCGCCGCCGGGACCTTCGCGCTGGCGGCGCTGGCGCCGGCGCGCGCCTGGGTCCCGCTGTTCGCCTCCGCCCTGGCCGCGTTGTCCGTTCTAGCCGCCGGGGCGCACGGCTCTTACCGCCGCTGGCTTTTCGCGGCGGAGGACTACGCCGCCGACGCGCTGCGCTCGGCCCCGCCCGGCTCGTCGGTGCTGGCCAAGAAGGACGTGCAGCTTTTCTCGCTGTGGTACCTGCAGGAGGTGAAGGGGCTCAGGCCCGACGTGACCGTCGTGGCCCAGGGCCTGAGCGGCTCGCCGTGGTACCGCGCCTCCAAGGCCCGCTACCGCCCTTCGCTGACGCTCGCCAACCTGAACTCGGCCTCCGACGGGGAGTTCCGCGCCTTCGCCGCCGCCAACCCCGGCGGTTTCTATTCCACGATGGACGCCGAACTGCCGCATTCCTCCCCCGCGCTGCCCGGCGGCCTGCTGAACCTGCTCTACCCGCCGGCCGGTTCCGTGCCGTCGGACCCGTGGCCCTTCTATTCTTTCCCCAGGCTGGACACCGACTACAGGGACTTCTTCGACAAGGACCTCGGCACCTCGTACGCGCAGGCCCTGCTGGCCGGCGCCGCGAGGGCCAGCGCGGCCGGCCGCATGGGCGAGGCGGAACTGCGCCGTCTCAGGCTTGCCTCCGTGCTGGACCCCGAACTGCCCGACGCCCCGCTCTACGAGGGCTTCTATTATTCCTCCCGCGGCGACTGGGCCGCGGCGCGCTCCGCGTTCAGGGCTTCGGCCGACGTCTACGAGCGGCTGCTCGCCCTCGGCGTGGAATACCGTTCGCTGCCTTCGCTGATGGACGGCATCGCGGCCTCGAGCGCCTACGCCTGGCTGAACTACGGCGTGGCGCTGGAGAAGACCGGCGACCGGTCCGGCGCCGAGGCGGCCTACCTTACGGCCGCCCGCCGGAACCCGGGCATGGCCGACGCCAGGTTCAATCTCGCCATACTTTACTGGAACCGCGACTGGGCCCGCGTGCGCGAGGAACTGGCCGCCGCGCTGAGGATAAACCCGGCCCACGCCGCCGCGGCCAACTACCTCAGGCAGGTGCGCGACAGGTAGCCTCCGCCCGTCGTGAGCGCATGAAAAAACCGCCCCGGGAGGCGGTTTTTTCATGGCCGGGCCCGTGGCCTTTACCTGGGCAGGTAATTGTAGCGGAACTGGAACATGCCCATCAGGTCCCAGCCGTTCTTGAACGTAAGGTAGGAGAGCTCGAAGTTAAGCTTGAGCAGCGTGCCGAGGTGCAGGTTGAAGAGCTTGGGGCTCTGCGGCCCGCCCTGCGGTATCATCACCTCGAGGCCTATCGGGGAATCGGGCTTGGGCAGCCACATGAAGCCGCCGAACAGCATGCCGGTGGGCATGGCCACGGGGTCGGTGCTGCTCCGGTTGTTGCCCAGGTTTATGGCTTCCTTCGACGTGAATTCCGAAAGGCTGTAGATGACCTTCGGCATGTCGCCGTCGGAATAGCCGGCGTTGACGATGAACTTCGGGTGCAGCCGCTTAGAGAGGGCTATGTAGGCGTTGGCGTAGGTCTCGGTGCCGGCGGAGTCCACCTTGGTGGTGACGGACGGGGAGTTGAGCGTGGGCTGGCTGGCGTCCGAGATCTTAAGCATGCCCTGCACGCCGGCGGCCATCGCCGGGCGCCAGCGGCCCTCGGTCTGCACCTGCATCTTGGAGTCCGCCGAGAAAAGCCACAGGCCGACGCGGTCCAGGTAGTTCTTCTTCTCCGAAGTCCAGGCGTAGGTGTTCTTGCCGTAGAGGCGGCCTATGTAGTAGCTGCCGTTGAAATCGAGACCCAGGCCGATGGAGTTCCTGCCCTTGCCGCGGTAAGCTGTCGGCATCAGTATGATGCCGCTCAGCGCCGCCTTGCTCTCGTCGTATTTCGCCGGGGCGGACGGGCCTTTCTTCGCGGCCGGCGTGGAAACGGCCACGGCGGCCTGCGCCGGCATGCCGGGCAGGCCGGCCGGCAGCGCCGAAACGGCGGCGGTGCTCACGTCGGGGATGGCCTGCACCATCTGGGCGCCGGCAGGGGCGCAGAGGAGAGAAAGGCAGGCTGTAAGGATAAGTCTCATATTTTCAGGAAAGCCAGCGCCGCCAGCCTGGTCAGCAGGTTCGCCTCCGCTCCGGCCAGCGCGTCATCGATAATTATACCAAAACCTCCCCCGACCTTCCTGTCGAGGAGCCGGATGGGCCAGGGCTTGAGCGTGTCGAGCAGGCGGAACAGCACGAAGGCCGCGGCCATGTTGAAGACCGTGCGCTCCATGAAGGCCAGCGCCAGCCAGTAGCCGATGACCTCGTCTATGACTATGCGCGGGTCGTCGTGCACGCCGTAGCTCTTCGCCGCGAGCCCCGCTATCCAGACGGAGAAAGGCAGGAAAGCCGCGCAGAAGGCGGCGTAGCGCAGCGGGTCGGAGGGCAGGAAAGGGGCCAGGGCCAGCGCCACCACGGTGCCGGCCAGGCCGGAACCTGTGTACTTCTTGAACCCGGTCAGGCGCGCGGGGATATAGCTGACGAAGCCGCCGCTCGCCAGGAAGCGCACCAGGAAGTCCCCGGCGCCGCGTCCGCTGGCCTCAGCGGCCACGCTCGCTCCAGGATTTGTGGAGCAGTTCCCGGTGGTTGTACAGGTAGACCAGGCCGCTGATCAGGGTGAACAGCGCGGTGATCACGGTGAGCCACCAGGCCACCGGCCGGGCCAGCCCGGCGGCGAAGGAAAGGAAAGCGTAAGGCAGGGGCGCGGTGCGCTCCCACATCACCAGCACCAGCAGCGTCATTATCGTGAACAGCGCTATCATCTGTATCGTGGTCTTTATCTTGCCGGTGGTCTCCGCCTTCATCACCTCGCCGTGCAGGGCCGCCAGCACGCGCAGCGTGGAGATCGTCAGTTCGCGCAGCAGTATCAGGAACACCGCCCACAGCGGGACGTCCAGTTCCTTAAGCGAGGCGAAGGCCAGGAAAACCGACAGCACGAGGATCTTGTCGGCGAAAGGGTCGGCTATGGCGCCGAACGGCGTCGTCGTCATGGTGCGGCGCGCTATCACGCCGTCGAAATAGTCGGAGATGCTGGCCACGGTAAGCAGCACCAGCGCGGCGGCCTCGGACCAGAGCGTCTGCCACAGCACGAGCACGAAGATGGCCAGGCTCAGCACCACCCGGACCATAGTTATCCTGTTTGCCAGCGTCATCATTCCTCTGTTCCGCTCCGTATCAATTCTTGAACTCTATAACTTCGGAACCCTTCGGAGGGGCGAACTTGAAGATCTCCCCGTCCAGCTTCGCGTTCTTCTCGACGTTGACCAGGCGGGTCCTTATCAGCGTGGAGTCCACCGCCAGCTCGGCCTCGGCCGGGAAGTAGTCGGTGGCTGAAAGCGTCAGCGTCAGCGAATACGAACCGCCGGCGCGGGGCTTGAACGTGACCTTGTAGGGCTTGCCGTCCTTCCCACCCGTCACCGTCGCGGCGTTGCGCTCGGTGAGCGCGGCGTAGTTGCCGAAATCAAGTATGCCTGAGAAGTTCTGGTCCTGCGTGCGGCGCCAGGCGTCCCAGCGGGTCTTCACGACCTGCCGGTCCTCGGGCTTGTAGATCCAGATGTCCTGCTTGTCGGTGACCACGATCTGCCGCGAGGGCTTCACGTGCTCTATCCTCAGCTGGTTGGGCTTCGAGTAGCGCAGGTTGCCCTCTATCGTCTGCTTCATGCCGGCCTCGCGGAAGTCCACTTCCTGCGTGAAGTCGGCCTTCAGCGTCTCGAGCGCCGCGTCCCAGGCCTTGAGCTTCTCGACGATCTCTTTCGCCGGGTCGGCCGCAGGGGCGGCCGGCTGGGCGGGCGCGGCCTTCGTTGATACGGCCACAGCGTCGGCCTTCTTCTTCGCCGGGGAAGCCTTCTTCGCGGGGACTTTCTGCGCGTACGCGCCGGAGGTTAAAGCGAGGAGCAATACCGCCGTTATTACCTTATTCATTTCTCGAGAACTCCTCCCCGGCCGGCTCTTCCGCAGGCGGCTGTTCCGCCTGCGCCTGCTGGGAGTTCAGGTGGGCTTCCATCTTGTCGAAGAAGATCTCCCAGCGGTTCGAGCCTTCCGGCTTGTGTATGAACCCGTTCATTTCGAGGATGCTCAGAATATTGGTGGCACGCGCCGACGAGCCGAAATGCGCCTTCAGCAGGTCCTGCGAGACGCGGCGGCGCTCCAGCACCAGCCGCAGCGCGGCGCGGAGCTCTTCCGAGGAACTGCCCTTGCCGGTGCCCTGGGTCTCCTCGTCCTCGACGAGGGGCATGTAGCAGGGGCTGGCCTGCGCCTTCGTGAAGTCGGCCACGCGGCGTATCTCGTCCTCGCTGACGTAGGCGCCCTGTATGCGGGACGGCTTCTGCGCGTCTATCGCGAGGTACAGCAGGTCGCCGCGGCCTATCAGCGCCTCGGCGCCGGGGCAGTCCAGTATCACGCGGGAATCCATCTTGGAGGCCACCTGCAGCGCCACGCGCGACGGGAGGTTGGCCTTTATGACGCCGGTGATCACGTCCACCGACGGGCGCTGCGTGGCCAGCACCAGGTGTATGCCGACGGCCCGGGCCATCTGCGCGAGGCGCTGTATCGCGTCCTCTACGACGTTGCGGGTCTGCAGCATCAGGTCGGCGAGCTCGTCGATGACGATGATGATGTAGTATTCCTGCTGTTCGCCGTGCTCGAGCGCCCACTTGTTATAGGACGCTATGTTCTTCACGCGCGCCTTCTCGAACTTCTTGTAGCGCTTCTCCATCACGCGCGTCATCGCCACCAGCGACTTCGCCGCGTCCTTCGGGTCGGTTATGACGGAGACGCGGTCCGGCGTGACCTTCGGGTCGTAAAGGTAAGGTATGCTCTCGTAGAACGTCAGCTCGAGGCGCTTGGGGTCTATGAAGAGGAACTTCACCTCGTCGGGCTTGTTCCTGAAGATCAGCGACAGTATCAGCGACTGCATGAACACGCTCTTGCCGCTGGCGGTGGCGCCGGCGACCAGCAGGTGAGGCATGGTCTCCAGGTTGGCGACGGCCACGGCGCCTTCGGCGTAGCGGCCCAGCGCGAATGTGAGCGGCGGCTTCGCGCCGTTGAACTGCGGGCTCTCCAGCAGCTCGCGCAGGCCCACCTTCGCGCGGGTGTTGTTGGGTATCTCGAAGCCTATCGCGGCCTTGCCCGGGATCGGGGCTATCACGCGTATGGCGCCGGCGGACTTCATCGCCAGCGCGACGTCGTTGGAAAGGGAGACTATGGAACTTATCTTCACGCCGGGCGCCGGGGTCACCTCGTAGCGCGTCACGACGGGGCCGGGGTACACGCCGGAGACGTGCACCTCTATGTTGAAGCTCTTGAACGTGGTCTCCAGCTGTATGCGCGCGGCGTTGATCTCGTCCTCGGCGGGGCCTATCAGAGAGTTCTGCGGCGGCTTGTCCAGCAGGTCGACGCCTGGCAGTTTGAAATCCTTGTATATGGAGTCCGCGCCCTTCTGTTTGGCTGCGGGTTTCTCCCCTTCCTTCGCGGCGGCCTTCTGCGGCTCCGGTTTAGCCGGGGCGGGCTGGGCGGCCGGGGTTTCCACCTGCGCGCGCACGATCTTCATTTCGGGCTTCGGGGCCGGCTCGGGCTCCGGCGCCTTCTCTTCGGCGCGGATCACCGGCGGAGGCTCGGGGATGGGCTTCGCGTCGTACTCGGGGCCGGAGGCCTGCTCCTTGTCGGCTATGATCTTGAGCCTGGCCTTCAGTTCGCGGCGGGCGGCGGACCAGTTGCGGTAGTCGTCTGCCGCGGCGGAGACGGCCATCTTGAACACCTTGCGCCAGGAGATCTTGAACAGCAGCTGCACGCCGGCGAACAGCAGCACCGCGGAGAACAGCCCCGCGCCGGCAGCGCCGAACATCTTGTAGAGCACCTCGTAGAGGAAGTGCCCCAGCCAGCCGCCGGCCGCCTGCCAGGGGCCGAAATGCGAGCTGAGCAGCTCGGTTATCGACGAGACCGAGCCGAGCACCAGCAGTATGCCCGACGTGAGCGTCAGCGCGCCCTTATGGGGCTTGTTCACGTTCATCAGTATGGCCACCAGGCCATAAAGGAATATAAAAGGGAATATGTACGCGGTGTTGCCGAGGAACGAGGTGAAGGCCCCGGCTACGGTCTCGCCCACTATGCCGCGGGTGCTGGAGCTGAAAAGCACCCAGATCAGCCAGATGTTGAAAGCGAAAGCCCCCGCCCAGTACATTACGTACGAAAGGGCGGAAGGCTTCTTCTTCCCCTGTGCGGAGGCTCGGTTCCTTGTTTCGCGCATGATGACGCCGCGGTGCGGCTTATTTCTCGGTCAGGACCACCCGGAAGTTGAGTTCTTTCGGGTAGAGGGCTATCTTGTTCTGCGCCGCCAGCCAGCCGAGCGCCAGGTACAGCGCGGAGCTGGAGAGGTGCAGCTTGAGCTTGAGGTCCCACGACGAGGCGTCCCCGCCCGAGGCCTTCAGGGCCTCGAGCAGGTTGCCGGCGGTCTGGGCCACCGTGTCGGAATATTTAGCGGTCTCTTCCATGTTATTTCTTCACCAGGAAAAGGTCGCCGTTGGGTTCGACGGGCTTGCCGTTCTCCTGCAGCACCTTCTCGATGACGCAGTCGAATTCGGCCTTTATCTCGTTGAAGACCTTCATGGCCTCTATGACGCAGATGACCTGGCCTTCCTTCACGGCCGCGCCCTCGCGCACGTAGGGCGGGGACGACGGGCTCGGCGAGCGGTAGAAGATGCCCGACATGGGGGCCTTTATGGTCTCGCCGGCCGGCAGGGCCGCGGCCTGCGGCTTGGGGGCAGCGGCCTTGGCGGCGGGAACCGCGGCCGCGGGGGCCGCGAAAACGGGGATAGGATGCACCGCGTTGTTGTGCTTGCGCACGAGCTTTATGTAGGTGCTGTCCTTGGAGAACTCTATGACCTCGAGCTTGTTCGAGTTCATGAACTGGTAGAATTTCTGAACCTGGTCGAAAGCGGTTTCCTGGGTCTTTGCCGTCTTCTTCATGTTGAACCTCCAGTTAATATACCGGCCCCCGCGCCGGGGCGCGGGGGCCGGGTATCGGGGCGGCGCTTACCTCCTGCCGCCCCTCCTGTTGTTGTCGCCTTCGCTCCTTCTGGCGTCGCCGCCCTGGAGCAGCACGCGGCGGGAGAGACGGAACTTGCCGTTGTTCTCCATGTCCACGCACTTCACTTCAACTTCCTGGCCCATCGTCAGGACGTCCTCGACGCGGTTGATGCGGTGAGTGTCGATCTCTGAGATGTGCAGGAGGCCTTCCTTGCCGGGCAGCACTTCGATGAACGCGCCGAAGTCCACTATGGAGACGACGCGGCCCTTGTAGACCTTGCCCACTTCTACTTCCATCGTGAAGTATTCCACCATCTGCTTGGCGGCTTCCAGGCTGGCCTTGTCGACGCTGGAGACGAACACGCTGCCGTCGTCCTCCACCTCGATGTTGGCGCCGGTCTTCTCGATGATGCCGCGGATGTTCTTGCCGCCGGGGCCTATGAACGCGCCGATCTTGTCCTTAGGCAGCTGCAGCTTGACGATGCGGGGCGCCCACTCGGAGATGTCCGCGCGGGGCTGGGGCATGGCCTTCTCCATCAGGTCGAGGATGTGCAGGCGGCTGCGGGTGGCCTGCTCGATAGCTTCGCGCATGATGTCCATCGGGATGCCGCTGGCGAGCTTCACGTCCATCTGGAACGCGGTCACGCCCTTGCGGGTGCCGGTGATCTTGAAGTCCATGTCGCCGTAATGGTCTTCCAGGCCCGCGATGTCCGAGAGGACCGCGTGCTTGGCGCCGTCGGTGACGAGGCCCATCGCTATGCCCGAGCACGGCGCCTTCATCGGCACGCCGGCGTCGAACAGCGCCAGGGACCCGCCGCAGACGGTGGCCATCGACGAGGAGCCGTTGGACTCCAGGATGTCGGACACTATGCGGATGGTGTACGGGAACTGCTCCTCGGTCGGGAGCAGCGGCAGCAGGGCGCGCTTCGCGAGGTGGCCGTGGCCTATCTCGCGGCGGCCGGGGCCGCGGTCCGGCTTCACTTCGCCGGTGCTCCAGCTGGGGAAGTTGTAGTGCAGCATGAAGCGGTCGAAGGTCTTGCCTTCGAGCGCGTCGAGCATCTGCTTGTCCTCGGAGGTGCCGAGGGTGGCCACGACGAGAGCCTGCGTCTGGCCGCGCGTGAACACGGCGGAACCGTGCGTGCGGGGCAGGAAGCCGGGCTCTATCGTTATCTGGCGCACCTCGTCGGTCTTGCGGCCGTCGGTGCGGACCATGGTGCTGAGCACTATGCCGCGCCACACGGTGTAGAGGATGTCCTCGAAGACGGTCTTGGTCTGGTAGGACGCGGTGGCGTCCTCCTTGTACTTCTCGACCATCGCGGTGACGGCCTTGGTCTTCACCTCGTCCAGGGCCTTCTCCATCGCGTGCTTCTCGGGGCGGGAGCGCAGGATGCGGTCTATCTCGGAGCGCACCATCGAGTCCACCTCGGCCTTAAGCTCGGGCTTTATCGTGGGGGTGGCGACCGGCGTCTTGACCTTGCCGACCTGCTCCTTCATCTTGACCTGCATGTCGCAGAGCTTGCCCAGCTCGGGCATCGCGGCCTCGAGGGCGGCGACGAGGTCGGAATTCGGCACTTCCTTCGCGCCGCCTTCCACCATCAGGATGCTCTTCGAGGTGCCGGCGATGACGAGTTCCATCTCGGCGTTCTCGCGCTGCTCGTTCGTGGGGTACATCACGAACTTGCCGTCCACCTTGCTCAGGCGCACGGCGGCCACGGGGCCGTTCCAGGGGATGTCGGAGATCATCAGCGCCGCGGAGGCGGAGTTGATCGACACCACGTCGGCGTCGTTGTCGCCGTCGAACGAGATCACCGTGTTCGTGACCTGCGTCTCGGTGTTGAAGTAATCCGGGAACAGCGGGCGCACGGTGCGGTCGGTCAGGCGGGACGCGAGTATTTCCTTCTCGCGGGCCTTGCCCTCGCGCTTGAAGAAACCGCCGGGTATCTTGCCGGCGGCGTAGGTGCGCTCCTTGTAGTCGCAGCTGAGCGGGACGAAAGCCGGAGGGGTGTCCTTCGGCTTGGAGGCCTGCACAGCGGTCGAGAGCACCACGGTGTCGCCTATGCGCACCGTGACGGCGCCGCCGGCCTGTTTGGCCAGCCAGCCGGTCTCGAACGAAATGGTCTTATCCCCCACCTGGACGTCCAGGTGGAGCGGTTTGTTGTTATGGGTCATTCTGTTATTTCCTCAGGCCGAGGGCCTTGATGACCTTCTTGTACTCCTCGCGATTGTTGTTCTCGAGGTAGGCGAGAAGGCTCTTGCGCTGGGCCACGAGCTTGGAGAGGCCGCGCTGGGAGGCGTGGTCCTTCGGGCTGGCGATCAGGTGCTTGGAAAGATACTGTATCCTCTCGGTGATCAGGGCGACCTGCACGGAGGCGGAGCCGGTATCGTTGGGCTTGGGGGAGAACTTCTCCACTATCTCTCTGGTTTTGTTCTTGGTTAATGCCATGTTTTTCTTTCTCTCTTTTGTTGTTAAGGTTTGATCCTTTTGTTCGCTCTTATTATATTAATTACATACCTTTATAGTCAACGAAAAGCCCCCCGCTTCCGGGGGGCTTTTGAGGCGTTTTTTCCGGCCTGCGCGCTATTTTACGTACCAGTAGGTGCCCGACAGGGTGTTGAGTATCTTGAGCGTCCCGGACTCGTCCGGTCCCACCTCTTCGCAGACCTGCGACTGTTCCTCGTGTTTGAGGTTGCGCTTGTATATGCGGCTGACTATCTTCAGGTCGTAGCAGGCTTTTGCCCCGGCCGCGGTGCCGGAGATGTTCAGGTTGGACACCGAGAACGAGATCTCGTCGTACAGCCTGAAGTTGTTCCTCAGCGTCTCATCCAGGTCCTGCGCGGTGGTGCCGTCCCCCCCGCTCCAGGAGGATGATATCAGCGCCATCACCCGGCCGGAACTCCTGGACTCATAGGCGGCCTTGAACCTGTCGTAGAGATCACGCACCTGCGTGTCGGCGGCGCGGGCAAGGGACACCGCGAAGTACTGGCCGGAGTACGGGAAGGTCTCCGTCTTGCGGCCGTCGGCCACCGAGGCCTTCACGGCTATGTAGTAGTTCTTCGCCGGCTCCGGCTTGAACGAGTACGAGAACTGCGGCGAGTTCCCGAGGCTGCGGTCGAAGTCCTTGCCGTTCAGCGCCAGCCTGACGTCGGTGACGGCGCCGGCCACGTTCGGGAACAGCTCGCCCTTTATCACGATCTCGCCGTTCACCAGGTCCTTGTCGGAGAGCTGCACGGTGCGGGCCGCGGCCGGGTCCACGGCCATGCCGTTGACCGTCAGGCTACGCACCGGTATGGACTTCTGCGCCTCGGCGTTCCAGCGGGCGTTCGTCGCTTCGGACATCTTGTTGTAGGCCTGCCAGACGGCGGAGGAACATTCCCATTTCTTGCAGTTCATCGCGGCGCGCGCGTCCATCAGGTCCTGCTTGTAGTTGCCGGCGGAGTCCTTGTAGTCCTCGGTCTGGTAGCGCGTGAACACGGCCGTCATGTTCGCTTCGGCGGCCTTGGCCGCGGCTATCTCGTCGGCATAGTCCTTTTCCAGCGCGTCCAGGCTCTTTGCCGAGAGCGTCTTCGCCTGGCCGTAGAATAGCCTGAAACGCTCCTCGGCCGACGTCATGTTGTCCAGTCTCTCCTTTACCTCGGCGAGGTGCGTGAACCTGTTGTGCAGCCCTGCGGCGTCGGTATATTTCAGCTCGAGCGAGGCGTACTGTGGCCGCTCGGTCTTCAGCGCCGCGTCGATGTCGGCCGCGCGTCGTTCCAGCTGCATCTCGCGCACCTCGGCGAGCTTCTCCCTGAAGTCCTTGAGTCTGGCCTCGTGCGCCGCTACCGAAAGGTAGAACGGGTATTTCGTCGCTTCCCAGACCTTCAGGTAGCCGGTCTTGAACGGTATGTGCTCGTCCGGCGAGTAGCCTTTCGTCGACGGTGCCATCAGCGGTATGGCCCCCGACAGGAAGTTCTCGACGAAGTCGCCGAACTTCTCGTCGTAGTAGCGCCCGGAGTCGAAGGTCTCAACGTCCACCGCCAGGCCGCTCTTCACCGTGAATTTGCGGGCCGCCTCCAGCCTGTCCGCCGTTGCGGCGTGCGCCGTAAGGTAGGTTTTGTTCAACTCAAGCTGCTCCACGGCCTTGCGGCGGGTCTTCTGCAGGCCCGCCAGCTCCGACGCCCGGGCCAGCAGCCTCGGCTCGCCGAGCTCGTAGTCTGAAGAGGCCAGCGCCTGCGCCGCGCCCGACGCCGAGTCCAGTTCGCTCTTGAACGGGTAGAACTGTACCCCGGTCATGTCCAGCAGCGAATTGTTCCTGTTGAAGTTGTCGCTGTAGGAGGCGTATATGGCGTTCACCGCGTCCTCGTAAGCCTTTATCTTGGTCTTCAGCTGCTCGGCGTCGGCGCGCGCCCCGGACAGCGTGTTCGAGAAAGCGCCCAGCGCCTGGTCGCAGGACGGCAGGCTGGTCTTCTCGAAATCCGTCGTGGAGCCGTAGCCGCCGGCGCAGCTGGCTTTCTGCAGCGCGGCCGAGTACTCGGCCCGCCTGACGTCGGAGCGGTCGCGCGCGAATTTGAGCGGCGACTCCAGCGCCCTGACCTTGGCCTCCAGGTCCACGGCCTCTTTCCTGGCCGCGGCGCCGTATTCCCGCAGCCGGTCCCGCACGCTCTGCGCGGCGCTGATGTATGCGCCGTAGGCGTCGTTGCATTCCTTGTATTGCGCGCCTTCGTTGCTGGCCTCTATGCAGGCCGAGCGCTGCGCCGAGGCGGCGGCGTCCAGCTGCCCTGCCTCGGCCTCGAAGGTCTTATAGCCAGCGGCGTTCGTCAGCACGCGGTCCGCGGCCTGGCCGTAGGCCGAAGAGAGGGCGCCGTAGTTCAGCGGACGTTCCTTGCCGGTCTCGTAGGCTATCTGCGCGCTGTTCCTTATCTCGCGGGCCAGGGCCAGTATGGTGCCGCCTCCTCCGCCGGCGGCGGCCGGAGGCTCGGCGGGCTTGGCGCCGCCCTGCTTCTTGGCCGCGTCCTCTTTCGCCTTGGCCTCCTTCTTCGCGTCCATCGCGGTGCGGGTGGCCTTCTCGCGCACCTGCGAGGCCCAGGCGCCGTCGTTACGGTAGCGCTTGAGAGCTGCCGCGCTCACGGTCTCGCCGGCGGACTTCAGATACTCGGCGGCCAGGTCCATGTCCTGGCGTATGTCGGCGCCCATCACCTTGAGCCTGCGCGTCACGGTCTGCTGCGCCATCTTGCGGGCCTGTTCGGCTTTTTCGGCCCTGGCCAGCGCGCCGAACTGCTTGAGGAAAATATCGTAATACTGGTTCTCCAGGTCCTTGCGCTCGGCGTAAAGCACGTTCACGTCGGACATGCCCGAATTGACGTACTCGTCGATGAACTTGTCGTAGTTGGCCTTCAGTTCTTTCGTCGTCTTCGAAGGCTTGAGCACCTGGTCGGTGAAGTCCTGCAGGTGGCGCTGCTTGTAGAAGTCCAGCATGTCGCGGGTGTATTTGTGCGCCGCCTCGCTGGCCGTGATCATCAGGCCTATGGGGCCGGCGGCCTCAGGCACCAGCCGCTCCAGCAGCTTCATCCCCGTGTCCTTCGCGAAGGATTCGGCGCTGTAGTCGTCCATGATCTGCTGGACCGTCACCTCCGGCGTGCCGCCGGCCACGTTGCCCAGGAGTTCCCCCCAGTACTTCGAGTCCTTGAAGTCCTTGTCTATGGTCTTCTCGAGTTTCTCCTGCAGGACTTCCTTTACGGCGTCGGTTATGATGTCGGCGCGCGCGTATTGGGCGGACAGCAGCAGCGCCGCCGCGCAGATCAAAGTCTTCTTCATATCTCTCCCCGTTATGAAAGGGGCCGGCTTTCGCCGGCCCCTTTAAGGTCAGAACTGCTTTACCTTGAACGTCACCAGCGCGTTGCCCGTGTACGGCATCGTCACAGGCTCCACGCAGTGGAACTCCGCGCCGCTGATATAGAAGCAGTACGCCGTGCCGGTGACTGCCGGGATGCTTCCGCCCGGCGTGGAATAACCGGTCAGGTCCCTGACCTCGGCCGAGGTCAGCAGGGAAAGCGGCTTCGCCATATCCTTCGCCTGCGTGGGCGTGGCGTAGCCGATATTGGCGGCCCAGGTGTAGAACCAGATGTCGGCGCTGCCGCCGCCGGTGTCGCAGCTCTGGGAGCCCGAGAAGTTGTACTTCAGCACGGTGCCGGAGGAGCGGCAGTCTATGGTAACGGTCTGGCCGGAGCCGCCCAGATTGCCGCCGTCGTCGAGTACCAGCGCGGTGCCGGTATTCCCGAGCACGGCGCCGGTGGCCACGTTGTCGGCGTCGGAGAGGCCGAACATCAGCGGCTGCTTCATGCTGTAGAGCGAGAGCCTGCCCTCGTTGGAGTCGAAGACGAACTCGGTCGAACCCGTGTCGGAGCTGGCCTGGCCGGTCTTGTTCACTATCACCATGCGGCTGTAGGTCACCGAGGCGAACACGCGGCCCTGCGCGCCGGCCGAGACGTTGTTGAGCGTGTAGCGCAGGTTTATGGAGTTCAGCGCGTCGAAGTCGCGCTTTACCGCGCGCTCGAGTATGGCCTTGTCGCCGGCGAAGTTCTCGCTCACGCCGGCCAGGAACTTCTGCAGGTTCTCGGCGCTGTAGGCGGCGAACAGGGCGTCCAGCGCCTCCTTCACCTTGGCCTGAACGCTTTCGCCGGAGAGGGTGATCTCCTTGCGGGTCTCCTCGACCTTGTTGGTGCGGCCGGCGGTATCGGTCACCTCGAGCAGCATGCCGTAGGCTTTGCCTGCCTCGGGCTTGAACGAGTATTCGAAGGTCCCGTTGTCGGCGAACTTCACGTCCTGCCAGGTGGCCTTGTCGTCGAGACTTATGCGCACCGAGCCCACGGCGTTCTTGCCGGCGTAGGCGCGGCCGTTGACCTTCACCAGGCCGTCGGTGCCGAGCGTCTCCGCGTATATCTTCATCTTCGGGCCGGCCTCGTCGGAGGAGACCTTGTTTATATAAAGGTACTTGAAGCCCACCTCGTCCTTGGACTTGCCGAATATCCACCACTTGGCGTCCGCGGCGCCGGCGGCGAACAGCAGCGCGGCGGCCATCAATATCAGTTTTTTCATATGTTATCCTTTGCCTCTCAGAACGAAGTGTTCAGGCCCACGGTCACGCTCTTCTCCCTGAAGTTGCGCGACGTGGTGGTGAACGCGTAATCGTTGTACCCCGCGCGCAGGAACAGCGTGGAGTCGTTGAGCTTCGCCAGCAGTTTCGGGCGCCAGTAGGCGGACAGCGCGGCGAAGAACTTGTCCGAGTCGTCCCCGGTCTCCTTGCGAAGCATGTTCTGGCCGAGGCGCAGTTCCCCGGTCAGATTCTTCTCCGGCAGCTCGGCGCCGAGGCCGAGCGAGTACTCGTAGAGCTTGTCGACGGAATCGGCCAGCTCGTCGGAGGAGTACCAGGTGCCGAGGTTGACCGAGGGCTTGAGTACCGCGCTCCCGCGCTCGAGCCGGGCCGACAGCGAGGTGTTGAAGTTCAGTTCCCTGGCGTCGCGCACGGCGGTCTTGGTCCTGTAAAGCGTGTAACCCAGGTTGGTGTCCGAGTCCATCTCCCCCAGCCTGTCGCGGTAGTTCGCGTTCAGGTAATGGTCCGCGCCGCTCGAGCCGGCGCCGTACTTGCGGTCGAACTTGTACGACAGGTCGGCGGCAGAGTAAGGCCTGGAGGCGAAAGGCCTCTTTATCGCGGCCGAGATCTCCGGCTTCCAGTTGCGCGTTGTCCCGGCGGCCGTGTCGCCGTCGAGGTTGTTGCGGTACCACAGCAGGCCCGAGGTGAACGTGACCTGCTTCGTGTACTTGTAGCGCCAGCGGGCCTTCAGCTTGCGCCTGTCCGAGGCCGCCGAGCCGAGGGCCGAGTAGAAGTCCGTGCCCACGTTCTCATATTCCAGTGAGACGCGGCTGGGGTCGGCGTCGCCTACCAGCTCCAGGCGGGCGGCGCTGCCGTCGCCGGAGACCTTCGCCGCCCCGGCGGAGGCCGACAGCTCGGTGTCCGACAGCGCGTACTCGCCGGCCGCGGTCAGGCCGGGCATGGGGACGTAGTTGAAGTCCAGCGCGTAGTTCTTCGCGTCGTAGAGCGCGTCCGTGGCCGTGACCCTGCCCGTGTCCTTGGCGGACACGGCGCTGAGGCCGGCCCACAGGTCGCCGTTGAAGTCCTGCTTAACGCGGAGGCCCGCGGCCTGCCTGTCTATCGTGCGCGAGACCGGGTCGTTCCAGACCGAGTCCCAGCGCGGCTTCGCCCAGCCGAAAACGCCGGTGATCTCGGGGCGCTTCGTGCCCTCGTCGCGGTAGCGGTAGGACGCGCCTTTGAGCGAGCTCGCCAGCGTGTACTGCGAGAAGGACTCGAAGACGTCGCCGGCGGTGACGGTGTGCGGGCCTTTGACCGCCCTGCCCTGCAGGTTGGTCAGCGACAGCCGCTTCGCGTCCGCCCTCTCGTCGTCGGTGGCCTTGCCGCCTACGTTGTAGTTGTATGTCCAGCCGTTCCGGGAGCCGCTGCCGTAGAGGTTCAGGACCTCCAGGTAGTTCAGCCCGCCGGTGAGCGAGGACGCCCCCTTGCCGGAACCCGTTATCGTGTTGTTCGTGACCGAGAACTCGCTGGACGCGTGGAATTCCGACTGCGCCATGGCCCCCGGAGCGCACGCGGCCAAAGCCGCGCAGCACAGTAATGCCGTTCTTCTCATGTTCCTCCCCGTAACTCAAGGCCCGTCCTCATAACGGGCCTCGCAAAGGGTACCAAAATAAGCGCCGGCTTACAAACCTCCTTATATAACCGTGCCTAAAATTTGTTATGATTTTTTCACGTTGCAGATATCACGCACCGGAGCTAACATGAGCCAGAAAATATACGCCAACAAGATAGCCGCCTTCCTTAATAAGGAACCCCGCGATTTCACCAGGCCGGACCTCGTCAGGTACGTAAAGGCCAACGGCATAAAGATGGTGAACTTCCGCTACGCCGCCGGCGACGGCCGCCTCAAGACCCTGAACTTCGTCATCAACGACGAGAAATACCTGGACCGCATACTTTCCGCCGGCGAGCGCGTCGACGGCTCGAGCCTGTTCAGGAGCATAGACGCGGGATCGAGCGACCTGTACGTGGTGCCGCGCTACCGCACCGCCTTCGTCAACCCGTTCTCGCAGGTCCCTGCGATCGACGTGCTGTGCTCTTTCTACACCGCCGACGGCAAGCCCTTCGCCAGCGCGCCCGCCGAGATACTGCGCCGCGCCGAAGCCGAGTTCACGAAGGCCTCCGGCTGCGAGTTCCGCGCTCTGGGCGAGCTCGAATACTACGTGATCTCCCAGAAGAACCTGCTGTATCCGACGGGCACGCAGAAGGGCTACCACGAGTCTTTCCCCTTTTCGAAGTGGGAGGGCCTGCGCACCGAGGCTATGGCGGCCATCGCCGAGGCCGGCGGCCGCATAAAGTACGGCCACTCCGAGGTCGGCTTCATCCGCACCGAGGATTCCGAGATGGCGCAGCAGGAGATAGAGTTCCTGCCCGTGCCCGCCTCCGAGGCCGCCGACCAGCTGGCCGTCGCTAAATGGATACTCAACGGCATAGGCCACAAGTACGGCGTCGTGATCTCGTTCGCGCCGAAGATCTCCATAGGCCACGCCGGCTCGGGCCTGCACGTGCACACCTGTCTGTACCGGAACGGCCGCAACGTGATGATAGACAAGGGCGGCCTGTCGGACAACGCCCGCCGCACGATAGCCGGCTTCATGGAACTGGCCGCGCCTATGACCGCCTTCGGCAACACGGTGCCCACGTCGTACTTCCGCCTGGTGCCGCACCAGGAGGCGCCGATCAACGTCTGCTGGGCCTACCGCAACCGCTCTGCGCTGGTGCGCATCCCGCTCGGCTGGCTGAACGCCGCCGGCATGGTGAAGGACGCCAACCCCGGTTCCGCCGCGCCGAAAGTGGACCAGACCCAGACTGTGGAGTTCCGCTCCGCCGACGGCTCGGCCAACCTGCATTTCCTGATGGCCGGCCT
>CALMZU010000029.1 GCA_937870775.1 uncultured Elusimicrobia bacterium
CCTACATCAGTATCCAGTGGTAAAAGCGTTTGGCCAGGTACCAGAAGTGGCGCGGCGAGCGCACCTGCGCCAGGTTGCGGAAGAGCACGCCGGGGCGCAGGTAGAAACGCATGAAGGCCTCGCGCTGCAATCCGCGCAGAGCCTCGCGGGTTACGCCCTTAGGGGCGTAAGGCACCTTCTGGAAGATGAGCCCGTTGACGTCCATGTGGCCGATCTCGCCGTTCTCTATGAGTTTCAGCGTGACCGGCGTCATCGGCAGCGGCAGGAAGGTGAAGAAGTTGGCGCGCAGGAGCGGCAGTTCCAGCGAGAACTCTATGGTCTTGCGCATGTCCTCGAGCTTCTCGTCGGGAAAACCGAGTATGAAGAAGGCGGCCAGGTCTATGCCTTTCCTGTGTATCAGTTCCACCTTCTCGCGGATGAGCTTTATATCGAGATGCTTGTCCATCCGCCTGAGCGTCTCGTCGGAGCCGGACTCTATGCCCACGGATATCAGGTAGGCTCCGGCCTGTTTCATCAGGTCCAGCAGCTCTTCGTCGAGCGTGTTGATGCGCACGCCGTTGGGGAAGGCCAGCGAGATCGGCAGCCTGCTGTCGATGATCCGCTTCAGTATGCCCACCGCGTGGGCGCGGTCCATCGTGAAATTGTCGTCGACGATGTGTATCTCGCGTATGCCGAAATCGTTGTAGAGCAGCTCTATCTCGCGCATCACCGAATCCGCGCCGCGCTTGCGCATCACGCGGCCGCTCAGTATGGACGCGGTGCAGAAACCGCAATTAAAGGGACAGCCGCGCGTGGTCACTATCGGCGCTATGGGGAACTGTTTGAAGAAGGCGCCGTGCTGCGCCGGCGGGTACTCCTGCGGCCTTATCAGGTCCCAGGACGGCAGGGGCAGAGAATCTATGTCCGCGACCGGGCGCGGCTCGTTGATATGCAGCGCGCCGCCGGAGCGCCAGACCAGGCCGTGCACCAGCTCGGGGGCCTTGGCGCCGGCGAGGAAATCCATGAACATCGGGAAGCTGAGCTCGGTCTCGCCGCGCAGCAGGTAGTCCACCTCGGGGGAGAGGGTCTCCATCGTCTCCTCGGGGCAAAGCGTGGGGTGAGGGCCGCCGGCCAGCAGGGCGGCCTTGGGCAGTTCCGTACGGGTGACGGCGGACAGCCGCTTAACCTCGCCTATCTCGGGGGAATAGCACTGGAAGCCCACCACGTCGGGGGAGAACTCGCGCAGCAGCGCCGTGAAAGCGGCGTCGTCGCGGCCCATCTTGCCGAAATCGGCCACGCGCACCTCGTGCGCGGGGCGCAGCGTGCTGGCCAGATATGCTATGCCGAGCGGCGGCTGTATATGGTCGCCCAGCGCTATGCCGGGCTTAACAAGCAGTACTTTCATCGTGCTCCGGAGCGGATAATTATATTATGATAGCAAACTTCCCGCCGGGGGTCAGCGCCGCAGCGCCGCCTTTATCTCGTCAGGCAGTTCCAGCAGCTTGAGGTCGCGGCCCACACAGACCAGGTCGGTCTCGGCACGGGCTACCAGCTTGGCGTTCTGATTGCTTATCTTGTAGCTGAAGACGATGCGATAAGGCGTATATTCCTTCACCGAAGTCTCTATATCGAGGGTGTCGCCGTACATGGCGGGCAGCTTGTACTCCACCTCCTGCCGGCGTACGGCGAAGCCTACGCCTTTATCAAGCAGGCCTTTCACGGTCAGGTCCCGGGCCTCAAGGTACTCGGAGCGCGCCTCCTCGAGGAATTTCAGATAGTTCGCGTGGTAGACAGCGCCGCTGCAGTCGGTATCGTAGTAGTAGATGCGCCTTTTCATTTTTCACCTCGTATAAACGCGTTTCGTCCCTCCGGCGTAAGACTGCCCGTACGGATACACGTCAGGCTCGGCCGCGGCCAAAGGACGGACGCGCAGATTGTCATAATAGGCCCTTACGCCATTGGGATATTCCCGCGCAGAGATCCCCAAACTGCTCCCGCCGCTCCACGCCGAAGCCGTGGAAGCCAGGAGGCGGTCGTCCCAATAGGCCGATATGTTCGCGCCATCGTCGCTTATCCTGTAATGCCGCCATACCCCTGGGGTGAGCGGCGCCTCCTGGGAAAAAACGGAGGCGCGTATTTCGCCGTTGGAAATGGATTTTATCTCCACGCGACCGGCCTGCGATATCCCGGAACGAGGCTCATAGTTATGCCTTGTCCCGTCATAGAAAGAGACCTCCATGGAATTGCCGGGGACGCCGTAACCGCCAACGGCCGTGCCGTCCCAGCGCAGCGTCACGTCACGGCGCATGCCGTTGCTGCCGCCGTCGTCGCTCAAACCGTCGAACTCCACCATGTACGGCGGGGTCAGGCGGCGGGAAGCGGACATTATGGTCTTAGTCGTGGCGTTGCCGGAACTGCACCCTGTGAACTCTATGCGCCCTCCGGTCTCGGCCACGCGGCAGCCGTGCGCCGGAGAGGACCACCTGTCCTGATCCACGTCCCCGTCGTTAAAATCGTCGAAGAAGAGAAAGGTGTCATCGCCGCTGGAGGCGGACGCGGCGGAGGGGTTGCCATAGTACAGGTAGATGTTCTTTACCGCGCCGCGCGCCAGCAGCGGCAGCTTTACCCAGGCGCGCGCTGACGGTGTGCCGCACCCGCCCTCCAGCCAGAACGAAAGGGCGGACCTTTCGTCGGAGTTGGCGAAGCGCACGTCGGAACAGTCGGACTTCATGCGGCCCAGCCTTATGGCCGCGGCGCTGTCGAACTTCACCAGCACGGGGTAGTCGGTCAGCTGGGCGCCGCTCTTCTCGGCGACGCGGAAATTCTCGCGGTAGCGCCAGGCGCCGGGGAAGGGCTGCGCGGCCGGCAGAACGACCTGGGGCGCGGGTTGGGCCTGTACCGGCGCGGCCGCGGCGGGAAGCGGAGCTGGCTGCGTCGCAGAGGCTTCCCAGTCGGCAGGCACGGTGGCCGCGGCGGCGGTCAGCACCACGGCCGTCTCGGCCTTTATCATGCGGGCGTTTATCTCAACGGAGCCGTCGCCCTGGCGGGTCAGCGTGCCTGTCACCACGGCGTCCACGCCCAGCACGCGGCCCAGGCTCTTTATCGAGGCGGCGTCCATGACGCCGGAATTCTGGAGTTTGAGCTCCCCCATCACCTTGGCGAGCAGGCTGCGCTCCACCACCTCCAGCCGGCCCTCCTGTATGATGCGGGTCAGCAGGCGCTCCGAGATCACCACGCCGTCGTCGGATTCGCGGCGGTCGGTATAGGCGAACGGCAGCACGGCCACCTTGCGCCCGGGAGCCCCGTCGCGGGAAGCGGACAGCCTCTCGGCGAGGAACTCGTAGGGGTCGCGCCGCAGGGCGTCGGCGGGGCTCTTCTTGACGTTGCCGGAACAGCCGGCGGCCAGCAGCAGAACAGCGATGAGCGTCAGTCTTTTCATGTCATTCACCTATGATCTTCACCAGAACGCGCTTGGCGCGCTGTCCGTCGAATTCGCCGTAAAAGATCCTCTCCCACGGTCCGAAATCCAGTTCGCCGCCGGTGACGGCGACGACGACCTCGCGGCCCATTATCGTGCGCTTCAGGTGCGCGTCGCCGTTGTCCTCGCCGGTGAGGTTGTGCTTGTAGCCGTCGGCCGAATAAGGCGCAAGCTTCTCCACCCACTCCAGGAAATCGCTGTGCAGGCCCGGCTCATTGTCGTTTATGAAGACGCTGGAGGTGATGTGCATCGCGTTAACGAGGCACAGGCCCTCCTTTATGCCGCTTTTGGCCAGCTCTTCCTCCACTTTGGAGGTGATATTTATGATCTCGCAGCGTTCTGCCGTGTTGAAGGTAAGGTATGCCGTATGAGACTTCATGTTTTTCCCCCGTGCGCCCCTGCGCTCTCCATATTCTACAAATTTGGAGCGGCGGCGCCAGAGGGCCGCCGGATTTTGGTTTATCCGGGAGATTTTGGTATAATAAACGCATGGCTTACAAATGCGAACTCTGCGGCAAGAAGTCCGTTTCCGGTAACTCCTACAGCCATTCCCACAGGGCTACCAAGCGGCTTTTCAAGCCCAACCTTCAGAAACAGAAAGTTACGCTGAACGGCAAGACGCAGTCCGTCTACGTCTGCACCGTCTGCATAAAGAGCGGCAAGGCAGTCCGCCCGCTCAAGTAAATCCTTAACAAGGGTACTTTCCTGGTTTCTCAAGGCCGCCTCCCCAAAAGGGGCGGCCGTGTTGTCGTATGCCGGCAAGGCCGGCCCCGCCTTTACGCCGCCCGAACGGCAACAAGAATTTAATATTTTATAAACAAGCCTTTTGTATAATTTTCTTAATATTTAAAGAGATATATAGGATTATATTATCCTTATTGTTTCCGTTTTCGTGCCGCGCGACCGGAGGAACTTAGAAATGGAGCAGGAACCTAAACTGGACCCGTCGACCATCACCGACGTGGAGACCGCTAAACTGGCGCTTCGCTGGGCCGTGGAGAAGATACACGGCCAGCAGGAGGAGCTCGGCCGCCTGCGCGAGGACAACCGCACGAAGACCAGCATAAACCGCTCCCTGACCGAACAGGTCGAGCAGAAGACGGAGATCCTGAAGAAGTGGCAGGGCACGATAAAGACCTGGGAGGAGAACTGGAAGACGCAGACCGCGATGGAGGCCGACCTGAAGGCCAAGCTGCGCGAACAGATCCTCAACGAGGAAGCCGCCAACTGGCGCGCCGCGCGCGCCCAGCTGGAGAAGGAGATCGTGGCGCTGAAGAACGAGCTGGCGGCGCGCGAGGACGAGATCGGCAGGCTGAAGCTGTCGATGATCGACGAGATGAAGAAGGCCGCCGAGGTGAAGGAGGCCGAGCTCAACACCCTTTTGACCAAGCACCAGGACAACCTGGCCGCGCGCGAGGGCGCGCTGCGCGAGAAGTACGAGCGCCTGGAGAAGGAACTGACCGAGAGCGCCCGCGTGCGCGCCGAGCAGGAGGAGCTGGCGCTGCGCGAGCGCTACGAGCTGCGCGAGCGCGAGCTGGCCAAGCTTTACGGGCAGAAGGAAGCCCAGCTGGAGAAGTTCCGCAAGGAACTGGAGGACGGCCGCGGCGCAGAGCTGGACGCGATGAAGACCGCCGCCGCCGCCGATATCGAGGCCCGCAGGCAGGCCCTGGAGGAGTCCTTCGCCAAGCGCGAAGCCGCGCTGAAGGAGGAATCCGAGGCCAGGCTGAAGGAGGCCGTGGCCGCCGAGGAGGCCCTGCTGGCCCAGCGCCGACAGGAGATCTCCGCCGCGCGCGCCGCGCTGGAAAAGGATTTCAACGAGAGGATCACCCGCGCCGAGGAGGACAAGAAGGCGGAGATCGCCTCCGCCCGCGAGACCTCGCAGAAGGAACTGGAGTCGCTGCGCGCGCGCCTGAAGGAGTTCATAGAGAAACGCGAGCAGAGCTACGTGGACCTGCGGGTGGAACTGGAAGGCCAGATGGTGGAGCTCGTCAGGAAACGCGAGGACGAGACCCGCGCCCGCTACGAGGAGGCGCTCGCCGCCGCCCGCGCGCAGTGGGAGAAGGCCTCCGCCGAGAGCCTGGCCCGCGCCGACGAGGAGAGGCTGAAGGCCGCCGCCCGCGCCGAGGAGGAGTTCAAGCGCCGCGAGCAGGCCATACTCGCCGCCAAGGAAGAGGAATTCAAGGCTTTCCGCGAGAAGACCGAGGCCGAGGCGCGCCAGCGCGCCGAAGCGCTGCGCGCCTCGCTGCTGGCCGAGCAGAACGAATGGACCGTGCGCCAGCAGGCCGCGCTGAACGAGGCCAGGCAGGCCCTGGAGGCCAGCCACGCCGAGCGGCTCGAGAGCCTGAAGGCCGGCCTGGAAGAGGCCTACTCGATGAAGGAGAAGGCGCTGGAGACCCGCGTCGGCTCGGTGCAGCGCAAGCTGAAGGCCGAGTGGCTGGCGCGCGAGGACGAGTGGCGGCTGGAGAAAGAGGCCGCGCTGCAGGAGGAGAAGGACAAACTGAAGGCCGAGTTCGACGGCCACAGGGACCTGCTGCACAAGAAGCTTTCGCAGTTCGAGGACGAGCTCAAGCTCAAGTACGCCCAGAAGGAGGCCGAGCTGGAGGCCGCCCTCAAGGAGCGCCTGGCCGCGCGCGCCGAGGAGATGAAGAAGGACAAGGAGGCCGAGAAGGCCCGCCTGCGCGAGGCCGCCGCCGCCGCACGGCGCGAGCTGGAACGCGACGCAGCCGCCCTCAGGGCCGAGGCCGAGGCCGCCGCGAAGGCCGCCGCCGACAAGGTGAGGACCCGCGAAGCCGAGCTGGAAGCCGACCTGCGCCGCCGCCTGGAGGAGGCCGAGAAGGCCTTCTCCGACAAGCTGGACGCCGAGCGCGCCCGCCTGGCCGCCGAGTTCTCCGACAAGGCCGCCGCCGCCGAGCAGGCCCGCCTGAAGCTGCTGCAGGAGCGCGCGGCCGCCGACGAGGCCCACGCCGCGAAGGTGCGCGAGCTGGAAGCTTTCGCCGAGGAACGGGCCCGCGCCGAGCGCGCGAAGGCCGAGGAGGCGCTGCGCAGCCGCGAAATGCACCTGAAGGCCCGCGAGACCGAGCTGGACAACCTCAAGAGCGCCGCCGAGCAGCAGCTTACCGAGCAGAAGCTCAAGCTGAACGGCGATATGCAGGCCCGGGAGCACGAACTTTTCGCCAAGGTGGCCTCCGCCAAGGAGGAGATGTTCAAGGCGCTGAACTCCCACCGCGAAGTGCTGGACAAGGAGCACGAGGAGCGGATGAACTCGCTGATCCAGAAGGAGACGCAGCTGCAGGCCCGCTACGAGGAGAAAGCGCGCGCCGCCGAGGCCGCCGCCCGCCAGCGCATGCAGGACGAGGCCGACAAGGCCGCGCTGGAACTCGAGGGCCGCCGCGCCGAGCTGGAGACCCGCTTCAAGGCGCGCGAGCAGGCGCTGAACGCCGCTTTCACCGAACGCCAGGCCAGGCTGGAGGCCGACATGCTGGCCCGCGAGCGCTCAGCGCAGGCCGCGCAGGACAAGGCGCTGGACAAGAAGCGCCTGGACCTGGAGTCCGCCTTCGCCCGCCGGGAGAAGGACCTGGACAAGAAGTACGCCGAGCTGTCCGAGAAACTTTACGCCCAGTACCAGGCCGAGCGCTCGGTCTGGGAGGCCCGCAAGCTGGAGGTGCTCAACGCCGACCGCCAGGCCCTGCGCGCCGACTTCGAGAAGAAGGAGGCCCTGCTGCACGAGAAGTTCGACGAGGAACTGGCCAAGCACCGCGCCGACCGCGTGCGCCGCGAGGAGGAGTTCTCGGCGCGCAAGGACGAGCTGGAGAAGGCCTACTACGCCGAGCTGGAACGCAGCCGGGGCTCGCTGGACAAGCTGCGCGCCAAGCTGGAGGCCGACCTGGCCGTGAAGTTCCGCGAGCTGGAAGAGGAAAAGAACAGGCTTTCAGAGAAGAGGACGCAGGGAGGAGGCGACTAGCATGCCCGGCCCGGGACGCGATTTCGAGGACATCCTGAAGGAGACCGAGCTGGACTCGGCCAAGATGGTCCTGCGCCTCACCTCCGAGCTCCGCGAGAAGGAGCTGGAGCTGGCGTCCACGCGTTCCAGGAGCTTCGACGAGATACAGCGCAACAACAAGGCCAAGGAGGCCGAGTTCGAGGCGCTGATGCGCGCCCAGGAGGAGCGGATAGCCAAGCGCGAGCAGGACCTGGCCCGCCTGCTGGTTGAGAAGGAATCCGCGCTGTGGCAGAAATACCAGGCGATGCTGGACGAGGCCGTCAGCCGGCAGCGCGCCGAGTTCGAGAGCGAGCGGGAGCTGCTGAAGGCCGACATCACCAAGAAGGAAGCGGAGCTGGCCGCCCAGAAGAAGAACCTGCGCTCGGAGATGGAAACCCTTTTCAAGAAATGGGAAGCCGAGCGCGAAGCCGATTTCAAGACCGAACGCGAAACGTTCATAGAGGAGCTGAAACTGGGCCGCGCGACGGCCCAGAAGGAGGCCCTTGAACGCGCGCGCCAGATGGAGGAGCTCTGGAAACAGAAGCTCGGCCAGCAGGAGGCGGACTACAAGAGCCGCGAGGCGCTGGCCGCCGAGGAGATACGCAGCCAGATGCGCCGCGAGCGCGTCGAGGAACTGAAGTCCCTCAACGACAGGCTGAACGCCGAGTTCTCGAAGCGCGAGCAGGAACTGTACGCGCACTACGCCTCGTGGCTGGAGGAGAACAAGCGGCTCATAGAGGACAAGTACGCCCGCCGCATGGAAGCCGCCGACGCCGAGCACAAGGAGCGCGCGGCCAGGCTGGAGGACTCGCTGGCCAAGACCCGCCAGGAGCTGGAGGCCCGCGAGGCGTCCTGGGGCGAGAAATACGCCGAGGTAAAGAAATTTTACTCCGACAAGGAGGCCGCGCTGGACGCCCGTGGGCGCGAGCTGGAGGCGCAGTACCTGGCCCGCGAGCGCGAGCTGGCAGAGAAGCACGAACAGCTGGCCCGCGAACTGCGCGAGGAGGCCTCGCGCCGCCGCGACGCGCTGACCAAGAAGGAGAAGGACCTGGAGACGCAGTTCGCCTCCAACCTGGCCGATTTCGCCGCCGAGACCGAACGCCGCATGAAAGCGCTGGACGCCCGCGACGCGCGCACCGCCGCCGACAGGCAGGAACTGTCCGCGCTGCGCTCGCAGATAGGCGGCATACTGCAGCAGAAGCAGCAGGAGCTGGAGCGCACCTTCGAGGAACGCGGCGCGCTGCTCAAGCAGTCGCTGGAGGAGTCCTTCAAGATCAAGGAGATCAGCCTCGCAAAGAAGTACGAGGACATGGAGCGCCAGTACGCCGAGATGAACTCCAAGAAGGAGGCGGCGATAGC
>CALMZU010000030.1 GCA_937870775.1 uncultured Elusimicrobia bacterium
TCCTTGAGATCGAGCTTCTGAATGCTATTACGCCCGTCCCGGAAAAGTATTACAAGAAAAAAGCCCCGGGAGGCCGGGGCTTTTTGAGGTCAGTTATTTATTTGCGCTTCAGGACGTAGTAGAAGGGCTTCATGCCGCGCATGATGTAGTCGCCGCTCTTCCATTCGAAGAAGAGGTACTCGGTACCGCCGATCTTCTTTATCTCGTAGGCGCTGGCAGTATGGTCGGCCGGCACTATAACGGCGCCCCTGGTCCAGTGCCACCAGTCCTTGCCGCCCTTGCCGCCGGGCAGGAAGGTCATGCCCTTCAGGTAAAGGTCGCCGCTCCAGGCGCGCGCGGCGGGGTCGAACCTGTCCGGGGTCTCGACGAAGTCCACGCTCACCCATTCCCCGACGACGCGGGGGTCGTCCTTGAAGGGGAGGTCTGTTTTGTCCTGCCTTATGGAGGAGGTCTTCTTCAGCACGTAATACTGCGGCGGCTTGTGGCGTATGGTGTAGTCGCCGCTCTTCCACTCGAAGAACATGTACTCGGCGCCGGCTATCTTTTTTATCTCGTAGCGGGCGGCGGTGCGGTCGCCGGCATGCATAACGGCGCCTTTGGTCCAGGTTAGCCAGCCGTTGGGGCATTTGCCGCCGGGCATCAGCACCAGCTCCTTCAGCACAAGGTCGGTCTCCGGCTTGCCGGGCTTGAACTCCTCCGGCTTGCTCACGAAGGCCACCGAGGTCCAGACGCCGACGGCGGCCTTGTCGTCCACGAAAGGCAGGTTTATATCGTCGGTCTGGCGCCCGTCCTTGCCTATGGAGCTCTTTATTTCCAGCGCCCACAGCGGGGACGCGGCCAGCAGCGCCAGCGCGATCAAAGTTTTTTTCATACTAGAACCTCTCCTCAGCCATGATATCGCCCATACCGCGGCGCCCGCAGGCGCCGTAGCCGTCGTCGGGCAGGGCGTAGCCGGCGCCGGCAGTATACACGGCCGCCGGGCCCGGCCGCTTGTGGCCCACGTTCACAACCAGCATCATAACACCGGCGGCGGCAGCGGCCGGCAGCAGCCACCAGGCGCGCCAGGCCTGCCAGCCGCGCCCGCGGGCCTCGCCCTGTTTCTCCAGCAGGCGCGAGCGCAGCGCGGCCTTCACGCGGCTATCGCCGGTGAAATCGGCCTTGGCCAGTTTGCCGGCCAGGCCGCCGAACTCCTTGAACTCGTCGTTGCCGTTCATATGTCCTTCCCCAGCTTGTCCCGCAGCTTGCCCATCGCCCTGAAAAGCGTCACGCCCACGTTGCTCTCGCCCAGGCCTGTCTGCGCGGCTATCTCGCGGTTGTTAAGGCCCAGCGAGAACTTCATGGCTATCAGCTCGCGCTCCGCGTCGGAGAGCTGCGCCACCGCGGCCAGCAGGCGGGCGTTCTCCTCGCCCTTCAGCGCCGCGCCTTCCACCGACTCGCCGGAGGAGATGTTCTCCTCGCGCTCGGTGATGCTAAGCGTGCCGCGCGCGGCGCGCCGCCTGAAATAGTCCGTCAGCGTGTTGCGCGCTATGGCGTACAGCCAGGGCTCCAGCGGGGCCACCGCGGGATCGAAGCTGTCGAACTTATCCAGCACCTTCTCAAAGACCTCGCTCACCAGGTCGTCGGCCGCGTCCCTAGCGAAGACGCGGTACCGGATATAGTTGTATATCCGGTCGAAGTACCTGTCGTAGACTTCCTCGAATTGCATGGTCCTTCTTTAGGTATTACGCGCGGGCGGCCTAAGTATTACAAGGCCGGCTTGGGCTTGGCCTCGGCGCGGTGGCGCATGTACTCCACCACGGCCGGCATCACGGAGATGATTATTATCGCCAGCACCACGAAGGAGAAATTATTGCGTATCACCGGTATGTTCCCGAAGAAATAGCCGGCGAACATTATGATGGTCACCCAGGTGAAGCCGCCTATCACGTTGAACATCAGGAACCTCGGGTAGGTCATGGCGCCCACGCCGGCCACGAAAGGCGCGAAGGTGCGCACTATGGGCACGTACTTGCACAGTATTATGGCCTTGCCGCCGTACTTCTCGTAGAAGTTATGCGTCTTCAGCAGGTATTCCTTCTTGAAGATGCGCGAGTTCTCGTAGTGGAACACCTTGGGGCCTATGAAGTTGCCCACCCAGTAGTTCACGTTGTCGCCCAGTATGGCCGCGCCGGCCAAGAGCGGCCAGATCTTGTGTATGTCCAGGCTGCCCGTGGCGGCGAACACGCCTACCGCGAACAACAGCGAGTCGCCGGGCAGTATGGGCGTCACCACAAGGCCGGTCTCGCAGAAGATTATCAGGAACAGTATCAGGTAGGTCCAGGCGCCGTAGTCCTGTATCACCAGGCCCAGCGTCTTATCCAGGTGCAGGAAGACGGTGAAAGCGTAATGCAGCCAGCCCCAGAGCGTAGAGAGTATTTCCATTATTCCACCAGTTTCCTTTC
>CALMZU010000031.1 GCA_937870775.1 uncultured Elusimicrobia bacterium
TGTCCAGAAGACGGGGTATAGCCTCGAGGGAGCTGTTGGTGTGCAGGGTGGAGAGCACGAGGTGGCCGGTCATGGCCGCCTTGAGGCAGGCCTCGGCCGTCTCGTTATCGCGGACCTCGCCGACCAGGATGACGTCGGGGTCCTGGCGGAGGAAGGAGCGCAGGCCGGAGGCCATCGTGAGCCCGATCTGGGGCTTCACCTGCACCTGGCTGATGCCCTCCATCTTTATTTCTACGGGGTCCTCCAGCGTCATGATGTTGAGCTCGGGCGACTTTATGGTGTTCAGCACGGCGTTGAGCGTCGTCGTCTTACCGGAACCCGTGGGGCCGGTCAGGAAGATCAGGCCGTTGGGGGCCGCGGCCGCCTTCAGGAAGTCCTCCCTCTGGCGCGGCTCGAAGCCTATGATATTGACGTTCAGCTCGACCGAGCCCTTGTCGAGGATACGGAGCACCAGCTTCTCGCCGAACACCGTCGGGCAGACGCTGACGCGGACCTCGATGATGCGGTTCTGGTACTTTATCGAGAAGCTGCCGTCCTGCGGCAGGCGGCGCTCGGAGATGTCGAGTTTGGAAAGGATCTTCACGCGCGAGATCATCGCGTCCACCAGGTCGGAGGGCGGGGCGCTGCGCTCGTAGAGCACGCCGTCGATGCGCAGCCGCAGGGACACCTTCTCGTCGAACTTCTCGAGGTGTATATCGGAAGTGCGTTCCGATATGGCCTGTTTGAGAATGGCGTTGACCAGCTTTATCGACTGCGCGCCCTTCGACTCGCCGATGATGACCTTGTCGAGGTCCAGTTTCCCGTCGGGGGTGATGACGTCGGAGTCGGAGGTCTCGGCCGCGCCGCCGGAGCCGGCCTTGTCCAGCACCTTGTCTATAAGGTCGGTCTGGCCCTGGTAGAAGGCGTCTATGACCTTCAGGATCTGGGCCTTCGTGGAGATGAAGGGCTGTATCTCCATGCCGGAGACCAGCTTTATGTTGTCCATCACCAGTATGTTGGTGGGGTCCGTCATCGCGGTGGCCAGCACGTTGTTCTCGATGAACAGCGGGATCACGGCGTTCTCGCGGGCGAACTTCTCGGGGATGATCTTGTCGAGGCCCTGGCTCTTCTCGGGGTTCAGGATCTGGTTCTCACGGGAGGCGTAGGGTATGCCCAGCTGCTTGGCGAGCGCCTGCGCAACCTGCTCCTCGGTCACGTAGTGCAGCTTGACGAGGGCCTCGCCTATGAGGCAGCCCTGCTGCTGCTGCAGCTTCAGGGCCTTGTTCAGCTTGTCCTCGTCGATCCATTTGGCCTGGATCATTATCTCGCCGAGTCTTTTTGCAGCCATAGTAGCTTGTCCCTTCTTATCCGCGCAGCCGGCCCGGCTTCCGCCGGGACCGGCCGCTCCCAGTCCTCCCCCCTCTCCTTAGTCCACCAGTATCGTGGGGGTTATGAAGATCACCAGGTCGGTGTTCGTGCGCTTGGAGGTGACGCTGGTGAACAGCCAGCCGATTATCGGTATGTAGCCGAACAGCGGCACCTTGCGCACGGTCTTGGTCTCGGTGGAGGCCAGCATGCCGCCGATCACGACGGTCTGGCCGTTCTTCACGCGCACCATGGTGGAGGCGCCGCGGCTGGTCGGGTCGTAGACGGTCTCGCCGTTGACGGTGATCGACGAGGCGGTGGAATCCGAGTAGGAGGGCTGCACGATCATCGTGATATAGCCTTCCTTGTTGACCTGCGGGGTCACCTTCAGGTTCAGGCCGATGCGGCGGCGCTCGACGCCGGTGGACGAGGAGCCGGTGGAGCCGCCCGACGACGAGGTGGTGCTGGTGGCGCCCATCGCGGCGTCCTTCGAGATCGTGATAAGCGCGGTCTTGTTGTTCATCGCGACGATCTTGGGCTTGCCGAGGTAGCGGCCCTCGCCCTTGGAGATCAGCGCGCGGAACGTGGCCTGCAGCTGCGCGAGGCTGAAGACGCCGTAGTAGACGCCCTTCGAGCTCTGCTGGCCGGTGGAGAAGATGCTGTCGATGCTCCCGCTGCCGGACGAGCCGGAGCTGCTCGACGAGCTGGAGCTGTCGCTGGAGGCGATGTCGCTGGTGTTAGGGAAGAAGTACTTCCACGAGTTGCCGGAATAGAAGCCGCTCCTGAGGCCGTAATCGGTCAGGCGGGCCGGGCCGGCGAAGTAGGCCATCTCGCCGCGCGAGCCGCCCCACTCTATGCCGAGCTCGTTCAGGCGGTCGGTGTTGATCTCGACGATCTGGGCCTCTATCAGTATCTGCGGGGCCTTCTTGTCCAGCTCGGCGATGATCTGCTCGACCTGCGGGAACACCTCGGGCACGTCGGTTATTATAAGGGTGTTGGTGCGGGGATTGGTGGCCATCTTGCCGTTCTTCTTTGAGAGCACGCTGCGTATGATGTTGATGATGGCGATGTTGCTCTCCTGCGCCTGCCCGCCGGAGGACTGCATATTGGAGCCGCCGCTGCCGCCGGTGGAGCCGCCGGAGGAGACGTCCTGGGAGGTAATGGCGCTGATCTCCTCGGCCGAAGAGGAAATGGGTATCAGCGGGATATAGTTGAGAGTGTAGATCTTGGTGATCAGGTTGGGCATGTCCACCGAGCGCTTCTGCACGACGTAGGTATTGCTCTTGCCGATGCGCTGGTAGGTCAGGCCCTTCACGCGGAGCAGCAGTTCGAGCGCTTCGCGCACGGTGGTCTTGCGCAGGAAGACGGTGATCGTCTTGGTCTCGAGGCCCTCGGTTATGATGAAGTTCACCTTGGACTGGGCGGAAACGACGTCGAGGAAGGTGGACAGCGGCGCTCCCTTGAGGCGTATCGGGCCTATCTTGCGGTCGAGAGGAGAGACCGATTCGACCTCCTCGTACATCGGGGCGTCCTTGGGGGCTCCGCCGATCTGGACGGATTCCACCGGCGTACCGGGGGTCTGGCCCTGCGGCGCGGCCTGGGAGGAGCCGGACTGGCTGCTCTCGAGGATGGGGCCGCCTTCGTCGCCGCCGGGACCCTGCAGGTCCTGCGCGAAGTCCTTGTCCGCGGAAGGGGCTTCCTGGGCGAACAGGCCGGCGACCGGGAACAGGAACTGCTCCAGCGCGAGGGTGAACACCAGCAGGATCTTCAAAGTCTTCATAACTCCTCCGTAATCTTACAACTATTATATGTTAAGCTGCCCGTCCCGGACCAGAGCGTCACTTCATCACTTTCCTGAAGGTCTTGCCCTTGTACTCCATGATAACGTAATTGGAGCCGAGCCTCACGAGCTTGACCCCCTTGAAAGTCTGGCCGACGTAGTACATGTCGCCGTTTATGATGGCCGCGTTGCCCACGATGCCCTGCAGGGATATCTTGTCCATGATGGACGGTTCCTTGGGCTTATGGGACTCCGCGTAGCGGCGGGCGGCATCCTCCTCGCGGCGGGCCTCCTCCTGGTCGCGTATGCGGCGGTAGTCGTCGGGAGAAAGCATCGGGTCGCGCTGGGTTTTGGGAGTGAAATAGGACGAGGGCTTGGTCTGGGTGGAGACGGCCGGGGGCTGGGCCGGCTTGACGGCCGCGGAGGACACCGGCACCTCGGGAGCCTGCGCGGCGGCCGAGGGCGGCGGCGAGGCGGCGCGGGGCGGGACGGCGGGCTGCACCGGAGCCGCCGGAGGAAGTTGCTCCTGTACCGCCTTGGGGTCGGCGGCCTGGGTGACCAGGAACTTGTCGCGGACCTTGATCGGCG
>CALMZU010000032.1 GCA_937870775.1 uncultured Elusimicrobia bacterium
GTACATGGCCTCGGGGTCGCCGGGGCGGGCGGCCAGGGCGGCGTCGGCCTCGGCCAGCGCGCCGGCGGGATCCCCGTCGTTAAGCCTGGCCAGGGCGAGGCCGTTCAGGTACATGGGGTTGCCGGGTTCCTCGCGGTTTATCCGCTCAAGTATCAGGCGGCTCTTGGCGGTGCGCCCGTTGAGGTAGTACTCGCGCGCCAGGTTGTAGAGCATGGGCTTGGACGTGGAACTGACGGCGGCCAGCTCGTAGTTCTTCAGGTCGGTATCGCGCAGGGTTATGTTGAAGGCCGAGAGCAGGCAGAATATGGCGGCGGCCGCCGGCAGCAGGCGGCGGGCCGGGGTGGCGTAAAGGGCCTGGGCCGCCCAGAGGAAAAGGCCGGCATTGGCCAGGTAAACCCAGTGGTCCAGCATCAGGTCGTTGGTGGCCAAGAGCGGCAGCTTGGGCGCCAGGTTTATAGCGTACCAGAGCGCGCAGAAGACCAGTACGCGCGAACCTTTCTTCCAGATCAGCAGCGCGGCGGCGGCCAGCGCCGGCAGGGCCGTCCAGGCCAGCCAGGCCTGGTCGGGGCGCATGCGGTGGGAATGCATGTCGAAAGGCAGCAGGGCTTCCTTAATATAGGCCAGCACCTCGGCCGGCACATGGGTGAACAGGCCGGCCAGCGCCGGCAGCGCCCCGTGGGACAGCGCGCCCATGCCGAGCGCCAGATGGCGCAGCAGCAAATATACCGGGATGAAGGCGAAGAAGGGAACGAGCCGTCGGTAGTCGGCGCGGCCGCGGCCCTGGTACCAGAGGCAGGCGGCGGCGAGGAAGGGCATGGCCACGCCGTTCTCCTTGAAGCCCAGCGCGGCCAGGAAGAAGGCGAAGGCCCCGGCGTTGCGGCCTTTTATGAAAAGCAGCAGCGAGGCCAGCAGGCAGGCCGAGGAGGCCAGCTCGGCGCGGCCGGCTATCACCAGCATCTGCTCCACCGCCGCCGGGTGCACGGCCAGCAGCGTGGCGGCCAGGAAGGCCGGCCCGCCGCCGAAGCCCAGCGCCAGCGCGAGGTAGAGGAACAGCACCGCCGTCGCCGCGTGGAAGGCGAGGTTGGTGAGATGGTAGCCAAAAGGCCGGTAGCCCCACACGGCGAAGTCGGCCATGTTGCTTATGGTCTGCAGCGGGCGGTAATAGTTGAGTCCCTGGTCGAAAGGGTCGCCGACGAAGGCGCGGCCAAGGTTGGCGGCGCTGAACGAGAGCCGCGGGTTCTGCTCTATCATGCGGTGGTCGTCCCACATGAAGCCCATCCAGAGGGTGGCGCCGAAGGCCAGGAAGGCCGCCGCCGCCACCAGGGCCGGCCGCAGCGAGCTCTTTAGTTTCTCGTTCATCAGTTGATTATACCAAGTACCAAAAAGTTAGAATATCGGCATGAAACACTCCATAGCCGACGGCTCGCAGATCTACTGGGACGGCGCGCATTACGACGCCTTCAACGTGCCTTACCAGGACGACATGAAGTTCTACCTCGCCGAGGCTAAGAAGGCGCGCGGACCGGTGCTGGAGCTGGCCTGCGGCACCGGCCGGCTCACCATACCGCTGGCCGCGGCCGGCGTGGACGTCACCGGCCTGGACCTGGCCGGGCCCATGCTGGCGCGCGCCCGCGCCAAGGCCGCCGCGGCCGGTGTGAAGCCGCGCTTCGTAAAAGGCGACGCCCGCTCTTTCTCGCTCGGCCGCTTCAAGCTGATCTTCATCGCCTTCAATTCCATGCAGCACCTCGCGGCGCGGGAGGACATAGAAGGGCTTTTCTCGTCGGTGGCGCGCAATCTGGCGCCCGGCGGCCGCTTCATACTGGACGTGTTCAACCCGGACCCGCGCTGCCTGGTGCGCGATCCCGACGAGGAGCTGCCGGTGGCCTATTACGATGCGCCATCCGGCGGCGGCAAGGTGCTGGTGAACGAGCGCTATTCCTACGACCGCGCGGCCCAGGTGTCGCGGCTTACCTGGACCTACCGTTCCGAGAAGACAGGCCGCTCCGAGAAAAAGCGGCTGAACCTGCGCTGCTTCTTCCCCGAGGAGCTGCTGGCGCTGGCGCATTATAACGGCTTCGACCTGCTGGCCCGCTACGGCGATTTCCGCCGCCGGCCTTTCGGCCCGGACAGCCCCAAGCAGGTGCTGGTCTGCCGGCCGCGTGTGCAATAGTACTTTTTGTACCTTGCGGAAGGCCGTTCCTTCTGTTATATTATTGCGACCGGTATCCAACCGGCCGGCGCCTATGTGTAAAACTTCCAAGCTGCTGCCCGCGCTGCTATTCTGCGTTCTCTGCGCGGCTCCCGCTGC
>CALMZU010000033.1 GCA_937870775.1 uncultured Elusimicrobia bacterium
GAAACCGGATCCGCAAAAACAGCCAACTTTTTAATAACTTTAAAAACAGGTCCAGAGCAGCTAAAGGCCAGGAAACCAAAAACCCCCCCCACCCCCCCCTAAAATCGGCCAAATAGCCGGAATACCAAGGGAATAAGCCCACGAAAAGACCTAAAAAAGCGCAAAAATAGGCTAATTTTGAGGATTTTTAGATACCAAGAAGGCAAAATAGAGGCAAAAACCGGGATAATTTGAAAATACCATGAAGAGGCGGGGGCAAGAAAGCCGAAAATCAGCCAAATTTTCGGCTTTTTGAAAATACCAGGAAGAGGCAAAAGGCCAGGAAGCGGTCAAAAACAGGGGTTGGCCAAAATACCATGAAGAGCCGGAAAGGCACGGGAAGCAGCAAAAGCGGCATAAAAACAGGGATCCAGAAACACCACGAGGAGAAAACGGGAAGGAAAAAAAGAGCCTAAAAACCGCGGCGGCCGCCAGGCCATTCTCCTTAGGGTATAAGGAAAGACAATAAAGCGGATACAAGGCAAAAAAATTCCCGGAAAACAGGCTGTTTTCCGGGAAACAAGTGTCAAAAAGGCGCCGGGAAAGGCTTTAGCGTCGGCAACCGGTGAGAGCGGGGATAAAAAGCAGGTATCCGGCCAGCAAAAGAGCCGGGGCCAGGAAAGACCAGGGGTTCTCCCCCCTCGGGTCGGCTTTTAAAAGCGCCATGAAGCCGGCCGCGGCCAGCGCCGCGGCCATAAGCCACAACAGAGGGCTGTAGCGGCGTTCCTCGGCCTTTACAGGGGCCGCGGCGGCTTTTACCGGCGCGGCCTGCTGGCGTCTGGCTGAACGTTTAGCCATTACTTCTTCTGCTGCTGCTTCAGCCTAGCCTGCAGGCGCTGGCGGGTGAAGTCCAGCATACCCTTGGTGGTCGGGTCCTGCTCGGCGGCGTACATTTCCTCGACGTACTGCAGGCTGTGCGCGTCGCCGACCATGCCCACCACGTTCAGGGCCTGGTTCTTCAGGCCTATGTCCTGGGACTTCACGTACTCGAAAGCGGTAACCAGCCCGTCGTCGCGGCCGAGCTTGGCCAGCGCCAGGGCGGCTTCCACCCGTATCATCGGCTCCTGGGACTTGTCCAGCAGCTTCTTAAGCGACGGGGCGGCAGAAGCCTCGCCTATGTCGCCTACGGCCTTTATGGCCTCAAGCCTGGCGTATACGTCGCCGTCGGAGATGGCGGCGGTGAGGGCCGCGGTGGCCTTGGTGGACTTCATCTGGCCCAGCGCCGAGATGGCGCCGCGGCGCATATTGGGATCGTCGGACTTCAGCAGGCCCGCCAGCGTGTCCTCGGCGGGCTGGTAGCGCATGGCGCCCAGCGTATGCAGCGCGGCGTAGCGCACCGCCGGGGCCTCGTCGTTAAGGGCCTTCATAAGGGCCTGGCCGGCGGCAGGGTCCATCAGGTAGGAAAGAGATATGGCGGCCTGCTGGCGCACGGCGGCATCCTTGTCGCCGGTAAGCATGGCTGCCAGCTTCGGGGAAGCGGCGCGCCAGACGAGCAGGCCGAGGCCGTCGGCGGCGGACTGGCGCACCCAGGAGGACTCGTCGTCCAGGGCTTTCACCAGGTAGGGCGCTGCTTTGGGATCGCGGGCCTGCGAAAGCCAGGCGGCGCCCTGCCTGCGCACCGAAGGATCGGCTGACTTCAGCTTCTGCACGGCCTCGTCGAAAGGGGTAGCGGGCTGGGCCGCTTCAGGGGCGGCCGCGGCGGGCTTCGCCGCTGGTTTTGCGGCGGAAGTGGAGACCGCCACGCCGGGTTTGGCGACGGGCTTGGCGGCCGCGGCCCTGGCCGCCGGCTTCGCTGCCGACGCGGGCTTCTTGGCCGGAGCGGCCGTCTTCTTCTGCGCGGTCTGCGCGCAGAGCGTCAGCGCGGGCGCCATGGCCAGCGCCAGGAAAATTGCCGTTATCTTTTTCATCTTCATAATCTGAATTCTAGTATATTCCCCCCGCCGCGCGCCATACGTCAGAACAGCGGTCCGAGATAGAAATAGAACAGCTTCCCTCCGTCGGTAGTGCGCACCGCGTAGTCGAAACTCAGCACCATCTGGAAGGTCTGCAGTATGAACGTATGCAGGTCCACGCCCACGCCCACGGAGCCCTTCAGGCCGGCCGCGCCGAAGTTCCTGAAATCGCGCTCATGCTCCCAGCCGTAAGCGTAGTCCGCGAACACCTTACCGTAAAGTCCTTTGAAATAGAAATCCGGGAACATGTACCACATGTAGTAGTTCATGTCCTTTACCAGCGGCAGCCGCAGCTCCAGGTTCTCCATCAGCACGCCGGGCTTCTCGTTCTCGTCGGAGGAGCCGGAGAAGGCGCGCACCCCGCCGAGGCCGCCGAAGTCGAACGTGCGGCGGTCGCGGCCGGTGCTGCGCCCGGCGATGAAGCGGCTGACCAGCGCGGAACGCTTGGAGAGCGGGAAATACTTGAGGTACTGCAGCAGGTACACGTCGTATTTCAGGTTGCCGCCCGCCGTCGGGGCGGCGCCCAGCCACGAAAGTTCCGTGCGCGAACCGCGCACCGCCGTCAGATACAGCCCGTTCATCGTGTCGCGCACATATGAGGCCTGCAGGCCGCGCGTGCGCAGGTCCTCGGTATAGTCCACGTCGACGTAGCGGTTCTTCTCGTTCTTCGCTATCGCGTAGAGTTCCACGCGGTTATAGCGGTCGAAGGGCCACGCCGTGCCGACGGAGCCGCGCGAGTAGCGCTTGTCGTACTCGAGGTCGTCGGAATTGATGATCCCGTCGTAATTCAGCGCGGTGGCGCTCAAGAGCAGCGGCATGCGGTAGCGCGCGTAGGAATAACTGGTCTGCAGGCTCAGGTAGTCGGAGCCGGAATTGTAGTTGAGGTACACTCCGAGGTTGTGGTTTCCCAGCATGTCGGAGGCCTGCCAGTAGTTCACCCAGAAAAGCCCGCCGGGCGCGGAGAAGAGGAAGGCCGGGAAGAACAGGTCGGTGGAGGCCTTGAACTTGTACGGGTTCACGGTGCCGCTGGCCTTGGGCACCTCGAAAGCGGCAGTGACCGCGGGGGCGGAAAGGCCGGCGTCCTCGTACAGGAAATTCTCCGGCGCGGACTCGTAGACGTCCATGCCGCCGCGGCGGAAGGCCGAGAAATAAACCTTGCCGCCGGAGACCGCGGGATCGAAAATACCGCCGAGGCTGCGCGTCATCCTGAAGACTTTCCCGGCGCGGTTATCCAGCATGTAGAGCTCGAAATCGTCGCCGGCGTCGGAGATGAAGTACAGCGCGGAACCGTCGGCGGAGAAGACCGGGTCGTAGACGTTGCCCGACGTGGGGTAGGAGGCGCGGGCCGCCCCTCCGGGATCTTTCAGGCACAGCGCGCGGCGCGGACCGGAGGCGGAATCCGTCTCGCAGGACCAGGCCAGCTCGCCGCCGGGGCCGTAGGCCGGCGAGGAATCGTCGGAGGCGTCGGAGGTGAGGCGCAGGGCGGCCGCCGCGGGCAGTTCGCCGCCGGCCGCCAGCCGCTCTACCGGGACCTCGTAAATGTCGTTATATGAGCCGCTCATGCCGACGAAGGCCAGGCTTTTGCCGTCGGGCGAGAAAGCCGGCTGGCGCATCTCGGCCAGGCCCTCCACCGAGGAGCGCGAGACTTTCCCGGTGGCGGGTTCGTAAAGGTAGACGTACTCGCGGTGGTTCTTCTGGCCGCTGAAGGCGAGGTACCTGCCGTCGGGCGACCAGGCCAGGCTGCGCAGCGGCTTGGTGAACCTGCCGTAAGGGATGTTCTCGGCGCCGGCCTCCAGCGCGGTGAGCACGCGCTCGCGGCCGCCGGAAAGGTCCCGCAGCCGCAGTTCCGGCGGGTGGCCGGAGCGCGTGGACAGCCAGGCCAGCGTCTTGCCGTCGGGTGAGAGGGCCGGGCTCAGGTTGAATTCGGGTATGGTGTCGGAACCCGACGTCAGGCGGCGCCCGTAAAGTCCCGGTTCCTGCAGGCGCTCCGCCTTGGCCTCGGCGAGATACTTGAACTCGGTATACTCGGCGAACTTGCGTTCGAAATCGCGCAGGTCGGCGCCGATCAGCGGCAGCAGCACCGAGCCGGCGTCGTAGCGGGTGCGGAACAGTTCCAGCATGCGGCGCGGCTTGTCCTGGCCGTACTGTCCGGCGAGGAAGCGTATGGCCTGCGCGCCGGTCTTGTAGGCCAGCGTGGTCTGGTGCGGCTTCAGGTGGCCGAACTGGTTCAACTTGGAAAGCGGGATCAGGCCGCCCGAGAGGGCCGCGTCGCGCACGTACATCTTCTCGACGGCGTAGTCGGCCATGCCGGTCTCGTATTCGGAAATGCCTTCCAGCATCCACAGCGGGTACACGTAGGTCTTCAGTATGCGCGCGCTCTTCCAGAAACCGTCTATCAGTATCGCGAACTGCGCCTCGTGCGCGAACTCGTGCTCTATCACTTCCTTCAGCCAGGCCTTGGAACCGTCGGACCAGACCATGAAGCGGTCCTTGTAGGGTTCGGTAAGGCCGCCTATGCCGTCGGACACGTCGGAGACGTTGGTCTGCTCCATGTCGTTGACCGAGGCGTACAGGAAGAACGGGACCCGCTTCGTCATCGTCGGGACGAGGTCCGCGGTCTCGCGGCGGTAGGCGTCCTCAAGCACCTTGGCGGCGTAGTCCAGCCAGGGCTCGGAAGCCGGGTAGTAGTGGATGTCGAAATGTTCGGTGGCGAGGACTTTCCAGGCGAAGTCCTTCACGATGACCTTGTTCTCCTCGGCGCTCAGCGCGCCCGGGGCGAAGGCCGCGGCGAGGGCCGCCAGGGCCAGTCCTTTAAAGGTCGTACGGATATCCATGTCTGCAGCCGTTCCCCCGCCCGGCGCTTACTTGCGGGCCGGTTTGCGCGCGGAGGCCTTTACGGCCTTGGCAAGCAGCGCGCGGCCTTCCTCGTGTCCCGGGCTGACCTTGAGCAGTTCGCCCAGGTAAAGCGCGGCGGCGGCGGCGTCCTTGCCGCGCCAGGCGGCGTCGCCGGCCATCCAGTAAAGTTCGGCCTTGTCGGCGAAAGCCCCGGCGGAATCGGAAGCGTTTATGGCCCGCCCTAGAGCGTCCAGGGCCTTCGGATAGTTGCCCGATTCGTAGGCTATGCGTCCCTCGGCGTAATCCGCGAGGAAGGCGCCGGTGCCCCCGAGGGCGCGCAGGTCGGAGAGCACGGAGGAATGGTCCTGGCCGTTCTTCCAGCGCGCCAGCGCCAGGTTCTCGAGCAGCACCGGGTCGTCCTTACGGGAGGCCAGCAGGCGCTCGTACTCTTTTATGGCGCCGGGAAAGTCCCCGTTGGCGTAGCAGAGCTTCGCCAGCAGCATCCTGGCCTCGGCGTCGTCGGGGAAGTTGTTGAGGAAGCGGCGGTATTCCTGCGCCGCGAAATCGTAGAGGCCGACGGACTGGTACATGCTGCCGAGGTAGTAGAACGTGCGCGGGTCGGCCAGGCCCAGCGAGCGGGCGCGCTCCAGGTCGGCTATGGCCTCGAGGTAGCGGGACCCGCCCAGCTGGTACTTGAGCCTGCCGGACTCGGCGAGGGCCTTTATGTCGTCGGGATCGGACGCCAGGCGGCGGCCCAGCTCCTCGAGCCGGCGCTCGGCCTTGGAGGCCTGCATGAACTCCTCCGGCGTGCGCGGGAATTCCGGCAGCGCGCGGCCGCCGCGGCCCATGAAAATGTAAAGCGCCGCCAGCACAACGAACAAGAACATGCCGAGCGGCGCTCCGTATGAATGCAGCAGTCTGCGGGAAGCGTCCTTTAGAACGGAAGGACGCTTCTCATAACTCACCTTCGTCCTCCGAGTTCTCCAGGAGTATCTGACCGAGGGTCAGCGAAGGAGAGCCCTTGAGGTACTGGGCCATGCGCTTGCGGTCCTCGAACTCCTCGCAGCGCTTGACGGAGAGCTTGAGCCTGAAGTTGTCGGGATCGATCGCGTAGACCACGCCGGCGACGGACTGGCCTTCCTTGGGCGCGCCCTCGGCGCCGTAGTCCTCGGGGACTATGAAGGCTTCCACCTGTTCGCTGACCTTCAGGACGGCGCCCTCGGGTGTCACCGAGACCACCTTGCCGCTGACGCGGGACTTGTAGGCGAACTTGCGCTTGAGCATGTCGACGGGGTTCAGCATCAGCTGCTTCAGGCCGAACGTCAGCTTCTCGCCGGCCTTGTCGACGGAGAGGATCTTGCACTTCACGCGCTGGCCGCGCTTGTAGGTCTTCAGCGCCTCGGCCGGGTTGCGCCAGGCCACGTCGGCGGCCTGCACGAAGCCCTCTATGCCCTGGAAGCGGACCAGCAGGCCCTCCTCGGTGACCTTGGAGACCACGCCGCGCACGATGCGGCCGGGGGCTATCTCGGCCATCACCTCGCCGCGGCGCTGCTTCTCGTCCTCCTCCAGCACCTGGCGGCGGGAGACGACGACCTTGCGGTCCTTCTCGTTGAAGTCGATGATGTAGAACTTGACCTTGGCGTTGACCGGCAGATAGTGCTTGTGGGCGCCGCCGAGCTCGGACAGCGACAGCGGCATGAAGGCGCGCATGCCGGAGATGTCGACGATGTAGCCGCCCTTCACCAACTCCACCACCTTGCCCTTCACTCGCTCCTTGGCCTCGAAAAGCTTCTTCGCCGTTTCCCAGGCGGCCTTCTCGCGGGCGCGGCGGTGGGACATCATCGTGTAGCGGCCCTCGCCGCCCTTCTTGTCCAGCACGGCCTGCACTTCGTCGCCGGGGACCGGGGTCTTCTCGTCCTGGAACTCGGCCAGCGGGATCGCGGCCTCTTTCTTCTCGCCAATGTCGACGAGGACGAACTCCGGGGTGACCTGCACCACTTTAACGGAGACCACGCCGCGGGAGTAGATCTTCTCGTTCACCTCGGCCTCGGCCTTCAGCAGGTCTGCCATCGACATTCCGTCGTCGGCGGGCTTTTCCGGGGCGGGCTGGGAAGGCTGCTGCGGCTGCTGCGCGGGCTGCTCCTTGGGGGCTTCCTGCGGGGTTTCGGGGTGCTGGGTCTCGTTGGTTTCCATGGTGGCTACTGCTCCTCTTTTATAGAAAAGATGTCGGCCATGACGGCTTCCGAAAAAGCGGTGTACGCGGCCTTCATATCCCCGTCGGCGGGCGGCTCGAAGCGCCTGAGGCCTCCGTACTTAATAGTTATTTTACCTAATTTTGAGAAATTATCGCTGTTGAAAATACGGGCGCAGAGCACCGGCGCCCCGGACTTGTGGGCCAGCAGGGCCACCCCGGACTTGGGCTTGAGCACCCGCCCCATGGCGCGGGTGCCTTCCGGGAAGATCACCAGGCAGCCGCCGGCCTCGAGGGCGGCCAGGGAGCCGCGCAGGGCGCCGAGGTCGCCGCCGGCGCGCTTGCGGTCCACCGGTATGCCGCCCCAGTTGTTCAGGGCCCAGCCGAGGGGCCAGATGGAGAACAGTTCCTTCTTGGCGATGATGTTCGGCAGGCGCACCAGCGCGATATAGGAGAGCAGCGAAGGCGGGTCGGCGTTGGAAAGGTGGTTGCAGGCCACGATAAGCGGGCCGTCGGGCGGGATATTCTCCAGGCCCTCCACCCTGATGCGGTTGAAGACCCTGAAGATGACGCGCATCAAGAGATAGACGAACCTGAGCAGCAGCGGGCGTTCGACGTTGGGATTGGCCGGCATTGGCTTTTACTTCCCCCCCGCCTTGCCGAACATGTCCACGATGGAAGCGACGACCTGGTCGCGCGGCATCGAGGTCGAATCCAGGTACAGCGCGTCGTCGGCCTTCCTGAGCGGGTTCACCGCGCGGCCGGAATCCTGCGCGTCGCGCTTCACGATGAAATCGAGTATCTCGTCGTAATCGGCGGGAAGGCCCTGCGCCTTGAGCTGCGCGACGCGGCGCTCGGCGCGCGCCTTCGGCGAAGCGTCCAGGTAGACCTTCAACTCGGCGTCAGGGAACACGTTGGTGCCGATATCGCGGCCTTCCATCACCACGCCGCCTTCGAGGCCGGCCTGGCGCTGCATGTCCTTCATGAAAAGCCTTACGCCGGGGAGCTTGGCTATGGCGGAACTGGCCCGGCCGGTACGCTCGTCGACGAGTTCGCGTTCCAGGCGGCGGCCGTCAATCGCGACGTCGGCTTCCGGGCCGGCGCCCTTCGGGAATTCCCACTTCAGCGCACGCGCAAGCGCCACCAGCGCGGCGTCGTCCTCGAGGGACACGCCGGCTTCCAGCGCCTTCCACGCCAGCGCGCGGTACATCTTGCCGGTGCTTATGAAGCGGTAGCCGAGACGCGAGGCCACCAGTTTCCCGACGGTGGACTTGCCCACGCCGGCGGGGCCGTCTATGGCGATGACGATGCCGTTGGCCCGCATCAGCGCACCGCCGCCAGCTTCTTCGGCAGGTTGGCCTCGTTGTCGAGGCCCAGCTTCCTGAGCGGCCTCACCCACTTGGTGAAGTGCGACGGCTTCAGCGAGTACTCGTGCACGAGGCGAACGACCTCGCTTATGGGCTGGTAGGTCTCCCAGTTGAGGCGGAGGATGCGCACGCCGGCGTCCTCCATCTCCTCTATGAACTCGTAGTAGTTCTCCTGCAGGCTCTTGAGGTACATCGGGTCTATGCCCTTCTCCATGTTGCGGCCGCGCGCCTTGATGCGCGCTATCGAGGTCTCGACGCGGCAGTCGAGGAAGATCATCAGCTGCGGGAACACGAGCTCCCTCAGCACCATGTTGTCGAAGAGGTCGAGGTAGGTGTTGTAGTCGCGGTCGGAGATGATCTTGTCGGGGTGGTTGTTGAGCATCCGCGCGAAGATCGTGTCCTCCCAGATGGTGCGGTCCTGCACGACGCCGCGGATCTTGCCGAGGCTGATGCGGCTGACGAACTCGCGGTGCTGGCGGAAGCGGTGGTTCAGCAGCCACACCTGCATGATCGTGCCGTACTTGGCCATGTCGCCGTAGAAGTCCTCGATGTACGGGTTGCCGCCGACCTCCTCGAGCACGGGCTCGAAGTTCAGGGCCTTGGAGAGCTCCATCGTCAGCGTGGACTTGCCCACGCCTATTATGCCGGCGATGCCGATATAGCCTTCAGCGAACATAGGTCACCTCGTCGTAAGAACTGGATGAAAATCTCTACTTGCTGCGTCCCGGCTCTATCTCCTGCTCTATGCCCTTTATCGCGAGCAGCACGTCGTCGGGGTTCGTAGCCGCCTGCAGGATGTCCTCGAGCTTGGCCATGCCTTCCTTGTGCAGCTTCACCAGCGACTGGTTGAAGGTCTGCATGCCGTAGAAGCCGCCCTTCGTGATGGCCTGCGTGACCGCCTCTATCGTGTTCTCGGCGATCATCTTCTTGACGTGGGCGGTGTTGACCATGATCTCCACGGCGGGCAGGCGGCCGCCCTTGGTGCACGGCAGCAGGCGCTGCGAGATGATGCCGCGCAGCGACTCGGAGAGCTGCAGGCGCACCTGCGCCTGCTGGTGCGGCGGGTAAAGGTCTATGATGCGGGAGATAGTCTGCACGGCGTTCATGGTGTGCAGCGTCGCGAACACCAGGTGGCCGGTCTCGGCGGCGGTGATCGCCGCCTGCGTGGTCTCCAGGTCGCGCATCTCGCCTACCAGGATGATGTCTGGGTCCTGGCGCATAGCGGCGCGCAGCGCGTCGACGAAGGAGGTGGTATCGGAACCGAGCTCGCGCTGGCTTATGATGCAGCGCTTCTCGGAGAACGAGAACTCAATGGGGTCCTCTATCGTGATGATATGCGAGTCCCAGGTCTGGTTCAGGTGCTCTATCATCGCGGCCAGCGTGGAGGTCTTGCCGGAACCGGTGATGCCGGTGACCAGGATCAGGCCGCGCTCGTTCGTCAGCAGCTTCTTGATCGAGTCGACCGGCAGCCGGAGCTCCTCGAACGTCGGGATCTTAAGCGGGATGTGGCGTATCGCCACGCCGATCTTGCCCTTGTGCGTGAAGACGTTGAAGCGGAAGCGGCCGAGCTCGCCGCCGTCGAAGGAGAAGTCCACCTCGTGCTTGTCGGCGAAGATCGCCTTGTGGCGGGCGTTCATCAGCGGGAAGATCATGTCCTCCACTTCCTTCTGCGTCATGTTGGAGGAATTGATCGGCGTGATGACGCCGTTGATGCGGAGGTAGACCTGGGAGTCGCCGCGGATGTGCGTGTCCGAGGCCTTGTTCTGCACCATCACTTTAAGCAGCAGGTTCAGGTTTATGGCCATATCGGACTCTCCCCCCGTGTTATTTCAGCCGCCTGGTGCCGCTCTGGCGGCGCAGGTAGGCGGGTTTCTCAAGGTCTTCCTCCCGCGAGGAAACCCTCTCCTCGGGCAGGAAATCGTCGTCGAGGCGGCGCTGGCGCTTGCCGCCAACGGTCATCGCGCGGCGGCGCCCCAGGTCGCTGGCCAGTTCGCCGCGGTTGGACGGGAAGCCGGTGGCTATCACCGTTATCTTCATCTCGTCGCCGAGGGTGTCGTCGAAGGCCTGGCCGTACTTTATGAAGACGTCGGGGTTGGCGTGCTTGTTGATGTACTCCATCGCCTCGTTGACCTCGACGATCCGGATGTCCTTGGAACTGGTGAAGTTGACGAGTATACCTTTGGCTCCGTCGATGACGGCGTTCTCCAGCATCGGGGAGTGCACGGCCGCCTTGGCGGCCTCGAGGTGCCTGTCCTCGCCGGAGGCGCGGCCTATGCCTATAAGCGCCTCGCCGGACTTGGTCATGATCTTCTTGACGTCCTGGAAGTCGACGTTGATCGCGCCGCTGCGGGTTATCACGTCGGAGATGCCCTGTATGGCCTGGCGCAGCACGTCGTCGGCCATGCGGTAGGCCTCCTCGGTGGAGGTATCGCGGTCGGCCACGGAAAGTATCCTGTCGTTGGGGATGACAAGCACGCAGTCGGCGTGCTTGCGGAGCTCCTGTATGCCGGCCTGCGCCTGCTCGGCGCGCACCGAGGCCTCGAAGCGGAAAGGACGGGTGACGACGCCTATCACGAGGGAGGAGGGGTTGGTCTCCTTGGCTATCTGCGCCACGACGGGAGCGGCGCCGGTGCCGGTGCCGCCGCCCATGCCGGCGGTCACGAAGATCAGGTCGGCGTCCGCGACGGCCTCTTTTATCATCTCGACGGACTCCAGCGCGGCGTCCTTGCCCTTCGACGGGTCGCCGCCCACGCCGAGGCCCTTGGTGAGGCCCTCGCCGATCTGTATGCGGTTGGGCGCCTTGCTGCGGCGCAGGTCCTGCGCGTCGGTGTTGACCGCGAGGAACTCGACGAGGCGTATGTCGGCCGCGACCATGCGGTTCACCGCGTTGCCGCCGCCGCCGCCCACGCCGATGACCTTTATGACCGCCTCGCGGTCCTGGAAATCGTTGTTGTAACGGATCCTGTTTTCAGGCATATGTGTTCCCGTCCGGGCCGCTTAGAAAAGGTCCTTGAACCAGCGCCAGAGCTTCTTCTCCACCGAGCCGCCGCGCGCCGGGCCGGGGACGTCGGAGGTCCACGACTTGAGGTGCGGGTAGCAGACCAGGGCCACGGCTCCGAGGTACGACTGGGTCATGTACTCCTCGGGGCACTGCAGGATCTCCTGCGCCGGCAGGGCGAGCCTGGCCTGGCGGAGGTCCAGCAGCTGTTCCGCGGCCTCGGGCATGCCCTTCAGCAGCGCGCCGCCGCCGGTCAGCACCGCGCCGCCGGGGAGTTCCGCGTAGTTGGACACCTGCACCAGCTGGTTGATCTTCTCGAAGATCTCCTCGGCGCGGGGCTGTATGAAATCCAGCAGTTCGCGGGGCTTCACTTCCTTCTTGGTGCGCGCGTCGAGCCGCGTGATATTGATGGTCTTGTCGTCCTCGATCATGCTGGAGAACACGGCGCCGTGCTTCTCCTTTATCTCCTGCGCGACGGCCATCGTGGTGCCGAGGCCGTAGGCTATGTCGCGGGTGATGTGGTCGCCCCCGAGCGGGATCTCCTTCGAGAAATGTATGCTGCCCTCGGAGTAGATGCCGATGGAGGTGGTCTGGCCGCCGGCGTCTATAAGCAGGCAGCCGAGGTCCTTCTCTTCCTCGGACACGACGAGCTCGCCGACGGCGAGCAGCGTGTAGATAGGGGCCACGACGCGGAAGCCGCCCTTGGAGACGGACTTCATCAGGTTGTTTATCGTCGAGCTGGACGCGGTGACGATGTGCACGCCCACCTCGAGCAGGGAGCCTTCCATGCCGATGGGGTTCGGCACGCCGCGCTGGCGGTCCAGCGAGAAACCCTGCGGTATCACGTGCAGTATCTCGTGGTCGGGGGCTATCTGTATGGTCTTGGCGTTCTCGATGACGTTGGCGACGTCCTCGCTGGTTATTTCCTTGTCGGTGCGGGCTATGTTGTAGCCGCCGCGGTTGTCGAAAGCGTTGATATGCGCGCCGCGCACGCCGAGGTACACCTCGCCGACGACCTCGTTGGCCTTGCTCTCGGCGGCGTCCATCACGTGCTCTATGGCGCGGGCGGTCTCGTCGATATTGACGACCACGCCGCCCTTGAGTCCCTTGCACGGGGCCGAGGCGCCGGCGAGGATGCGGATCTTATTGTGCTCGTCGTCGCGCTCGGCTATTACGCAGGTGACCCGGCTCGACCCCATGTCGAGCCCGGCGATTATTTCGGATTTTCCCATATGATGCTCCAAAGAAAACTAGCGGAAGGCCGCTTCCAATAGGTCCCGGCAGGGGCCGGAAATCGATATTTATTTTACTGCGGAAACGAAGATCTTGCCTTCCCTGAAATACCTGAGGTCCACGCGAAGCGGACCGCCTTTATACCGGGAAGCTCTCTCCATTACTTCGTTCAATCTTAATATTTTTGTGCGCGTGAATTCAAATTCCCCCCAGAGCACGGAAGAGCCGTCCTCCAGGCTGAAAAGGCAGCCGTCGCCCGGCAGCCGGCAGGAGAGGGTGACCGGCTTGCGGTCGAACAGGACGGACAGGGGTTTTACGGCGGATATGAAAGAGGCCAGCGAGGGCTGGGGGCCTTCCGCCTGAACCTCCACGCGGAAAGGGACATCGCCGGAGGAGGAGAGGTTCTCCGGCATGAACCTTCCGCTGGCGCCGAGGTAGGAGGTGGCGCCGTTCAGCAGCACCTCGGCTACGGCGGTCTCCGGCTCGGCGGTGATGCGGGCTTTACCGGTGACGAAATTGCGGCCTATCTTTACGGTGGCGAGACCCGGATGAAGACGCTTTATGTCGGCGGCCAGCGCGGCGCACCGCCGGGCGGTGAGCGGCGCCTTCGACGCCGCCTCGGTCAGCGAGCGCAGCGATTCAGCCACGCCGGTCGCGGGGCAGTTCACCTCGAAAGAACCCTGGTTGAAGGAAAGGAAACGGCCGGTCAGGAAATTGTGCGAGACCTTGAAGGCGGCGCCGAGGAACCACAGCGCGGCGGCCAGGCCAAGCGCCAGGCCGGCGGCGGCGCCGCCGCGGCGAAGCAACTGGTTGCGGACCTTGCCGCGTACCTTGACCTTGAATCTTCTTCTTCCCGCCATGGGCATATATTATAGCCCTAATTTTTGCGTTTAGCAAAAATTACCCGCAGGGCGTCCGAGCCGGGCCTCAGGCCCGAGCGAGGACGGGGCGTATCCCGGGCGAAGCCCGCCGGCGCAATGCGCCGGAAGCGGCAGCGCAGGATAGCCCTAATTTTTGCGTTTAGCAAAAATTACCCGCAGGGCGTCCGAGCCGGGCCTCAGGCCCGAGCGAGGACGGGGCGTATCCCGGGCGAAGCCCGCCGGCGCGGCTTGACTGGGATGGATTATTTATATATCGTTTTAGGATTGGAAATCCGCAGGGGAAAAAAGTCAAAATTATCGAGGCTAAAATGCATACTGAACGCAAAGGTTTCACACTGATAGAGCTGCTGGTCGTCGTACTTATCATCGGTATTCTCGCTTCCATAGCGATACCGCAGTACTTCAAGGTCGTCGAGAAGGCCCGCGTGGCCGAAGCGATGTCCCTGATCGCCTCCGTAAAGTCGGCGGAAGAACGCTACCTCGCCCGCGGCGGCACCTACACCAACAACACCGCCGACCTGGATATCTCCTATCCCAACATGGGCACCAGCGACATCACCACCAAGTTCTTCAAAGCCACTATCAGCGGCGCCGGCAGCTGTTCCACGGGTCCGTGCTATATGCTCAGCGTACAGCGCCAGACCACCAACGGTTCCGTTGCGGACCGTTACGGCACCTACACCCTGACCTGCAACGTGCCGAACGCCCCGGCCGTTACCAGCGCCAACGGCAACGTCCAGAACGAACTGCTGAAATAAAGTCCTGGAAAGAACAGGGCCGTCCGCGAGCGTCAGCCTGGCGCTCTTGCGGACGGTCCTTTTTTTTGTATAATTGTGAACTGAAGTATAGAGCGCCCGTAGCTCAGTGGTAGAGCATCCGCCTTTTAAGCGGGTGGCCGCGCGTTCGAATCGCGCCGGGCGCAAAATTAACGGACAGCCCTAAGGGGGAAGGATCAAATGACTACGAATCGTAAAGGTTTCACGCTGATAGAGCTGCTGGTCGTCGTGCTCATCATCGGTATTCTCGCGTCCATAGCCATCCCGCAGTATTTCAAGGTCGTCGAGAAGGCCCGCGTGGCCGAAGCGATGTCCCTGATAGCCTCCGTAAAATCCGCGGAGGAACGCTACCTCGCCCGCGGCGGCACCTATACCAACAACACCGCCGACCTGGATAT
>CALMZU010000034.1 GCA_937870775.1 uncultured Elusimicrobia bacterium
TGTCCTTCATGGCCGCCGGATGTTCTCGGGGGAACAACCATGAAACAATTCAGCGCGCTTTTTCTCGCTATATTTTTGGGAGGTTTTATAGGATCATGCCGGGCGACCGGACTGGAAGATTCCGGCAAAGCCATAAAAGCCATCATGGAAAACCCTGCCGAGTTCAAAATGGAAACCGCATCAAAAGGAGAGCGGGTGTTAAAAATATTCAAGGAAATGCAGGGAAACCTGTACAAGGCAAACCTTCAAGCACAGGAAGACTCCACCCTTAAACTCCTTGGCGAAACCATGCCCTACGTATGTCTGTTCCGCACCGACAAAGATACGGTCCATGCTTTTGAACAGCTGTTCCGGGAATTGGAATCACGTGGGCTCGTCTCTCGCGAAAACGCCGGATATCTCCAGCTGGCCTACATAGACGCACGCATGTTCAAGGAAGCCGGGGAGATGCACAAAAACTACCCGCAATACGATCTCAACTTCATCCCGGAAATAAACGACAGTCTTGCGTCGGACAGCAAATACCGGGTCTTCAGCATTGACCCAACTTATGCCCGCTTAACGGCGGAATCGGTCCCGGAAACAGGACACGGAGCAAAAGTGATATTCGTCGGTTCAATATTCTGCAACATCTGCAGTAATGCTGTCTCCTTCATTGAAGGCAACGACCGGCTGAAGAAGCTCTCCGGAGAATTCCTCGCCCTCAGCAACAACTTTGTCCCCAAGCAACTTGCAAAGTGGAACTCCGAGCACAACCTGAAATACAGACTTCCCTATGCCTCAACAGATTGGACCGACATCGACCTAACGCGCACCCCCGGGGTTTATTTTATGCAGGATGGCAAAGTGCAGCATAGGCTGGAAGCTTGGGACATATACGGGGGCGCAAGATTAGCCGACGGACTTTACCGGATTGGCCTTGTCGATTTCAACGGCTACGTAGAAACACTGAAATATACGACGGATCGCCTTGTTGCCGACAAAGAAACTTTTGAGGACAGGGTCTTGGCCGGGCGCGATATCTACAACAGACTCGCTCCGAAACTAAAGATCTCCGTTATCAAGACCGCCTCTCCAGACACGCTCGAAACAGCCTTCTTCCTTATAGCCAACACCTTGTTGAACAATCCTGGAGACGCGCCGATGAAGGAACTTGGCCGCCTGTTCGTTGAAATGGAAAGAAGAGGACAGCCAAGGAAAGAAGTTATCGAGAGCATGTACGACTATTTCCTTGATTATCGGGAATTTAAATCTGCGAATAAACTGGCCGCCAAATATCCAGGGTTGAACTACACTCCGATACCGGAATTGACCGCTGGCAAAGGACCAACGGAGAAAACACATCGCGTCTATGACGTAAAAAGCGGCGGTACTTCAGCCGAACTCACCTCACTGACCACCGGGAACAACCCCATGGTAATAGTTACCGGAATCCCCACATGCGGCGCCACGAAACGCGCCCTCTCCGATATAGAAAAGAATCCTACACTCAGGGATTTCTTTTCCCAACATGCGATATTTATAACATGGAACAGTTACTTCCGGTCAGTAGCGGCTTGGAATAAAAACCATGCAACAAAAGCCTATGTCGCCTACCTGAAATCGGATTGGCCTGAATTTGAAATTTACTCTTCGCCTGTTTTCTACTTCATTAAGGACGGAAAAATTACTGCAAGCGCGCGAGGCGGGTGGGGTGACGCCGCCGGAATGGCCGAGAAACTAAAAGGGATAAAGACTCTCGGAGTGGATTGGGAAGCAGGGGATACCCCCGCTGGTTCGACAGACAGCGCCATTACCAACGAGAATTAAGCAGCCATATTGCCCCAAGGCGGCCCTTTGCAGCTCAGTGGTGATGGTCGTGCGTGGCGCAGGCGTCCATGCCGAAGAGCGGCTTGCCGTCGGCGAACGGGGAGATGGCGCGCAGCCGGTCTATGATGGCCGGCAGTTCCTTTATGATGTAGTCCACCTCTTCCTGCGTGTTGTACACGCTCAAGGACAGGCGCAGCGAGCCGTGCGCGTAGGTCTGCGGCACGCCCATGCTCATCAGCACGTGCGAAGGCTCGAGCGAGCCCGACGTGCAGGCGCTGCCGGAGCTGGCGCAGATGCCTTTTTCGCTCAGCATCAGCAGTATGCTCTCGCCTTCGATATATTCGAAGCTGATATTGGTGGTGTTGGGCAGGCGCTCGGCGCCGCCGCCGTTCACGCGGGTGTTCTTTATCTTGAGCAGGCCGGCTTCCAGCCTGTCGCGCAGGTCCTTAACGTAGGTGTTCTCTTTCTCCAGGTTCTGCGCGGCGAGCTCGGCGGCCTTGCCGAGACCCACGATGTACGGCACGTTCTCGGTGCCGGCGCGGCGGCCGCGCTCCTGGTGGCCGCCCAGCATGAACGGCGAGAAGCGCACGCCCTTGCGCACATACAGCGCGCCTATGCCCTTGGGGGCGTGCAGTTTGTGGCCGGAGAGGGAAAGCAGGTCTATCTTGGTCTCGGCGAGGTTTATCTTAACCTTGCCCACGGCCTGCACGGCGTCGGTGTGGAACAGCGCGCCGCGGGAATGGGCCAGGCGGGCGGCTTCTTCCACGGGGTAGACCACGCCGGTCTCGTTGTTGGCCCACATCATGGACACCAGCGCGGTGTCCGGCGTGAGCGCGGTCTTGAGGTCGTCGAGGTTTATCCGGCCGGCGCCGTCCACCGGCAGGTAGGTGACGCGGTAGCCTTTCTGCTCCATGTGCTTGGCCAGGTTCAGCACGGCGGGGTGCTCGACCTTGGTGGTGATGAAGTGGTTCTTCTCGGGGTAGGACTGTATGGTGGACCAGATGGCGGTGGAGTCGGACTCGGTGCCGCAGCTGGTGAAGATTATTTCCTCGGGCGTGGCGCCGAGCAGGTCGGCCACGCGCTTGCGGGCGAGGTCGAGGTACTTCTGGTTGCCGCCGCCGAAGAAGTGCATGCTGGACGGGTTGCCGTACAGCTCGTTGAAGAAGGGCTGCATCTCGGCCGCCACTTCCGGCGCCACCCTGCTGGTCGCATTGTTGTCGAAATAATAAACCTTATCCATA
>CALMZU010000035.1 GCA_937870775.1 uncultured Elusimicrobia bacterium
ATGGGCCTGGTGCTGTGCTGGGGCTTCTTCGTCAACTGGATGATGGTGAAGTACATTCCCGCCTCGGCCCTGATCGGGATAAACCCGTGGGTGTTCTTCATAGGCTACTTCGCCCTGTGCCTGGGCGGCGTGTTCCTGTTCAATACGTCGACGAAGCCGATCGTCAGCTTCCTGGGCTACAACCTGGTGGTGTTCCCGTTCGGCCTGATAATAAATATTTTCGTGAGCCGCTACGACCCGGAGCTGGTCGTGGAGGCCATGCAGATAACCGGCGGCGTGACGTTCGCCATGATGGTGCTGGGCTCCATGTTCCCGGCCTTCTTCAAGCGCATACACACGGCGCTGGCCATATCGCTGCTGCTGGTCATACTCTTCGAGCTCTTCGACACCTTCGTGCTGCACCGCGAGCACGGCATCACCGACTGGATAGTGGTGCTGATCTTCTGCGGCTATGTCGGCTACGACTGGGGCCGCGCCAACAACATACCTAAGACCCTGGACAACGCCGTGGACAGCGCCGCCGCGCTGTACATGGACATCATCAACCTCTTCCTGCGCATACTGCGCATACTCGGCCGCCGGCGCCGCTAGGCCGCGTCAGCCAATAAAAAACGCCGGGCGGTCCCGGCGTTTTTTATTGGCCGCGGCGCGCTTTACCAGGCGAAACCGTCGCGCAGCGTGCCGAAGGCGTAGCCGGGGTTGAAGGCCGGCAGTTTCTCGCCGGGGGCCATCAGCTCGCTGGCGCTCTCGGGCTTGTACCAGCAGAGGGGGCGGAAGCCGGTCTTGAAGCCGCCGGAGCGGGTGCAGGTGCCGGGCACCGGGTCGTCCTCGCTCAAGGAGGCGCTTACCGGCTGGGCGCAGATGGCGCCCTGCAGGTAGGTGTCCAGGCGGCACTGCGTGGCCGGGTGGCTGTCGAACATCGCGGTGACTATCTTCGGGTCGGGGGTGTCGTAACGCGGTTCGGTGGTCTCGTTGTGCAGCGTCATGAAGAGCTTGGTAACGGACTTGCCGGCCTTGGCGCTCCTTATGCAGAAGCCCTGCTCGTCGGGGTCCTTGAAGGCCGCCTTGCAGGCCAGCGCGGCCTCGGCGGTGTCGTCGGAGGCGCGGGTGAAAGCCTTGGCGGCCGGGTCGGCGAAGACCTGGCGCAGGCACTTCAGCGAAGCGTAATAGTCGGACTGGCCCTCGTTGGAGGCCCAGGCGTTGCCGTAATAGGGGCTGTCCTTCTTGGGCGCGCCGCCGAGGTGGTGGCCCAGTTCGTGGCAGACCACCAGCGCGAAGCCGTCCATGGTCACGGCCTCGTGGCGGGCCAGGCCGCCGTACATGTTGAGTATGTAGCTGTTGCCGCTCTGCATGGCGGAGGCGTTGACGGTGGCGTTGTCCCACAGGCGCTTTATCACCAGCTTGCCGCCGCGCTGCGCCACTATGGGCGCGTAGATCTTCTGTATGGTGTCCAGCACCTGGTTGAACTGGTCCTGGCCTATACCCTTGCCGGCCGGCGAACCAACGGGGATCTTCATGTCGTTGGGGGGCAGGAAGCCGGGGCAGTCGGAGGCCGCGGCGGGTATGGCGGCGCCCAGAAGCAGGGCGCAGATGGCCGGAAACATTTTCTTGTTCATATTCTTTCCTTGCTGACCAATATCAATATCCGTCTATTATACTGAAATCCGAAGCCCCGGCGCCGGGGCGGTTCGATAGCGCCCGTTATAATTTGTAAACTAAAGCCATGAAAATACTGCCGGCTAAACTGAAAAAGGTCGCCCTGCGGCACATGGGCCTTTATCTGCTTTTCATGCTTATGGTC
>CALMZU010000036.1 GCA_937870775.1 uncultured Elusimicrobia bacterium
CGATGAAGATCCGTTTGAAGAAGATCCCTTTGATCGTCTGGCCGGTGGTTTCGGCCGGGATGCTGGCGCTGAGCCAGCCTAAGTTCGACCTGGGCTGGCTGGCCTGGGGCGCCCTCGCCCCGCTGGCTTATTACATCGTCAAGGCCAAAACCCGCCGCGCCGCCGCAGCCGGCGGCCTGCTCTGCGGCTCGCTGTTCTACCTCGCCCTGCTCTACTGGATATACCCCACCATGCGCGCCGGCGGCGTGCCGCCCGGAGTTGCCGCCGCGGGCCTGCTGCTGCTCGCCCTGCTGATGTCGCTGGAGTTCACGCTGGCGGCCTTCTTCGGCCACTGCCTGAAGAAAGCCGGGCTCAAAGCCTGGCCATACGTCTTCGCCGCCGGCTGGTTCCTGCTCGAGTCGGGCAAGGTCTGGCTCTGCTCCAAGGCCGTCTGGTTCCCCTGGTTCATGCTGGGCTACAGCCAGCACGCCTACACGCCCCTCATACAGATCTGCTCGGTCACCGGCGTCTACGGCCTCGGCGCCGCCATAGCCCTCTCCGGCGCGCTGGCCGGCGCGCTGCTGGCCCGCGACCTCCGCTGGCCCGGCCGCGCGCTGCGCTTCCTGCCCGCCGTGATCCTGTTCGCCGGCATCTGGCTTTACGGCCGCGCCGAACTGGCTCGGGTCCCGGCCCCCAAGGCCGAACTGAACGTCGCCCTCCTGCAGCCGTCCATAGATTTCTACGCCAAGTGGGACGCCGCCGAGGCCGGCAATATCCGCACCCGGCTGGAGCGCCTGCTGGGCGAGGCCAAGGGCGCGGACCTGGTGGTATGGCCCGAGAACGCCCTGCCCTGCTGGATAGACGACGAGGCCTGCTATACCTGGCTCAAGTCCGCCGTGGCGATCTCCTCCGGCACCGCCTTCGTGGGCTCGGTATCCAAGGGCGACGGGCGGCGCGTGGCCGCCTTCCTGGTGGACTCCGGCGGCGGGATGCGCGGGACTTACGAGAAACGCCAGCTGGTGCCGTTCGGGGAGTACGTCCCCATGCGCGGCCTGCTCGGGCGCTACATTAAGCCGGTAGCCGCGCTGGGCGAGTTCGATCCCGGCGCTCCGTCGCAGCCGCTGATGAACTTCGGCGGGCTGAAGCTCGGCGCCGCCATCTGCTACGAGTCGGTCTTCCCGTACCTCTTCGCCGGCGACACGCTGCAGGGCGCGGACCTCTTCGTCAACATAACCAACGACGGCTGGTACCTCGACACCGCCGCGCCTTACCAGCATTTCGCGGCCAACATCTTCCGCGCCGTGGAGAACCGCCGCCCCGTGGTGCGCGCGGCCAACAACGGGATCTCCGGCGTCATAGACCCCTGGGGCCGGGTGACGGCCTCCACCTCGCTCAACGACGTGACGGTGCTGAAGGAAAAGGTGCCGCTTTACGAAGCGAAGGCGCTTTTCCCCGAGTACGGCGGCTGGCTGACCGCGGCCGCGCTGACGGCGGTCTCGGCTTTCCTGCTGGCTGTACTTTTCCTGTAGATCCGTTAGGGCGTAAAAAAACAGCCGGCTTAAGGCCGGCTGTTCTCGTTTATCCTATTGAAGTTCAGAAGGGGAAGACCACCGCGGGGCAGGCGGTCTGGAACTCGGACATCGGGTCAGGGCGCTGGGCGGGCATGCTGTAGGCGGAACCGCCGGCGCACTTGTACACGCAGGTGTTGCCCTTCATGTCGTCGAAGAAGCAGGCCTTGGGGCCCCTGGCGGCGCGGGCGCCGCGGTCGGAGGGGAAGAAGCCGATGACGTAGTAGTAGCGGTCCTCGTATTTCGCCACTTCGTAGGTGGCCACGGTGCCCTCTATGCGCTCGGCGGCGTCGAACATGCGCTCATAGGCGTCCTGCTCGTCGCTGAAGGTGGGGCCGGGCTCTATGGCCAGCTTGGCGGCGGCGCGGAACTGCACGCTGAAGGCGTAGCCGCCGCTGACGGGGGTGACGGCCTGCGCGGTCACCTCGGCCTTGGCGAACTTAAGGCCGTTGAGGGCCCAGGTAAGGGCGGCCTTGGCGTCCTTCTCGGTGGGGTACAGGGCGTAGCTCTTGTAGGTCTGCACGTCCGAGGCGGCGCGGAACTGCGGGCCGGCGGGGATGGTGCGTATGATATGGGTGGCGCAGGCGCCGGCCGGCTCGCCGGTGGAGAAGTCGGGCTTTATCGCGGGCTCGGTCAGTATGTCGCCGCTCTCGCATTTGAAGAAGCACTTGTTGTTCTTGAACTCGGTGAAGGTGCAGAGGTCCGGCTTTACCGGGTTGGGCTGGGGGAATATATTGTGGTTGTTCTGCTGTATCTGGTTGAGTATCATGCCGGCGTCTATGGGCGGCAGCTGCGGCGCGCGGTCCAGTTCGGCGGCGGCCAGCGGGGCGGCCATGTAAACGGTGAGAACCAGGGTGGCTATCTTTTTCATTTATCCTCCGTGTTCGTTGTTATAAGACTAGTTTATGAAACAACCCGGACCTGCCTATAGAGGCAAAGGACCCCCTTCGGCCTGACAAAAGGACCTAGGCCGCGGGCCTAGTGGCCTAGGTCCTTTGACAAGCCGCCGGGAAGGAGGAGTTGAAGGCTTTTTCGCGATCCTGGCGGCCTGGCGGGCGTTTCTCCTATGAAGGCTTGACATGTCCATAGGACTAAGGGCCCAAAAAGCAATAGGCCAAAAGTTTTTTGTTGACTGGGTCCTTTAGTCTTGATTATAATCAAGAATACGGTAAACTATACAGGTCAGTCAGACCAGACCAGACCAAACTGCAGTACTGGAGGTAGTAATGTTAAGGAAAGCAGCCGCAGCCATAGCGTTAGTCGCGACCGCCTCGACCCTGGTATCCGCTGAGATATCTTTCGACGGCATAAACAAAACCACCCTGCAGCAGGAAATAGCCGGCCTCGAGCTCAATCTGCCCGTGCCGTCCTTCTCCGCTGACAAGGCCAAAGCCGACAAAGAGTGGACCATCATGGTCTACGTGAACGGCAAGAACAACCTCGAGCCCTATGCGCTCAAGGACATGAACGAGATGGAGCAGATCGGCTCCTCCGACAAGGTCAACGTCGTAGTGGAAATGGGTCGCATCAGCGGCTACTCCAGCGCCGACGGCGACTGGAAGAGCACCCGCCGCTACCTGGTTCAGAAGGACAACGACACCAATAAGGTAACCTCCCCCGTCCTTCAGGACCTCGGCAAGACCGACATGGGCGACTACAACAACGTCGTCAAGTTCGTGAAGTGGGCGCAGTCCGCTTACCCCGCCAAGAAGTACATGCTGGTGGTCTGGAACCACGGCGCCGGCTGGGTGAAGTCCCGCAACCTGGTCGAGACCCGCGGCATCTCCTACGATGACGAGACCGGCAACCACATCAACACCCCCCAGATGGGCCTGATGATGAAGGCTATCGGCAAGATCGACGTGTACGGCTCGGACGCCTGCCTGATGCAGATGCCCGAGGTGGACTACGAGATCGCCCCCTATGTGGACTACATCGTTGGTTCCGAAGAGACCGAGCCCGGCGACGGTTATACCTATAACCTGCTGCTCGGCCCCCTCGTGAAGAACCCCACGATGAGCGCCATGGAGCTCGGCAAGCTGGCGGTCAACGCCTATGCCGATCACTACGGCACGCAGGACCACACCCAGAGCCTGGTGAAGGTCTCCGCCATGAACGGCTTCGTGACCGCCGTCAACAACTTCGTGACCGCCGCTATGGCCGCCAACGAGAAGGCGCTCGTGAAGACCGCCCTCAACGGCACCCAGAGCTACGCTTACGACGACAATAAGGACCTGTGGCACTTCCTGAGCCTCTACGCCGCCTCCTCCCAGGACGCGAACGTGAAGGCCTCCGCGAAGACCCTGCAGGACTACATCACCAATAACCTTATAGTCCATAACCGCGTGAACAGCAGCTACTCCAACTCGCATGGCATAGCCGTGTACCTGCCTTCCTACTCCAATAGCGCCGCCGCCTACGCCGAACTGGCCTGGGCCAAGGCCGCTCAGTGGGACGAGTTCATAAAGTGGTACCAGGCGAAGTAAGCCTGAAGCAGTGAATGAAGGGGGCCGGCGGAAACCGGCCCCCTTTATTATAAGGAAAGATTTAGGAAGCGGTTCTTCGGGTGGGCCATACGGCCCAGACTGTACCCGGGCCCATGGTCCCTTGCCGGCAGCCGGTCAGGGGGTAAACTATAGGTACGAACTTCTCCAAGAGAGTCATGGAGGTCCCAATGATGAGAAAGTTGTCGTTATCCGCCGTGGCGGTATCCATGCTGGCCTCGGTCGTCTCGGCCCAGACGGGCTTTGACGGCGAGCCGCTCAGCATAAAGAAGGTCTCGGTGCCTGAAGTTTCCCAGGTCGCCGACAGGTCCCCCAAGGCCGCGCAGGCCGAGTGGACCATAATGGTTTTCGGCAACGGCAAGAACGACCTCGAGCCGTTCCTGATGAAGGACCTCAACGAGATGGAGATGGTGGGTTCCAACGCCAAGCTCAACATCATCGTCGAGGCCGGCCGCATCGACGGCTATGACGCCTCCGACGGCGACTGGAAGGGCGTGCGCCGCTACCGCATCACCAAGGACAACAACACCAGCAAGGTGTCCTCCAAGGTGATCAAGGACCTCGGCCAGGTGGACATGGGCGATTACAAGTCGCTCGTCGACTTCGGCAAGTGGGCCAAGCAGGCCTACCCGGCCAAGAAGTACATGCTGATAGTCTGGAACCACGGCTCCGGCTGGACCAAGAGCGGCAAGCGCCGCATCACGAAGGGCATCTCCTACGACGAGCAGAGCGGCAACCACATCAACACCGTTCAGTTCGGCCAGGCTCTCCGCGAACTGGGCAAGGTGGACGTGATCGGTTCCGACGCCTGCCTGATGCAGATGGCCGAGGTGGACTACGAGCTTAAGGACTTCGTGGACTACATCGTGGGCTCCGAAGAGACCGAGCCCGGCGACGGCTACACCTACAACACCTTCCTCGGCCCCGTGGCGGCCAACCCCGCCATGTCCCCGATGGAAGTGGGCAAGCAGGCCGTGAACGCCTACAGCGACCACTACAAGGCCCAGAACTCCGGTTCTACCCAGAGCCTCGTTAAGTCGGCCGCCATACCGCAGATGCTGAAGCTGGTCAACGAGTTCGCCTACGCCATGACGCAGGCCAACGAGAAGGACCTGGCCAAGGCCGCCCGCGACGGCGCCGTGCAGTTCGCCGACGCGAAGAACAAGGACCTCTACGACTTCACCCGCCTGATGGTGGCTTCCACCAAGAACGCGGACGTGAAGGCGAAGGGCCAGGCGCTGATGAGCTTCATCTCCTCGGACCTGGTGCTGCTCAACCGCACCAACAACGACCCGGGCGGTTACTGGAACGGCCCCGTGGACTATTCCCCGGCCAAGGGTATAGCGATCTACATACCCTCCAGCTCGCTGGGCGACGGCTACACGGACATGCAGTGGGCCAAGTACTCCAACTGGGACGAGTTCCTGACCTGGCTTAACAGCTGAGTAAGGGCGTTCCCGACGGAAAGGGCCGGCGAAAGCCGGCCCTTTTCTTTTATGGGCCTTAAGTCCCGGCAGATAAAAGGACCAATGGCCCTATTGAGCGCCATTGAACACGTGTAGAATATGCTGGTAATGTCAGGAGGATACATGATAAAGAAAACCGGCCTTGCGGCCTTCTCGATGCTGTTCTCTCTGCCCCTCGTTTCCGCCTCGGGTTTCAATCTCAACGACGGCGGCCTCAATATAAAGGAACTGACCTCCGGCATGGACGTGCCCGCCGTCTCCGCCGCCCCTGCCGCCAAGGCGCAGGCCGAGTGGACCGTGATGGTCTTCATCAACGGCAAGAACAACCTCGAGCCCTACGCCGTCATGGACATGAACGAGATGGAGGCCGTGGGCTCCACCGACAAGCTCAATATCGTGGTGGAGATCGGCCGCCTGGCCGGCCGCCGCGCCGCCGCCGTTTCCGGCGACGACTGGGAAGGCACCCGCCGCTACCTGATAAAGAAGGACGCCGACATGGACAAGCTCTCGTCGGAAATGATCGCCGACATGGGCACCGTGGACATGGGCGACTACAAGAACCTGGCCGCTTTCGGCAAATGGGCCAAGCAGGCCTATCCCGCCAAGAAGTACATGCTGATAGTCTGGAACCACGGCTCCGGCTGGGAGAAAGGCCTGAAGTCCCGCGTGTCCAAGGGCATCTCCTACGACGACCAGAGCGGCAACCATATCAACACCCCGCAGCTCGGCCAGGCCCTTAAGGAGATGGGGCACGTGGACGTGTACGGCTCGGACGCCTGCCTTATGCAGATGCCCGAGGTGGACTACGAGCTTAAGGACTACGCCGATTATATCGTGGGCTCCGAGGAGACCGAGCCCGGCGACGGTTATACTTATAATAAGTTCCTCGCCCCGGTGGCCGCCAACCCGGCGATGTCGCCGGCCGAACTGGCCAAGACAGCCGTGGACGCCTACAGCGACCACTACGCCGCGCAGAAGACCGGCTCCACGCAGAGTTTCGTGAAGACCGCGGCCCTGCCCGGCCTGGTGCAGCGCGTGAACGACTGGACGAAGGCCGTTATGGCCGCCGGCCTGAAGACCGAGGTGAACAATGCCCGCGAGCTGTCCGCCTCCTACGCGGTGGCCGAGAACAAGGACCTCTACCACTTCGTGCGCCTGGTCTCCGACCGCACCCAGGACCCCGCTCTTAAGGCCAGGTCCGAGGACCTGATGAAGTTCATCTCCGGGGAACTGGTGATGCACAACCGCACCAACAACCAGCCCGGCTCCTCCGGCGGCTGGGACGGCGGCTGGGACGAGGATTACATGATGGCCGGCAAGGGTTCTCGCTGGGGCGCCAAGGATTATTCCGAGTCGCACGGCATCGCGGTTTACCTGCCCGGCTACTCTATGGGCGAGGGCTACAACGAGCTGGCCTGGGCCGCCGCCTCCAACTGGGACGAGTTCATAGCCTGGTACATGAAGAAGTAAGCCTCCGCAAGGCAAATAAAAACGCCCGGGTTTTCCCGGGCGTTTTTATTTATCGTCGTTCCCTTCGCTTACTTCGCGGCGGCGGGGGCGGCTTCCGTCTTGGGGGCCTCGGCCTTCTTGGCTTCGGCTTTCTTGGCGGCGTGCTTGCCCTCGTGCTTCACGATGGCCTTCACGGAGGTCTTGCCGTCCTTCACGGTGACCTTCACTTTCTCGCCCTGGGTCAGGCCGGCCAGCTTGGCGGCCTCGACGGCGAAGGTCTTCGCCTCGCCCTTCGCAGGCTTCACTGCGATCTCGTTCTTCACGTTGTCGATGGCGGTTATCTCGCCGGTGAAGACCTCGACCTTCTTCATCTCGTGCTTGGCGGCGGGCTTCTCCACCTTGGCGGGCGCGGCGGCCGGAGCGGCGGCCGGGGCGTTCTGGGCGAAGCTCACGCCGGCGAAAGCGGCGAGGGTGACGACGGCTATCATGACTTTCTTCATAATGTTTTTTCCTCTATTTCTCCCTGAAAGATTTACTGCTACACCCATAGTCTAGCAACAACCCCATTAGAGCACCCTTAAATCAACATTAAAAGATTCTAATCCGAAGAAATTGTCCGGGCGGGGCCTGGCAGTGAGCCGCTTCGCAAAACACGGCGTCGCGAACACCGTTCGCGCGCCTCGTCACTCGGCCTCGTC
>CALMZU010000037.1 GCA_937870775.1 uncultured Elusimicrobia bacterium
TTACTTCGCGCCGTCCAGGAGCGGGCCGCGCTCGGCCCAGATCTTCTCCATCGAGGCCAGGCGGCTATGGCCGGGCGCGTCGAGGCGGCGGGCTATGGCGCCCAGCAGCTCTATCATCCCGTGGTAATCGGCCACCGAGACGAACTCGCGGCCCGGGCGGGCGGACCTGGCGCCGGCCTCCACCGCCTCCACGCCTGCCATGTTGTGGTAATTGCCCAGCGGCAGGCAGACGCAGGTGGAATGTATGCCGTAGGCCGAGAAGGCGCTGGCCTCGCAGACCCCGCCGGGCATCAGCTTGCGCTGGAACCTGAAGGCGGATTTTTCCTTGGCGTAGCCCTCGGCCACGGCGGAAACGGAGTTGGTGAGCTCCGGCGTGAAGACGCTCATGCGGTCGCCGACGCGCACTATGGGGCCGGCGCCTATGGGCGAGTCGTGCGGGAAGCTGCGCGAGCATTCCAGGCAGACCAGCCGCGAGCCTTTGGGGATGGTGCCGCCGCGGGCCGCGCCTATGGCGCCCACGAACCCGACCTCCTCGGCGCGGGTGAACAGCAGCGCCACGTGGCCCAGCGCCGGGTCGCGGGAGATGGCGTCGTAGGCGGACAGCGCGGCGGCCACGCAGGCCAGGTCGTCGCAGGCGTGGGTATGGGCCAGGCCATTGCTGATCCCGGCCGGCGGGAACTTCCAGCGGGCGATGAAGCCGGGCTTTATGTGGGCGGCGTCCGACGGGCGGGCCAGCGCGGCCTTGGCGCGCTTGAACGGTTTTGCCGCCGGGTCCAGCGCAGTTATCTTCGCGACGGCCGGGGCGCGGCCGGGGATGATCACCTCTACGGCCGAGCCCTTGAAATAGGGGTTCTGCACGCCGCCGCGGAACTCCAGTTCCAGCGTGCGGCCGGCGGACAGCACCACGAAGGCCGGGTGGTCCATATGGGCGGTTATGAAGAGCGGGGCCTTCTTCGAGGCCGCGGCCTTGAAGCCTTTGCGGGTTATCACCAAATTGCCGTGGCGGTCGCCGGCCATGCCGAGGCGGGCGGAACGGGCGGATACCCACTGGGCCACGCGGGCTATCACCGCGTCCTCGCGCCCGGCGGCGGTGGGCAGCGAGCTGATCTCGAGCAGCAGTTTTTCGGCGGGGTTGTTGTTCTTCATATCTCCTCTAGTTTACCACTTCCAGCGCGTCGCAGGCATGGCTGCCGCGCGCCGGCTCGAGGCCGCGCCAGACGCGCAGCACGAACAGCGACGACAGCAGCAGCACCGCGGCTATAAAAACGGCGCAGGCGGGCCAGCCGCCGAGCTCCCACAGGAAGCCCGGTATCACCGAGCCGGCGAAGCCGCCGCAATAGTAGAAAGTGACATAAAGCCCGACGGCGGAAGCCTTCGCCCTCCCGGCGGCCGGACCTATGCTGCGGTTGGTGACTATCTGGCAGACGAAGACGCCCGACGAGCAGAGCGTGATGCCGGCCACCACCAGCGGCAGGCTGTGCGCCAGCGTCAGCAGTATGCCGCAGGCCGAGGCGAACAGCGCCGCGGCGAGCATCTTCCAGCCGGCCACGCGGTTGGACCAGCGCCCGGCGAGCGGGGTTATGACGGCGCCGACGAGGTAGACGGCGAATATGCCGCCGAGCAGCGCCGGGCCGAGGCTGAAGGGCGGCTCGGCCAGGTAGAAGGTGACGTAGGTGAAAGTGCCGACGAGGCCGAAAAGTATCGTAAATCCCACGGCATATATCCCGAGCAGCGCCCGGTTGCGCAGGTGGCCGGCCATGTTGCGCAGCGCGGCGCGCGCGCCCTCCACCTTGCGGAAATGGCGCGCCGGCGGCAGCCACGCCGAGATCAGCAGCGCGAAAGCGAGGTTCAGCAGGCCCAGCAGCACGAACACCCAGGGCCAGCTCCAGCGCGCGGCTATCAGCCCGGAAAGGAAGCGGCCGCAGAAGCCCCCCACCACGGTGCCGGTGACGTACACCGACGTGACGAAACCGGCCTCGCAGGTCCCCCACTCCTCGTTGATATAGGCCACGGCCACGGCGAACACGGCCGGCGTAAGCAGGCCCTGCGCGAAACGCCAGAAGATCAGCGAGTTGAGGCCTTGCGCCGTGGCGCTCAGCAGGTTCACGACGGCGAGCAGGTATATGGCCGGTATGATGACCTTCTTGCGGCCGCGGCGGTCGGCTATCATCCCGACGAAGGGCGCGGCCAGCGCCACCGCCAGCGTGGCGGCCGAGACGGTAAGGCTCACGGCGAGCTTGGAGGCGTTGAAGGCCTGGTGGAAGAGCGGCAGCAGCGGCTGCGTGGCGTACAGGCCGAGGAAGGCGCAGAAGCCGGTGAAGAACATCGCCGAAACGGCGCGCCCGCCGGGGGCCTGCGTATTTTCGGCGGCGTCAGTATCTGCCATACCTATATTCTATGAAATCCGGGCTTGCGGGGGTCCGGCACGGAACGGACCTCGGGCGGCGGCGGGTCGAAGACGTTGCGGGCGGCGCTCTTGCGCGGGCCCTGGCCTTTTATGAAATAGGCGCAGCCGGCAAGCCACAGCGTTCTTGGCACGCGCGGGCTGCGCAGCGGCATGGTGAAGCCGGCGCAGGAACGCGAGCAGCCGCTGGCCCAGCGGTTCTCCCAGGGGCAGAAGCGCGTAACGGTGGCGTAGCGCAGCGGGTAATGCCACGAGAAGGCCAGGCCGTACGGCTTGAGCCGGCGCAGCACCGCCGGGTCGTCCACCTCGAAAGCGGTTATGCCGTAGCGGGCTATGAAATCCTTAGCGTAAGGCTCCGGCATCAGTTTCATCCGGTTGGCCAGCAGCCTGCCGCAGGAGACCTTGAACTTCCCCCTGAACGAGGAGCGCAGGGTTTCCAGCAGGCCCACGTCATTGGCGATGACCTCCAGGGCGCGGCCCTCGCGCAGGTACAGGCGCAGCAGCGCGCGCACGCGGTCCAGGGCGTCGTCGGTGAGCAGCGGCGTGGCCAGCAGCACGCGGCCGCCGAAAGCGGCGTTGAAGGCCGAGGCCTCGGCCGGCGACGGCAGCAGGCCGGCGCAGAACTCGGAGCCTATGACGGCCGAGCCGAAACCGCGCGGCACCCGCGCGCCGGGCGCGGCCGCTATCGCTTTATCCATGCATGCCTCGATACGGTGGAATACAGCCGCTCGCCCATGCGGACGAAATCGGCCTCGCCCGTCCCCTTCTCCAGCAGGGCCGTCAGCAGGCGCGAGAACTTGAGCACCTCCATCTCGTCGCGGAAATCGTTCATGCGTATGATCTTCAGGTAACCGGCGCCGCTGTGGTGAAAGCGGTACACGGAGCGCATCTTCTCCGCGGCGTTGGCCTCCGGCATGCGCCAGCGTCCGTCCGGCCCGGTATAGGAGAAGCGGCAGGTCTGGTCCCGGTGGGTCAGGTTCCAGAGGCGGCACACCGGGTCGACGTTGGCGCAGCAGAAATCGGCGTGGAAGAACACTTCGGTCTCCATGCCGAAGGGGTTGGCTATCAGGCGGCGTGCCTCGTCGGGGGCCATGTGGAAGGGCAGCACCACGCGGGTGGCGCCCATCTCCTTCAGGCGGCGCATCGACGGGAGGTTGTAGCAGAGCGCCAGGCTGCTGGCGGTGAGCCGCGCCTTCAGCCCGGCGCGGGACAGCGCGTCAAGCATGGCCAGCTCGCGCACTATGCAGGCGCCCAGTCCTTCGGCGTCCAGCCGCTTCACCAGGGCCACGCTGCGGGCGAACCTGTCGCCGAAGGAGGGCTGGTTGAGCAGCAGCGAGAACCTGCGGCCGCGGCGGGCGGCCATTTTGATAACGGTGACGATCTCGTCGACGGAGGAGAAGGACTGGGCCGGCAGACGGTGGTTGGGCACGGCGGCCAGGCCGCCGTAAAGCTCGTCGGCGCCGAGGCGCAGCATGGTCTCGGCCTCGGCAACGGTCTTAACGCCGGCTACGATCTTCACCGGCCCGCCTTCAGCGGGGGTTCGCTGACCAAGCGGTCTATAAGCGGGTGCCTCGGCGCGGCGGCGGAGCGCAGGCCGTAGGCCTGACCGCGCAGCAGCAGCGGCGCTGGCAGCCGCGGGTGCTCGAGCTTGCGCACGCGGCCCAGGCAGGAGAAAGAACAGGGCGCCGGCCAGTGCAGTTCCCACGGGCAGAAGCGCGTGGTGGAGATATAACGGAAAGGCAGATGGTAGGAAACGTTAAGGCCGAATGGCTCGAAGCGCGGCAGCAGCGCCGGGTCGTCCAGCTCGACGCGGGACACGCGGTGCTCCTTCAGGAAGTCCATCGCGAAATCCGGCGGCATAACCTTAACGCGGTGGCCCAGCACGCGCCCCAGGCAGACCACGGCGTTCTTCCAGGCCCGGCCGCGCAGGACGCGCAGCAGGCCAAGGTCGTTGACGACGACCTCCAGCGGCCCGGCGCCGCGCGGGACGGCGCGGGCAAGCGCCTCGACGCGGTCGAAGGCCTCGTCGGAGAGCAGCGGGGTGACCAGCGTGACGCCGCCGCCGAGGGCCGCGGCGCGGCGCATGTCGCCG
>CALMZU010000038.1 GCA_937870775.1 uncultured Elusimicrobia bacterium
GTCTGTTTGATGTAGCTGCTGGCCTGCTCGTGGGCGCTAAGCGAGACTTCCGTGTCCAACTCGACGCTGCCTGGGTCGCCGGGTATGGCTTGCAGGCGGAAGCGGGCCATGCTGCTGTAAGGCTTCAGCATGAAGCCCGGCACGCCGTCCCCGCGCTTGCCTATCTCGAAGGGCATGTCGCCGTGACGCATGAGGTTGGCGTCCCTGTTCTCCGAGGTTATCAAGGTGCCGGAACTTTCCAGCACATCGGAGACCATCTTGAACGTTATCCTGTAGTTGGTTATATACCGCTGATCACGAAAGTGCAGTCTTTATGCCGGAGTGTGTCCCGGCGGGTCAGTCTGTGGCCGTATCCACGTTGTTGGCGTAGTAGGCCGCGCGCAAGGCGCTGTATTGTCCTCCAAGGGCCCGCAATTGGGCCACTGTTCCTTCTTCCGATGCCTCGCCGTCGGTTATCAGCATCACTTTTTCCGAAAGTTTTTCCAGCACGCTGAAGTTGTGGGATATAAGTATGCCTTTCTTGCCGGCCGTGCATCTGGCCAGCAACTTTATCAGCAAGGCCTCGTGCACGGCGTCCAGCGCCACCAGGGGTTCGTCCATCACATAAAACTCATAGTCCTTTCGTAGCAGGAAGCGGGCGAACGCTATGCGCTGCCTTTCGCCGCCGCTCATGTGTTCGCCGGCCGCGCCGAGGTTGCGCCCGGCCAGTTTTTTCAGGTTCAGCGCTTCCGTCACGCTTTCGTACTCGCTCTTGAGCACGTAGTTTGAGTTGAAAGCGCGCTCCGGAGCTCCTTCGGCGGCGGCGACCGCGAGGAAATGCCGCGAGTCGCCGGTGCCTTCCTCGTTCATGCCGCAGGCGCAGGCCAGCGGCCGGAGCTGGGGTTCCAGGTCCAGCGTGGAGTGCAGGCCCGGGCGCAGCCCTTTCAGCGCGGAAATTATGCCGGCCATCGCGCGCTCTTTTTCCGCGTCGGTAAGCAGCGTCCGGCCCAGCAGTACATTGTCCTGCAGCGTCCGGTTGAAGATCTCCGTGTTCTGCGAGACGATGTTGAAGGCCGAATAATAGTAGCCGGCCGGCACATTGCGGTACGAGAGGCCGCCGTTTATCACCACGTCGCCGCTGTCCGGCAGGACTTCACGGTACAGCATTTTAAGTATGGAGGACTTGCCTTCACCTGATATGCCGGTTATGCCTATGCGGCCGTCTATCCGGAAAGATACGGCCTTGGAGCGCCGTCCGTAAGGCAGTTTTACGTCGCGGAGTTCCACCGAGTTTATCTTCATCGGCAGTTCCGCGGATAGCGCGGCCTGCGCGGCCTGATCGGGGAAGGCTTCCTCGTAGCGCCGCACCCAGGAGCCGTAATTCGTAAGATCGCCGAGGAAGGTGACGTAGCTGTGGAATGGAGCGAAGAGGGATTCGAAGTAGGCTATTATCGCCAGCAGCTGCCCGTAGCTCATCGCCGAGGCGGATATTTTACCCAGCACTATCACCAGCATAAGGAAGAAGGCCGCGTACTTGACCGCGGAGAACAGGAAGCGGTTCAGTTCCAGGGCGCGGTACACGGAGTCCTGCGCCGAGTTGTTCTCCCGCAACGTATCCCAGAGGGGGCCGGTGAAATGCGCGGCGCCGGAGCTGGTCTTAAGCACGAAGTTGTTCGAGACTATCTCGTTGGAATCCGCCGCCAGTTTGGCGCCTGACGTGCTGATGACGTCCATGTGGCGCTTGCGCAGCGTGTGGAACACGTAAGTGTTAAGCGCGGTAAGGGCGTAAGCTCCGAGGAACAGGAAAAAAACAGGGCGGCACCAGGCGTAGATGATAAAGTTCACGCCCACCATCTGGGCGAAACCGAAGAAGAAGTCGAATATCGAGGGGGAGATCAGCGTTGAGAGGCTCTGCGTAAGGTTCGTGAATACCGAGGTGTAATAAGCGCTGCCGTGCGTCTGCACCACGTGCTTAGGGAGTTCAAGCACGCGGTTCACCGTTTGTCTGTAGAGATATTCCCTGAGCCTGATGCGGAGTTTCCTGAAGCCCGCGTACTCGCACAGAAGGAGCAGCGCACTGGCCGCCATAAGGGACAGCAGGTATGCCGCATCTCCGCCCCACAGGCGGCCCGTTTTCAGGGCTTGGTCTATATATCCTTTTTGCGCCAATGGTATGGCGAAGTTCACCGCGTACTTCAGCGCGTATACCGCCAGACCAAGGAAGAAGAGCAGTCTGAAACGGTCAGGGAGCCTGCCGATGAAACGGAATATCCGGAACTCCGTCTGTGGTTCTCTCTTTTCGCGGTGTTTTAGTGGTTCATGCATAGATGTTCGGTAGTGTCGTGAGGGCATCGGTTTTGCAACGGCGTTTGCCGTTCTTGACCTTGTATAGTATGCAGCCGCCGTAACAATCCGGCAGTTTCCTGCACTGGAGACATTCAGGATCACGGAAGGGGTCGCTGTTGCTGAACCAGGCGGCAAGCTTCTCCCGGTCTATCTGGTGCTCTCCGCCGGCGGAAATCCTCCCGAAGCAGGGCGCGTCATGACCCATGTCGGTGAGACACTTCCAGGTCTTCAGGTCCGGGGTTATATAGAAGAACGACTCGTCCCCGCTGGCCTCGCATTGCTGGAGCAGATACGTGTTTTGCTGGATCTGGTATCCGAGTTTTTTCGCCAGGCCGTAATAGTGCGTCAGTGTTTCATGGGTGTCGGAATTTACCGAATTGAAGCACTTGGTCGAATATACCGGCCGGAACAGAGCCTCTATGTGGGGACGCAACTCGGACGGTATGGATTCGAGAGTGCCCTTTACGGCTTCATCCGTCTGATTGTAAAGGTTTATGCGGAGGACGAAGTGCAGCTTTTTCTCCCTGGCGATGGCGATCGAGACGGCGCGCTTGAAATTGGAGAGTATCAGGTCGAACGTAGGAGATCTGTCCTTGCCGACGCGCAGCGAGTCGTGCGTCTGCTTGCCGCCGTCTATGGTAACCTGCAGCGAGGAGCATCCCGAGTCTATGAGCGCTTCGCTTATTTTCTCTGTCAGCAATACCCCGTTGGTGACGATAGAAGAGAGGAACTTAACTCCGTGCTTGCCCGCGAGGGTGGAACAGAATTTCAGATAATCGAGCAGTTCCGTGGCTTTCAGCAGCGGTTCTCCGCCGAAAAGGCTCACCTGGACGACTTTCTTTCCCGCGAAGTTCTTCTCCGCAAAAGCCCTGAGCGCGGGGAAATATCCGGCGTTGAGGGGGATCTCCTTGTGGCCTTCCTCGAAACAGTAGGGACAGGCGAGGTTGCAGGCCATGGTCGGCAGAAGAACTATGTTCAGGACGGAACCCGCGAAGTAATTCCTGGTGTACATATAGCGGAGCTGTTCAACTTCGTCGGTGCCGGATTTTACCAGGAACCCGTTCTTGAGCAACTGGGCCTGGAACTGGCCGGCTTCTCCCGGCAGCTCCAGGTCCGCGTTAAGGGCTTCTTCGAGGGTATGGGCTTTGTCGGGAATTATTCTTACGCATGCCTTTGAAAAGGAATTGTAGAGATATTTGTCGCCATCCTTCGAAATGTTTATGTTAAAACAGCTGGATTTGAATTTTGACATCGTATTTTCCCCCACGACGCGCCGCGCTGCTTATTAAAACAATTAAGTTTCCCTCGCTTCAATGTTGTTATGCGGCTCATCCGCCGCCCTTAAAGGACGGCGGATGAGGCGGCGCTTAAAACTCGGGGCAATTGCCGGTGCACTCGCAGGCGTCCAGGACGCGGCAAACGGGGGCCTCGATAGATATGCTGAGCTGAGCTTCTTTTACTATTTCCATAATTATCTCCTTAAGTTTTTATCGCTTTGGATGGTCTTGCATGTTGTTGGTAATCACGGAGCAATTTCGGTGCCAACCGGCCCGTATCCATATTATGTCCCCAAATAAAAACGCCCCCGGCTTGCGCTCGGGGGCGTTGGTCGGGTGCGCGGTCCGTTAGAACACGAACACGAACTTCAGCTGCACGGCGCCGCGGCTCCATTCCTGGGCG
>CALMZU010000039.1 GCA_937870775.1 uncultured Elusimicrobia bacterium
GTGCGCTTACGTCGGCGAAGAACTCGTCGCGCACACAGTGCGCTCCTCGGACATCTTCGCCGCCGCCTTAATGATAGGCGGTGCACTTCAGCGCACGACCCTACGCCCTAAAGTCGCTCATGACCGGCGCCCCCGCCGCCTGGCGCGACAACCAGTTTTTTATGAGAACGACCATACAGACGACGGCTGTTTTTGAAGGGATAGGGCTGCACAAGGGCAAACCGGCCCGCGTAGTGTTCACGCCTGCCGAAGGCCCCACCGGCTTGCGCTTCACCGGCCCAGGCTTCGCCCAGCCGCTGCCCGCCCGCGTCGACAAAGTTGCCGGCACCGTGCGCGGCACGAATATCACCGACGGCAAGAACACCATCTACACCGTGGAGCATCTGCTCTCCGCCGCCGCCGGCCTCGGCATAGACGACCTCGACATAGAGATAAACGGCGAGGAACCGCCGGCCGCCGACGGCTCCGCCCTCCCCTTCGCCGAGGCGCTGCGCAAAGCCGGCCTCCGCGAGAAACCGGCCCAGGAGCGCAGAACGATATCCATCGCCGACACGGTCGAGTTCGTCAAAGGCGAGACCAGCTACATAGCCAGCCCCATGCCCGGCGGCCTGCGCATAAAGCTCACCTACGCCCACCCGCACAAACTGGTGGGCAGCCAGACCGTGGAATTCACGCTGCGCCCCGACGATTACCTTAAAAGCGTAGCCCCCGCGCGCACCTTCGGCTTCACCCACGAGCTCGAGGCCCTTAAAAAAGCCGGCCTCGGCCTGGGCGGCTCGCTGGACAACGCCGTGGTCATAGCCGAGGAAGAGATACTGGCCAAGGGCGGCCTGCGCTTCCCCGACGAGCTCGCCCGCCACAAGCTGCTGGACCTCATAGGCGACCTGGCCCTGGCCGGCGCCCCGCTGAAGGACATGTATATAGAGGCCGTGCGGCCGGGCCACGCCGGCAACGTCAATTTTGCTAAACTATTACTAGAGAAGGCTTTATAATATGACAGACAATAAACCCCCTTCCTACAAACCCCTCCGCGTGATCCCCTGCGAGGAGATCCTCAAGATCATCCCGCACCGCTATCCGTTCCTGATGATAGACCAGGTGGAGATCATAGAGGAGAACAAGCGCTGCGCCGCCACCAAGTGCGTCACCGCCAACGAGCTCTACTTCCACGGCCACTTCCCCACCAAGCCCATAATGCCGGGCGTGCTGATGCTGGAAGGCATGGCGCAGGCCGCCGCCACCATGATGATGTCCGTGCCGGAGAACAAGGGGCGCTTCGCCTTCATAGCCGGCATAGACAACGCCAAGTTCCGCCGCCAGGTGGTGCCCGGCGACGTGCTGAAACTTTTCATAGAGATAGTCCGTTTCAAGGGCAAGATCTGCAAGCTGCGCGGCCAGGCCTACGTGGGCGACGAGCTCGCGGCCGAAGCCGATTTCATGGGCGCGCTGGATTAAGCCAGACCGGAGGATAAAATGGCAACCAAGATACACCCCACCGCTATCATAGACAAAGGAGCGCAGATCGACGAGAACGTCGAGATCGGCCCTTACACCGTCATAGGCGAGGACGTGCAGATAGGCTCGGGCACCAAGATAGGCCCGCACTGCATCTTCGAGTTCTGCACCGTCGGCAAGGACAACTGGTTCACCGGCGCCGCCTACGTGGGCATGCCCCCGCAGGACTGGAGCTACAAGGGCGAGCACAAGCGCTTCATCATGGGCGACAGGAACGTCATCCGCGAGAACGTCACGCTGCACCGCGGCGCCCACTCCGATATCACCACGATGGGTTCCGGCTGCATGCTGATGGCCAACTCGCACATCGGCCACGACTGCCGCGTCGGCGACAACGTCATCATGGTCAACTGCTCCGCGGCCGCCGGCCACGTCGAGATAGGCGACCGCGCCATCATCAGCGGCCTCGCCGGCATACACCAGTTCACCCGCATCGGCAAGTTCGCGATGATCTCCGGCGGCGGCATGGTGAACCAGGACATCATCCCCTACGTCACCGCGCAGGGCGACCGCGCCCGCCCCGTGACCCTGAACCTCGTCGGCATGAAGCGCAACGGCTACACCCGCGAACAGATAAAGGCCGTGAAACACGTCTTCAAGACCCTGTTCTTCCGCGGCCTGCTGCTGAAGGACGCCGTGGCGCAGCTGCGCGCCGAGAACCTGCCGCCCGAGGCCTCGCTGATACTGGACTTCATAGAGAGCTCCAAGCGCGGCATAGCCCGCCCCCGCCGCAACGCCTCCCTGGCGGAGACGGCGGCCGACTGATGGGCGAGAAAATAGGCATCATAGCCGGCGGCGGGGCTTTCCCGCTGCTCTTCGCGGCCGAGGCCCGTAAGGCCGGCCGCGAAGTTTTTGTCGTGGGCCTGAACGACATCACCCCGAAAGAGATAGAGCGCCACGCGGCCGCCATTGAATACTTCCGCCTGGGCAACGTCGGCGGTCCTATAGAATTCCTGAAGAAGAACGGCGTCAGCAAGGTGCTGATGGCCGGTTCCGTCTCGCACGTCAACATCTTCGGCGGCGTGCTGCCCGACCTGCGCGGCGCGAAGCTGCTCTTCAAGCTGCGCGACAAGAAGGCCAACGCCATCTTCGCAGCGATAGCGGAAGAACTGGCCTCCGACGGCATAGAGGTGGTCAGCTCGGCCACGCTGCTGGAACACCTGCTCGTTAAGCCCGGCCTGGTAGCCGGCAAGAAGCCCGGCGACGACGTAATGAAGACCGCCGCCTACGGCTGGAAAGCCGCCAAGGCCGTAGCCGCGCTGGACATAGGCCTCACCGTGGTACTGCGCGACCAGGTAGTGGTGGCCGTCGAGGGCATAGAGGGCACCGACGAGTGCATAAAGCGCGCCGGCGCCCTTACCCGCGAGAAGGGCGGCGAACTGACCGTCGTGAAGGTGGCCCGCCCGGGCCAGGACATGCGTTTCGACCTGCCGGTGGCGGGCGCGCAGACCCTGCGCGTCATGAAAGCCTCCGGCGCCACGACCCTCGTCGTGGAGGCGGGCAAGACGCTGATACTCGGCATGGAAGAACTCCTCGCCGCCGCCAAAGAGACCGGCGTCACCGTGCTCGGCGCCGACGATTCGACTTTCGCGCAGAAATAAGTTCATGAACGAACTTCTCTACAAGAACTCCCCCTCGCACTGGCTGCTGTCGCTGCTGGCGCGCCTGTACATCCGCTTCCTCGGAGCCACCTCGCGCGTCAGGGTGAAAGGGGAAAAGGATCATAAAGGCCCCGCCGTCTACGCGCTGTGGCACCGGCAGGAAGTGCTGATGATCTGGCTGCACCGCAACCGCGGCCTCGTCGGGCTGGTCAGCCAGAGCAAGGACGGCGAGTACATGACCCGCATTCTGCTGGGCATGGGCTTCAACGTGATACGCGGCTCGTCCACCAACGGCGGCTCGCAGGCGCTGCGCGCCCTCACCAAGGCCGCCCGCTCCGGCTACTCCATAGCCGTAACGCCCGACGGCCCCAAAGGCCCCATATTCAAGGTGCACCCCGGCGTGCTCTTCATAGCGCAGAAGGCCGGCGTGCCCGTGATCCCGGCCGCCTGCGCCCTGTCCAACAAGAAGATCCTGCGCAGCTGGGACAAGTACCAGTTCCCGCTGCCCTTCGGCCGCATAGAGGCCGTTTACGGCGAGCCGCTGCACGTGGGCGAGAACGACGACCTGGCCGCCAAGGCGGCGGAACTCGAAGCCCGGCTGAACGCCCTCACCGTGGAAGCCGAGAAACTGCTGGCGGAGGGCGCATGACCGGACATAAACTAAAGGACCCCGGCCGCAGGTTCGACCGCGTCATAAGGCTGTTCGGCCCCGAAGGCGCCGACAGGCTGGCCCGGGCGCACGTGATGATAGTGGGCAACGGCGGCGTGGGCTCCTGGGCCGCCGAGATGGTGGCCCGCTCCGCCGTGGGCCGCATCACCCTGGTGGATTTCGATTTCGTCTGCATACGCAACTTCAACCGCCAGCTGCAGGCCGTGGACGGCAATGTGGGCAAGATAAAGGTGGCGGTGCTGGCGGAGCGCCTGCGCCTGATAAACCCGCTGGCCCGCATAGACGCCGTGGCCGGCGCGCTCACCGACCAGACCTGCGGCGGGATGATGAAGGACAGGCCGGATTTCGTGATAGACGCGATAGACCATGTCACGTCGAAGTGCTTCCTGATAAACTACTGCCGCTCGAACGGAATACCGATGATAGTCTCGACGGGATCGGGCGGGCGCCAGGACCCCACGCTGGTGCGCGTGATGGACCTGGGCCTCACCGAGCTGGACCCGCTGGCGCGGGCCGTGCGCGGCATACTGCGCGAAAAGTACGGCTTCCCGAAGAAAGGCAAGTTCAAGGTGCAGGCCGTCTGCTCGCTGGAAGTGCCGCAGAAGCCCGACTCGTCGCTGCCGGAATCGGACTGCAAGGGCGGCTGCATGTGCCCGCACGGCGAGAGCGGCTTCCACAGCTGCACCAAGAAGAGCGTGGTGCTTGGCACCGCGGGCTTCGTCACCGGCGCCTTCGGCATGGCCTGCGCCTCCGCGGCCGTGCGCCACATAGCTTCCGGCGGCGCTATTTAGCCGCTTCCACCCCGTTGTAGGACTTCACAAGATCGTCCCAGACGCCGTCCCTGGACCACTGCAGGTCCAGGTAAGGCTCCTCGAAATCCGCGTTGGGCAGGTACACGGCCAGACCGTGCGAGGCTTTGTCGTCGTTGCCGTAGCCGAACGAAGTGGCCGCGCTGAATATCACCAGCTTCCCGGTCATGTAGTCGGTCAGCGCCTTCGTGCGCGCGGCCAGCGCGGCGTCGCCGCTGAACTGCGACGCCAGCGTGACGAAATCGTAGAGGTCCTTGTTCTCGGGCACGTCGTAGGTGCGGGCCTGGTAGAAGGCCTTCTTTATCTGCGCCTTGGCCGGCGAGGCCATAGCGGCCTTCGCCCATTCATCGGTCAGTTTCAGCAAGCCGTCCAGCGCCGAGGTCCTTATGGCCGACTGCGTGGTCTTGTCGCCGCGCTGGGTGTAATAGATGGCCGTCATATTGGCCATGTGCTTGCCGAACACCTCGGGCCCGGCCGCCGGGTTCTCCATGAACTTGCGCAGTATGTGCTCGTAGGGGTAGCCGTCCGACGGGGCGGTCTCCTCGGAGCCCACTATCACATCGGCGTAGGCGCGCACCTCGTAGGCCACCTCCGCCATCTGCATCAGGCAGGCGTCGTAAGCCAGTATATCCACCTTGCCTATCTCCTTCATAGCCCGGGCGAGCTGGGCGGTGGTTATCTTGTTGCCCGTCTCGTCGTCCTGCGAGATGCCGCGGGAAGGGCGGCCGCGCCAGCCGGAGCCGTGGTTCCAGACTATAAGCAGGTAGCGCTTCGCCGGGTAATTGGCCCGGGTCCACCTGGCGAAATCCACAAGATGGCGCCAGTCGCCCATGTCGGCCTTGCCCACGTTCAGCACCATTTTTGACTGCAGCGCTTCGGAGCTGAACTTATCCTCGGTAACGTAATAGCGCTTTACCGGGCTCTCCAGCTGGGCGTACTCGGCCACTATGCCGATCTTATCGTTCGAGCCTACGGCCTCCATCTCCTTGAGGTCCCGGTAGGCGTAATCGGAAAGGTCGTTCTTGCCGTTCATGTAGACCATGATGGTCCACTCCCGGGCGGCGGCCGCGGCCGGCCGGGCCGGGGAAGGGGCCGGCACTGATATTTCGGCGGCCGGCAGCTGGTCTATGGCGGCGGTGCGGGCGAAGGACGGGGCGGCGGCCAGCAGGGCCGGCAGGGCTAAAAAGGCTGCTTTTTTCATTATTTCCTCCGCTTATATTCTACAAACGCCCGGGCCGCGGCCGGAATGACATTGGACAAGGAGGGCGCCCACCCGCCGGCCCCATATATAGTAAAATAATAATATAAGCCGGCCCAGGCCGGCCCGGGCCTTTTTGCCCGGCTGCGAGGAACTACTATGCCTGAAAAAGAAAAGAAACTCCGTTTCGGCGTTATAGGCGCCGGCAAGCTCGGCGGCTTCCACACCCGCACCCTTTCCATGATGCCCGAGGTAGAACTGGTGGGCGTCTCCGACCCCAACCTGCTCAGGGCCCAGGTGCTGGCCTGGCGCCACAACTGCGTGGCCTACAAGACGGTCGAAGAGCTGCTCAGCCAGGTGGACGCTCTTGTTGTGGCGGCCCCCACCCAGTTCCACGCGGAAATAGGCGCCAAAGCCCTGTCGGCCGGCGTGCACGTGCTGATGGAGAAGCCGATAACCAATTCCGAGGAAGGCGCCCGCAAGCTGCTGGAGCTCTCCGAGAAGAACAAGGTGGTCCTCCAGGTGGGCCATTCCGAGCGCTTCAACGCCGCCGTGGTCGAGACGATGAAACACGTCAAGAACCCGCGCTACGTCACCATAGAGCGCCTCGGGCCGTTCGACCCGCGCGTGGCCGCCACCGGCGTCACGCTGGACCTGATGATCCACGACCTCGACATCATCCTGACGATGATAGACTCCGAGATCGAGTCCTTCGACGCCATAGGCGCCAGCATGCTCTCCAACCACGAGGACATCTCCAACGTGCGCCTTAAGTTCAAGAACGGCTGCGTGGCCGACATCACCGCCAGCCGCGCCAGCATGGAGGCCAGCCGCCGCATGCGCATCTACCAGCAGGACGCGTACCTGTCGGTGGACTACGTCAGCTCCAAGCTCAAGATCTACACCAAGAAGACCCCCGTCGTGAACTCGCTGAAGGACATAGAGATAACCTATCCCAAGTTCGCGCCCAAGCAGCCGATACGCGAGGAGCTCTACCACTTCCTCGACTGCATAAAGACCTCCAAGACCCCCACGCCCTCGGGCGAGAAGGGCCTCAAGGCGCTGCGCCTCGCGCTGGACATCACCGAGCACATGCGCCGCTTCGAGGTGTCCGGCTCCAAGACCGAGGAGTCCCCGGACTCGCTCGCCGGCAAGCTCTCCGACATAGGCAAGGCCACCAAGATACTGGTGGAGGAAGGCCTGAAGAACGCCGGCATAGAGAAGCACTGAGGGATTTATGGCCAAGATCGCGCCCGCTAACAAGAACATCCTCGTCGTGGCCGGAGACCCGTCCGGCGACCTGCACGCCGCCAACCTGATAAAGGCGCTGCGGGAGAAGGACCCCGAAATAACCGTCACCGCGATGGGCGGCGTGCGCATGCAGGAAGTGTCCACGCACTTCATCTACAATTTGGTCTCCGTGGGCGCCGTCGGCTTTTCCGCGCCGCTGGCGCATTTCACGCTGTGGTTCAAGCTGATAAAGCTGCTGCGCCGCTACATGGAGGACAAGCGCCCCGCCTGCGTGATAGCCGTGGACTTCTACGGCTTCAACCACCAGGTGCTGGGCCTGGCCGC
>CALMZU010000040.1 GCA_937870775.1 uncultured Elusimicrobia bacterium
GAGGAGCGCTCCGCCCGGCTTTTCGCCGGCGCGGCGGCCGAGGCCGGCGTTAAGCAGGTTATCTATCTCGGCGGTCTCGGCGGCGAGGGAGCTGGCCTTTCCCGGCACCTCGCTTCGCGTCACCGCGTGGGGCAGGCGCTGAGGGAGAACGGTCCGCGGGTCACCGAGTTCCGCGCGGCCGTCATCGTCGGCTCCGGCAGCGTCTCCTTCGAGATGATCCGTTACCTCGTGGAGCGGCTGCCTTTCATAGCTTTTCCCGGCCGGCTGGCCCGCGTGCGCTGCCAGCCGGTCAGCGTGCGCGACGTGCTGGCCTACCTGGCCGCGGCGCTTGAGAACCCGGCCTGCGCCGGCCGGATCATAGAGATAGGCGGCCCCGGCGTGCACACTTACCGCGAACTGATGGGCATATACGCCGCCACGCGCGGCCTCAGGCGAGGCTTCCTGCCGCTGCCCTTCTGGTCGCCGCGGCTTTCAGCCGCCTTCGCCGGCGCCATCACGCCGGTGCCCGCCGTGCTGGCGCGCCCGCTGTTCGAAAGTCTTTCCAACGACGTGGTCTGCACCAATTCCGACGCGCTGGACCTTTTTCCGGAGATAAAGCCGCTGGATTACCGCACCGCGGTGCAGTACGCGCTGGTGCGCATCAGCGAGAACACGGTGGAGACGTCGTGGACCACGGCCTACGAGCCGCATTACGCGGCCGCGGCCTCGTTCACCGACACCGAGGGCATAATACTCCAGGACCATTTTCTCGACGTGGAAACGCCGCCGGCCGCCCTGTTCCGCGTTTTCTGCGGCATAGGCGGCGCGCGCGGCTGGTTCTACTGGCCGTGGATCTGGGAACTGAAGGCGCTGCAGGACCGCCTGGTGGGCGGCGTGGGCATGCGTCGCGGCCGCCGCCACCCCGACGAGATACGCCAGGGCGAGGCGCTGGACTTCTGGCGCGTGGAACGCGTGGTGCCGGACCGGCTGCTGCTCCTGCGCGCGGAGATGAAACTCCCCGGCAAGGGCTGGCTGCAGTTCGAGTCGCGGCCCCGCGGCCCGGTTTCCACGCTGCGCGTTACCGCCTATTTCGAGCCGCGGGGATTTTTCGGTAATATATACTGGTATTGCCTGTACCCGGTGCACACGCTGATCTTCCGCGGCCTTATCAGGGAGATAGCCCGTCGTGCGGCCGGCGGGGGAGCGGAGGATAATGCCTGTTAACGTGACCTGCGCCTGCGGCGCTTCCTACAACCTCAAGGACGAGTACGCCGGCGCCACGCTGGCCTGCCCCGCCTGCGGCGCGGCCGTCACCGTGCCTGCCCTGCCGCCGGCCCCGCCGGTGCGCGCTCAGGACGGCGACCCGGCCTTCGCGCGCGACAAGTTCCTGCTGAACCAGCGCCA
>CALMZU010000041.1 GCA_937870775.1 uncultured Elusimicrobia bacterium
AGCACCGTGGTGGCGGTGCCGGGCAAGCCCTGTACTATGGACGTACCGTTGGACACCATGATGGAACTGCCGGATAGCCCCGTGCCGGAATTGGTACCGCCGTTCGCCACCGGCAGGACGCCTGTGACGTCGGCGGTCATGGACACGGCGGAATATGACGGCGCGCCGGCCGCGTTGCCGTGAAGCAAGGTGGTGGTGGTGCCTTTGTCACCCTGCACTATTGACGTGCCGTTGGACACCATGATCGAGTTGCCGGAGAGGGCCGTGGAGGAATTGGTGCCACCGTTGGCCACCGGCAGGATGCCGGTGACGTCGGTGGTGAGCACGGCCTGGCCGGCCGTCCACGTGGTGCCGTTCGAGGTGCGCAGCACGCGGTTATTGACGCCGCCGGCGCCGGCTATGCCGGTGCCGCCGTAGGCAGGGGCCAGCGACGAGGCCAGCTGCAGCACGCCGGCCGCGGTGAAGGTGGACTTGGTAAGGCCCTGGCCGAACTGCGCCGAGCCGTTAACGTCGAAAAGCGTATAGGGGCTGCTGGTGCCAACGCCGGTCTTCGACAAGGTGCCGGTGGAAAGGTAGACGTCGCCTGGCACTATCAGGCCGGAGAACACTGCCGGGTAGGCGGAGCGCTGCAGCAGCGAGCCGTCGAAGACTATGTTGCCGCCGACTATAAGATCCTCCACCGAGTCGCCGGAATAGGGATTGACCGGGTTGCCCAGCACCAGGTCGCCGCCGCGCACGTTAAGCTTGGCCACGGGGTTCACGGTGCCTATGCCGACGTTGCCGCCGGACTTGAGTATCAGGCCCTCCAGGGAACCCGCCTGCAGCACCACGTCGCCGCCGCCGCTCTGGTCGGCGTCGGAGCGCACCACGGCGTCGTTGTTGTTGGAGATGGCGCTGGCCGAACCGCCGCCCGCGGTGGTCAGCGTGGTGCCGTCCGCGAAGATGATGCCGTTGGAGGTGGGGCCGGAGATGCGCAGGTTGCCGTTCACGGTAAGGCGCCAGTTGGGGTCAAGCACCGTGGTGCCCATGCCGACGTTGCCCATGTAGGAGCTGACGAAGATGGACGGCGTGCCGGCGTAGCCGGTGGAGATCCAGACCACGCTGTTCTGTATGCGGTGGTAGGTAGCGTCCGTGAGCGTCTTGGTCTGTCCGTTCACGACGAGGGCGAGGTTCTGGCCGCCCTGCGTCTCGAGGCGGGCTGACTCGGCGGCGCCGCGGTAGAAGTTGAGTTTTGCGTTGGCGTTGCCGCCGCCAACCAGGTAGGCCATCGCGTTGTTGTTGGCGAACTCGGCCTTGTTGTCGCCCACCTGCAGGTAATTGTTGCCGGCGAAGTCGAAGTCGCTGACGCCCGCGCCTACGCGGTTGAGCGTCACGATATCGCTCGACACCGTGACCTGGTTCTGGAAGGTGTTGAGGCCGGTGAAGGTCTGCGTGGAGGTTATATAGGCGGGCAGGCCGGCCATGGAGCCTATGCCGCCGGTGACCTGCAGGGTGCCGTATATCACCGTCGAGGAAAGGTTGACGGTATTGCCGAGGCCGGAGTTGGCGGTGAAGTTGCCGTCCACGGAGACGGCGCCGGAGAAGGCGCCGGTGGCGGCTATCACGCCGTAATCGGCGCGCACGCTGCCGCGCACGTGCAGCTTCTCGCGCGGGGTATCGGTGCCTATGCCTACGTTATAGGGATTGGACTGCTGCAGCAGCAGGGCCGTGCCGGTCTGGGCGCGCACCTCGTTGGTGAGCCCGGTCCAGTCGCCGTTGTAGGCGCCCAGCGACACGGTGCCGCCGCGCACGCCGGTGTTAGACCGTATGTTGCCGGCCGCGTGCACCGGTTCGGCGGGCGAGGCAAGGCCGAGGCCCACGTAGCCGTTGGAATGCACGCGCATGCGCTCCGCGCCGCCGGAGACCAGGGCTATCACGTTGTCGGTAAGGCCCAGCCGCAGCGACTCGGAGTTCATGCCGGTGATGGTGCCGCCCTCCACCAGCAGGTTCTGCTTAACGTTCAGTTCGCCGTCGTCGCGGTCGTATATGCCCTCGTTGCCGATGTACAGGTTTCCGTCTATATCCAGAGTGCCGTTGGGCGCGACGAGCGCGTCGGTCCCTATGCCTATGCGTCCGCCGTGGTTCAGATCGTTGATGCGCATCCGTTCGACGCCGGTAGTGACGAAATACATATTGCCAGCGCCGTCTGTGACACCGGTGGCTATTGAACCATCGCCGGGGGCAGCAACACCGCCGACCGCGGTGGCTACACCATCGGCGTAGGTGCAAGTCCCGTTGTTGTAGCAGATACCACTGCCTGAACCTGTGACTTTGATTATACCGTTCACGGTCAACGCCGCAGAAGGTAATGGGGAATTGGTACCGATACCGACACTGCTGCCCGAGGTGGTGGCCAGCAGCACCTGGTAGGCGGCCGTGAAGGAGCTTACCGAGACGCTGGCCCCGTCCTCCAGTTTCTTAGCCACCAGCGCGTAGACCACGCTGTTTATCGGCTCGCGCGGGCTCAGCACGTCGCTTTCAACCTGTACCTCGAGGTAGAGCTGCTTCGCGCCGGCGAAGACGGAGATATCCGGCGAGAGGTTGGCGCTGAATATGCCCTGGGAGGCCTCCACGGTCAATTCCGGGCTTTGCCACAGGCAGGGCTGGGCCACGGCGCCGCAGGCGCCGGTGCCTGTGCCGGTCAGCGTGGTGTATATGCGGAAGTAAAGGTGTATGGTGCCGGTTATAGGCGCGTTGTCGCGCTCCAGGCGGCCCTGGTAGTTTATGGTGCCGGGCACCGAGCCGGCGGTTATTTCGCCGGCCCGGAGGCCGGCGGCAAGGAACATGGCGGCCGCGCAGAGTATGGTGGTCCTGATTGTTTTCATCTTTACCTCACGATAACGAGCTTGCCCCTCTTGGTAGTTCCCCCGCCCCTGACAACGAAGATATAAAGACCGCTGGCCACCCTGGCGCCGGCGTCGTTCCTCAGGTCCCAGCCCTCGCTGTCTATGTTGGTGGTCTTGGTTATATGGCGGACCTTCTCTCCGGAAATGGAAAAGATATCTATCTCCGCGTTGAGGGTCAGGCGGGTGAAGGTGACGCCGTTGCAGTTGTTCCTGAGCGAACAGGGGTTGGGATAGACGTGCGCCGTGGAAACGTCGGCCTGCGCCGGCCGCCACGAGTTCACTATGCCGAGGTTGGCGGTGTATTTGCCGCCGGAGACCGTGCTGGCGCCGAACTGGCCGGTGCTGCCCAGCATGGAATACGAGCCGCCGGTCTTGGCCGAGCTGTTGCCGACCGTGGTCAGTTCGCCTATCAGCATACGGTAGGATTTGGAAACGGACATAGCGTGGGAAGCGGAACAAAGCCCCCCCGCCGCCGCTATTAAAAGCACCCAGGCTGTCGGACGCATATTATATTGATATATCAAAACCCGCTTCAAGTCAATGACTATTAAGTTAAATCTTTATTACGGACCGCGCCTTTAACCGGTAATTCACAAATGATATAATTTTTTATCGATGGCGCAAATAACCGCCGAAAAGCCGCGCATACTGGTCATCAGGATGTCCTCGCTCGGGGACATAATCCTGACGGCACCCGTTTTCCGCAACCTGAAGGCCCGCTGGCCGGGCGCGAAGGTGGACATACTGGTGAAGCCGCAGTTCATGGGCGCGGTCTCCAAGAGCGCCTTCATCGACGAGGCCATACCCTTCTCCGGCCTGTTCTCCGCCGTGCGCCGCATCAACGCCGCCGGCTACGACGCCGTTATAGACCTGCACGACACCCCGCGCAGCCGGCTGATAAGCCTGCTGGCCCGCGCGCCGGTGAAGCTGCGTTACCGCAAGGCCTCGCTGGCCCGCCGTCTCTTCGTCGGCCTGCGCATCCCCAGCCC
>CALMZU010000042.1 GCA_937870775.1 uncultured Elusimicrobia bacterium
GCCGCGGCGGCCATCAGCCCCAGCGCGCCAAGATTGGTCCAGAAAACGTAGGCGTCCCCGCCTTTGAGCATTATACTCCTCAGGAGCCGCATAAAGTACATCAGCGGGTTGAGGTAGGCCGCGGCTATTATGCCGGCGGGCATGTTCTCCACCGGGTACATGATGCCGCTCATCAAGATGGCCGGGAACAGGAACATGAAGCCGCCCATCATGGCCTGCTGCTGGCTGCGCGCTATAGTAGAGATGCAGGTGCCGATGCTCACCGTGGTCACCACGAAGAGGACGGCCGCCAGCCCGAACTGCCACAGCGGCCCGCGCACCGGCACGCCGAAGATGAGCCAGGCCGCCGTTATCACCAGCGCCGCCACCGCCAGCCCCAGCAGCACGAAAGGCAGGGTTTTGCCGAGCAGTATCTCGTGGTCGGCCAGCGGCGCCGAAACTATGGTCTCGAAGGTGCCTATCTCCCGCTCGCGGGTGAGCGACATGGCCGTAAGTATTATGGTTATCAGGCAGATCACCATGCTCATCACGCCCGGCACCAGGAACAGCGAGGACTCCATGGCCGGGTTGTAGAGCACGCGCACGTCGAAAGCGACCGGCTGCGGCGGCCCGGCGCCGTACTCGCGCGCGGCGAAGGCGGCGGCTATGTTGCGGGCGTAGGCCTCGGTCACCCTGGCCTTGGTGGCGTTGGAGGCGTCCACCAGCAGCTGCGGGCGCGCGCCGCCGCGGGCCATATCCCTGGCCAGTCCGTCCCTGGGCGCTATCAGCGCGGCGTCGGCGCGGCCCGAGGCTATGACCTCCAGCGGGTCCTCGTCCGGCGAGAAAGCGGCCTGTTTGAACCAGCCGGAAGCGTAGAAGCCATCGGCCAGGCGCGACATCGCCGCGTCGTCCGGGCGGCTGAAGACCGCCAGCTTTATGTTCTTTATCTCCGTCGAAAGGGCCAGGCCGAATATGGTGAGCTGTATGACGGGCGCGCCGAAAAGCAGCACGCGCATGCGCACGTCCCTGAGCGTCTGGCGCAGTTCCTTTTTCATGAAGGCCTTGAGCGTGGGGTTCATATCAGGGCTCCAGGTCCGTCTTGAACTTCTTAAGCGCCAGCGCCAGCAGCGCCGCGCTCAGGAGCGCCAGCGCCAGGAAAGGCACGGCGAGCTCGCGCAGGCCAGCGCCTTTTAGGAATATGCCGCGCGCGGCCTCCATGAACCAGCGCGGCGGCAGTATCATCGTGAAATACCTGAAGAAGGGCGGCATGCTCTCTATCGGGAAGATGAAGCCGGACAGCAGCATGCTCGGCAGCAGGCCGGTGATCATGGAGAACTGCATGGCCACCTGCTGCTGGCGCGTGGCCACCGAGATGAACAGCCCCTGCGCCAGCGCCGCCACAATGAACAGCGCGCAGGCCAGCAGGAACAGCAGGTGCGAGCCCGCGAAAGGGACGCCGAAAATGAAACGCGAGGCGAGGTAGACGAAGAACACCCCGGTCAGCACCAGCAGGCCGTAGGGGGCCAGCTTCCCGACGATGATCTCCATCGGCCGCACCGGCGTGGAGAGCAGCAGTTCCATCGAGCCGTTCTCCCACTCGCGCGCCACGGTGAGCGCGGTGAGCATTATGGCCAGCAGGCCTATTATGATGACGCCGAGGCCAGGTATGGTGAACCAGCGGCTGTTAAGTTCCGGGTTGTAGAGGAAGCGTGTCTCGAAAGCCAGCGGCGCGCGCTGGCCGCCCCCGGCGAGGCGGGCCGAGGCCGCGGACTGTATGCCGGGGAGATAGCCCATCACCACGGCGGCCTTGGAATTGTCGCTGCCGTCCATCACGAACTGCGCCTTCACCGGCTTGCCGGCGCCAAGGTCGCGCGAGAAGCCGCCTTCTATGAACAGCGCGGCCGAGGCCTCGCCGGCGTCCACCAGCGCCACGGGGTCGGCGCTCTCTATAACGCGGAAATAGCCCGACGAGGAGAAGATCTCCTTAAGCCTGCGCGCGGCCGGGCCCTGGTCCCGGTCCGCCACGGCCAGCGCCACGTCGCGCACCTCGAAATCTATAGCGTAGCCGAAGAAGGTGACCAGCATCACCGGCAGGCCCAGCGCCAGCGCCAGCGTGAACGGGTCGCGCAGCACGTGCATGACCTCCTTGCGCGCCACCGACCAGGCCCGGTGCAGGCTGAAGCCGTTCATCGGTCCCCCTCCACGAGGCGTATGAAAACGTCCTCGAGCGAAGGCTTTATGACTGAATGCGCGGCGCCGGGCGGCAGCGCCGCCAGCGCGGACCGCATGGCCGCCTCGTCGCGGAAAGCGGCGTGCCAGCGCATGCCCTGCGGCGAAAGTTCGATCAGTCCCGGGGCCTTTTCCAGGCCCTTCAGGAAAGGCGCCCCCCCGCCGTCGCCGAAGTCCAGTTCCACCATGGGGCCGGGGAAGGCGGAAGCCTTAAGCTCGGCCGGCGAGCCAAGCGCTATAAGCCGGCCGGAGCGCATGAGGGCTATGCGGCCGCACTGCTCGGCCTCGTCCATGTAATGGGTGGTGACTATCACCGTCTTGCCGAGCGCCGTCACCTTGCGTATAATGGTCCTGAACCGCGCCCGCGAGGCAGGCGACACGCCGGCCGTGGGCTCGTCGAGGAAAATGATCTCGGGGTCGTGCAGCATGGCCGCGCAAAGGGCCAGCTCCTGCTTGACGCCGCCGGGCAGCGAACCGGCCATGGTGTCCTCGGGCCGGTCGAAAGCGGTGAGTTCGAAGAGCTCGCGGCGGCGGCGCGCGGCGTAGGCCGGGTCCAGTTTGCGCAGGCCCGCGGCGAAGTCCAGGTTCTCGCCGACGGTCATGTCGTTGTAGAGCGTGAACTTCTGCGACATGTAACCCACTATGCGCTTTATGCCCTTGCCGCCGTCGGAGAAATCCAGGCCGCCTACGCGGGCCGAGCCCGACGTCGGCACCAGCAGGCCGCACAGCATCCTTATGGTGGTGGTCTTGCCGGCGCCGTTGGCGCCGAGGAAACCGAAGATCTCGCCGCGCGCCACCGAGAAGGTGACGTCGTCCACGGCGGTGAAATCGCCGAACTTTATCGAGAGCCCGTTGACTTCAAGGGCGGGGCCGGCGTTCATTTGGCCCCCTTTATGAATATGTCATCGAATTTGGCGGCGCCGGCGGCCTTCAGGACGGCGCGCGGCTCGCCCGAGGCCAGGAGACGCCCCCCGTCCATCAGGTGCACGCGGGCGCAGCGCTCGGCCTCGTCCATATAGGCGGTGGAGACCACTACCAGTATCCTGTCGGCGGCCAGGCCGTACAGCAGTTCCCAGAACTCGCGGCGGCTTATAGGGTCCACGCCGTTGGTAGGCTCGTCCAGGAGCAGCACCGAAGGGTTCTGCAGCAGGGCGCACATCAGGCCGAGCTTCTTGTACATGCCGCCGGAAAGCCGCCCGGCGCGGCGGTCGCGGAACTTGCCCAGCCGCGTTATCTCCAGCAGCTCCTCCGAACGCTTTTTGAACACGCCTGCGTCCAGGCGGTAGAGCTCGCGGAAGAAGGAGAGGTGCTCGCCGACGGAAAGGTCGGGGTAGAGGCTCGCCTGCTGCGGCATATAGGCGAGCCCGGGCCGCATCTCGGCGAAAGGCACAGGCGAGCCGTCGCGCAGGCAGGTTATGGTCCCGGCCGCGGGCTTGAGCAGCCCGGCCAGCAGGCGCAGCGTGGTGGTCTTGCCGGCCCCGTCGGAACCGATAAGCCCGTGCAGCAGGCCGGCGGAAAGGTCCAGCGAAACGCCGTCGAGCGCCTTAACGGCGCCGAAGTTCTTCACCAGTCCTTCCGTCCTTATCGCGTACATAATGTCCTTACTTCGGCAGCTCCACTTCCAGCGTCATGCCGGGCTTAAGGGCCTCGCCGGCGTTGGGGAAGGAGACCTTCACCGCGTATACCAGGCGCGTGCGCTCCTTGCGGGTCTGCACGTTCTTGGGCGTGAACTCGGCCTCGGAGTATATCACCGCGACCCGCCCCGGGAACACCTTGTCGCCGGCCTCCGGCAAATGCCCTTTCACTTCCATGCCGGTGGAAAGCCTGGCCAGCATGTCGTGCGGCACGTATATATAAGCCCAGACCTCGGAAAGGTCGGCCACGGTGGCGAGCTTGGTGCCGGGCGAAACGAGCTCACCCTTCTCGTGGTAGGTATAGAGCAGTTTGCCGTCGACGGGGGACTTCACGGAGCACCAGTCCACCTTCAGCGCCGAATCGTCGCGCTTGTACTTGAGGCGGTCGTAGTTCTCCTTGGACATGGAGCCGCCGTTGTAGAGTTCCTCGGCGCGCTTATAGTCCTCGGCGGCTATGCCGGCGGCCAGCCGCAGGTCGGCGCAGTCCAGCGCCGTCACCAGCTGGCCTTTCCTTACCGGCTCCCCCTCCGTGGCGCCGTAGCGCTCTATATTGCCCTGTATGCGGGCCGAGAGGTCGGTCTCGGTGGCTTCCACGGTGCCGGCGTAGCGGAAATCCCCGTCGCCGCGCAGTTTCAGGTATATGGCCCCGGCCGCGAGTATAACTACGATGACAGGTATTATCTTCTTCATATTTTCTCCTCGTCGGACAGGCTGTCCATTACGGCCAGCTTCAGCAGCATCTCGGCGTTGACGGTGGCCAGCGTGGTCCTGGCCTGCAGCTCCTTCAGGTTGGCGCTCTCCACCTCCAGCCAGGTGCCGCCGCCGGCTTTGTAGGAATCGTAGGCCAGCCTGGCGGCCTCGGCCGCGTCGTCGACCGCCTCTATATTTATGGACTGTTCCTCGCCCAGCGCCGAGTAGGCGTCGCGGGCCTCGGCGAAGTCGCGGGCCGCCGAGCGCTCGGCGTCGGCGCCGCGCTCGAGCGAGGCGCGGGCCGCGGCCAGGTTCTCCCGCTCCTTCTCCGACGTGCGGTCCTTCTCGAACAGCGGCAGGCTCAGCGTCAGGCCGGCCGAGTTCTGCATGAAGGAATAGATATTGGGCCCGTTGGGATAATCTATGGAGCTGCGCGCGTTCAGGGCGAGGCGCGGCAGGCGCTCGGCCTTCTGCGCGGAAGCCGCGGCGGCATAAGCCCCGGCCGAGGCCCTGAGCGCCGCCACCGACGGCAGTTCCTTGCCCGGCCCGCGGCCCGCGGCCGGGGCCAGCGCCGCCTGCATGGCCTCGTAAGGCTCGGCCTTGAGAGCCAGCCCGCCGAGGGAGGCGCCGGCGTAATCGCGGCCGGCCATGCGCGCGTCGAAAGGCAGGGCGGAATCCGGCGGCAGCTCGAGGCCCGCGGCGTATGACAGGTCGCGCAGGGCCGCGGAAAGTTCGTTCCGGGCCCGCAGCAGGTCGCGGCGGCGGGCCGTGACCTCCTGCCTCGCCCGCAGCCCGTCGAGGCGGCTGCGCGAGCCGGCCTTCACGCCCAGGTCCACGTCCTTCTGCTGGCGGCAGGCCAGCTGCAGGTTCTCGCCTATGAGGTACACCTTCTCAAGGGCGAGCTGCATGCGGAAATAAGCCGCGCGCGCGGCCAGCAGCGCCTGCCGCCGGGCCTGGGCGGCCTCGGCGCGCCTCGCCTGCGCGTTCTTAAGGGCGGCGTCGCGCGAGCCGCGCAGCGCCCCGCCGTCGAACAAGGTGTAATAGGCCGAAGGCCCGATAGAGTAGTTCCAGTTGTCGCCCATGGGGCGGGACACCGGGCCCAGCTTTATCTCGGTCACCACCTCGTTGTATTTAAGCGAACCTTCCAGCGCCACCCTGGGGTAGAGCGGCGCCCCGGCGGCCGCGGCGGCGCGCGCGGCGGCCTCGGCCGCGGCCTCGGCGGCCTTGTACTGGCCGGAGGAGGCCAGCGCCCCCTGCTCGGCCTGTTTAAGCGTAAGCGACAGTTCGCCTGCCCCGGCGGGCAGGCAGAAGGAAAGCAGCATCAGCAGTATTTTCATAAACCCACCCCCCGCAGGGCAACCTCGGCCCTCTCGGCGAGACCCTCCTCGGAAAAAAGTTCGCCGCGCAGCAAGGCCAGGTCGTAGCCTTTAAGTTTCTTAACCCCGTTGCGCTCCAGCAGGCCCGAGATCACCACCGGGAAAACCATCACCGGCACCATGGACAGCACCATGAACGGGATGGACCGTTTGGCCACGGCGCTCTTCGGGCGGCACAACAGCGCCAGCGCCACCATATGCGCTATGTGCTCGGTGAAGTTGTCGCGCACGAAAGTGAACGCCTCCTTGTTGCCGTGCAGCAGGTCGGCCAGCAGCATGGGCGCGGCGGCGCGTATCGACAGCGCGAACCTGCCTATCTCGATAAGGGCGTTCTTGAGCCGCTCGCGCGGCGTGCCGCCCGCGGATACCCCCGCCTTGAAATTTAGCATAAATTCGGCGTAGAGTTCCTTCAGCACGGCCTTGAGGAACTCGTCCTTGGAGCCGAAATAGTAGTGGAACATGCCGGTGTTCACGCCGGCCAGGCGGCAGGCCTCGCGCACGCTGAAGCCGGTTATCCCCTTCTCCGTCAGCAGCGCGCGGCCGGCCGATTTAAGTTTTTCATCCGTACCCGAGGGCGGTCTCGCCATATCTCCTCCGTTGTTATACGTCCGTATAATTATACATCCGTATAACAAAAAGCGCAAGACCTAAAAAAGGCCTACGCGGCCGCGCGGGAACGAGGTTCAGCGGCAGACGGAGAAGGCGCGGGCGTCCCAGGCCCAGTCCGGGCCCAGGGCGTCCAGGAAGGAGAACACCGAGGACAGCGAGGAGTAGGCGGGCGGCTCCGGGGCGGGGCCTCCGGCCTTTACGGCGAAGACATAGAAAGCCTCGGAGGAACAGGTCTCCCCCTCCGGAACGGCGGCCTTCAGTTCCGTGCCGCCGTCGCGCGGCAGCAGCAGCGGGCGCCCGGCCTCGGCCCGGCCGCGGTAGGCAAGGGCCGCGGCGCCGCCGGGATCGGTATTATAAAGGAAGACATAGGCCGGCGCGGTGACCGTTATTACCGCGCTGGCGCTCTCGCCGGCGGCGAAGATCTCGCGGCTGAGCAGCAGCTCGGCGGCCAGGCCGCGGCCCTGGGCCGGTCCGGAGGGCCTGGCGCACGCCTCCAGCGCGGCCGTCCAGCCGTCGCCGTCCCTGCGGCCGCCGGCCTCCTCTGAAATTATTATGGCCGGCCTGCCCGGCATGCCGGCGAACACCGCGGCCCGCCGCCGGGCGGCCAGCATGGCCTTGGCCTTCGCCAGGGCCGGGGCGCCCGGCATATGGGAGGAAGCCCGCACCCAGCGGCAGCCGCCGCCGTCGCGGTCGGAATAGTAGGCCCCGCCGTATATGCCGCCGGCGGCCGCTTCGGCCTCGCTGTCGGCGGCCGAGATCCTGGTATATAGATAGTCCAGCCCGGCCTCCGCCGGCAGGACGGCGGAACCGGAAGCCGCGGCCCGGCCGTCGGCGGTGGACACCAGCCTGGCGCTGACGGTTATGGCGCCGTCGGCCCCGCGCAGCAGCGAACCTGCCACCAGGTACTGCGCCCCGGTAAAGCGCCCGGCCTCGCCGCCGCCTTCGGTGACGCCGGCCGCGCCCAGTTCCAGTTCCCCCATCACGCGGCTTATGTAGCGCCGGTCCAGCACGGTCACCCCGCCGGCCTTTATAAGCCCGGCGGTAACGCGGTCGGCCAGCATGCCGCCCAGCAGGCTTATCGAGCCGTCAGGCGAGCGGAATGGAATGACGGCCACCGCCCTGCCCGAGGCCGGGCCGGCAAAAGAGGCCGCGAGCCGGGCTGCCGCCCGTTCCACGGAGGCCGGACCGCCCGAGGCCGGGCCGGCAAGAAAGAGGACGGCGCAGGCCGCGTACAGCAGGTGTGGCATATTTCCTTATATTATTATCCGCGCCCCGGCCCCGCGGCTTGAGACAAAAAAAAAACGCCCCGGTTTTACCCGGGGCGTTCGTTAAGGCCTTTAGGACCTTATTACCACTTGTCGCCGTAGCCGCCGCGGCCACCGCGGTCGCCGCGATCGCGGCCGCCGCCGAAACCGCCGGAGCGGGGGCGGGCTTCCATCGGGCGAGCCTCGTTCACGGTCAGCTTGCGGCCGCCG
>CALMZU010000043.1 GCA_937870775.1 uncultured Elusimicrobia bacterium
ACGGGAGAAGATCCGCGAGGCCGTAAAGCGCGCAGGCATGGCCGCTCTGATGGCCTCGTTGCCGATGGCCGGCACGGCGAACGGCGGCCATTTCTACCTGATGACCCTGAAGGATTTCGGCGCGCTGCTCCTTATAAAGAGCGGGGGGCCCTTCGACATCACGGTACTGCACAACATCAAGCGCCTCAACGACAAGCTGGCGCAGGCCTGCATAGCCGGCCTCTACACCGACCGGCTGGAGGCCACCGTGCAGGAGCGCACCAGCGCGCTGCAGGAGACCAACCGCAAGCTGACCGAGAGCATAGCCAATATCAAGACGCTTACCGGCCTGCTGCCCATCTGCGCCAGCTGCAAGAAGATCCGCGACGACAAGGGCTACTGGAACCAGATAGAGACCTACGTGCGCGAGCATACCGACGCCGAGTTCACCCACGGCCTCTGCCCCTCCTGCATGCACAAACTCTACCCCGAATACTCCGACCCCGCCGACGACAAAAAGACGTAAAAATGGGGACAGGCTACTTTTTCGACCTCAAATTCCGCATATAAAATATGCGGAATTTCGCTTTACAGGGCGTCAAAAAAGTAGCCTGTCCCCTTTTTAAGAGAGGTCGATGAGGTGCCAGCGGGTGGCGTAGAGGGTTTGGAGGCGGCGGCGGAGGCCGGCGTTCTCTTTGAGGGAAAGGGACGGGTCGGCGGAGAGGAGGGCGTCGCGGTCCTCCAGGGCCTGGGCGAGTATTTCCTTGTCGCGCGAGAGGTCGGCCATGCGCAGGTCCATGTCGCCGTGCTGGCGGACGCCGAGTATTTCGCCGGCGCCCCTTATATAGATGTCCTTTTCGCTGAGCTCGAAGCCGCTGGAGGTCTGCACCATGGCGCGCAGGCGCTCGGCCGAGTCGCCGCCGCGGGCGCGCGACACCAGGAGGCAGCGCGAATCGCGGCGGCCGCGGCCCACGCGGCCGCGCAGCTGGTGCAGGCTCGCCAGGCCGAAGCGCTCGGCGTTGTTTATCACCATCAGCGTGGCGTTGGGCACGTCTATGCCGACCTCGATAACCTGCGTCGCCACAAGTATGCGTATGCGGCCGGCGGCGAAATCCTCCATAACCTTCTTCTTCTGCTCGCCGGGCAGGCGCCCGTGCAGCACGCCCACGCTCTGGCCGCGGAAGAAGCCCTGCAGTCGCTCGAACTCGGCCTTCACCGAGCGCATATCCTCGTCCTCGGTCTCCTCTATGACGGGGTAGACCAGGTAGACCTGCCCGCCGGAGGCGGCCTCGTCGCGCGCGGCCATGAGGGCGGTCTCCTCGGCGGCCTCGGAGGTTTTCACCGGCTTGCGGCCGGGCGGCATGTCCTTGATGACCGTAAGGTCCAGGTCGCCGTAAAGGGCCAGGGCCAGCGTGCGCGGTATCGGCGTGGCGGTCATTATCAGCAGGTCGGCGCGGTCGCCCTTGGCGCGCAGGGCCGCGCGCTGGCGCACGCCGAAACGGTGCTGTTCGTCCACCACCACCAGCCTGAGGTTGGAGAATTTCACCCCGTCGCCTATCACGGCGTGGGTGCCTACCAGTATGTCTATCTTCCCGGCGGCCAGGTCGGCCAGCAGGCTTTTCCTTTCGGCGCCTTTCACGCGGGCCGTCAGCAGCTCCACGCGGACCTTCAGGCCTTTGAGGAAGCGGGACAGCGTGATGAAATGCTGCTCGGCCAGTATCTCGGTCGGGGCGGCGAAGACGCTCTGGCCGCCGTTCTCGGCCGCCAGCAGCATGGCGGAAAGGGCCACCACGGTCTTGCCCGAACCCACGTCGCCCTGCAGCAGCCGCGCCATGGGGGCCGGGGCCCGCATGTCGGTGAAGATCTCGTTTATGGCGTGGGCCTGGCCGGCCGTCAGCGCGAAGCCGAGGTTGTTGCGGAAAGGCGTCAGCAGGGTCTTCTTCACCTCGTAGGCGAAGTCCTTCACCGCGCCGCGGGTCTGGGCGCGCTTTATGGCCCAGGCCAGGCCCAGGAGCAGCAGTTCCTCGTAGATGAACCGGCGGCGGGCCTGGACCAGCTCGAAATTGTTGGCCGGGAAATGCACCGCCTTGAGCGAGATGTCCCGCGCCGCCAGGCCGCGCTTCAGCGGCAGGTCGGGCGGCAGGAAATCCCCGATGTCGGCCGCGCCGGCCTCAAGCGCCTCGTGCACCGCCTCGCGCATGAAGCGGCCGGTAAGCCCCTCGGTCAGCGGGTACACCGGCACTATGCGGCCTATGTGTACCTTCAGCGCCGCCGCGTCGTCGGCGGGGTAGTACTCGTCGGCGCGCAGGCGGCTGAGGAAGAGCGGGTCTTCCGGCGTGCCGGTCACCCAGATCTCGCGTCCTTCCTTAAGGTCCTTCCTGAGCGGCGCGAAAACGTCGAAGCGCGGGCTGTGCCGCTTGAAGAAGCTGGCTTCGGCCTCGCCGAAGGGCGTGTCGAGGAAGACCTTGAAGATGCGCAGCCTGCCCGAGGTGTACATGTCGCGCACGCGCTTCACGCGGCCCTTTATCACCGGGGCATCTATAAGGAACGGCAGCGGCTCCTTCCTGTCGGCGGGGCGGCGGTCCTCCCAGGCGCGCGGGAAATAGAAAAGCAGGTCCTCGAGCGACTCTATGCCGAGCCGCCCGAAAAGCTCCGCGCGCTTGGGGCCCACGCCCTTGAGGAACTGTATCGAGGTCATTTCCGGGCTATATTCTAGGATATTTGGACGGCTTTTTACGACGGGCGGGGCGGACTTTCCATTCTTGAGCGCCTTTTGAGCCGCATTTGATTGGTTCTTGAACGGTCTTTGTTATACTTTAGGTGTAGCAGGAACAAGCGCTACAAGGTTCTCTAAAAAGGCAGTCAAGACCAGATCTCCAGCGCCGTGCGGTGCGCCCCCCTAACCCAAACCCCCAAGACACGGGCCTTCGGGTCCGCGCTCTATGCATCCGCGGCGCTGGTCTAGTTCTCAGCCCCGCCGGGGGCAACACGCTGTACTCCTTAGTAAGACCGACCGAAATTCAGCACGTAACCGGCGGGGCGCTTTTTAAGTTTGAACGCGGCTTGAACGCGATTTGAACGATTCTTGAACGGCCTTTGTTATACTTTTCGTATAGCAGTTCGCTCTTTATAAACAGATCTCCAGCGTTGTTGGTGCGCCCCCCTAACCCAAACCCCCAAGACGCGTGCCTTC
>CALMZU010000044.1 GCA_937870775.1 uncultured Elusimicrobia bacterium
AGTTGAAGGCCACGTCGCCGGCGGCCACGCTGCCGTCCACTATTTTAGAGGAATCCACGGTGTCGGCGGCGACGCTCTCGGCGTAAGCGGCGCTCGAGACGCGCACGTCGTTCATGTAACTGCCGGTCTTTATGGCGTTAGCCGGACCGCCCTGGCTGTCGCTCGCGGCGTAGTTGAAGGCCACGTCGCCGGCGGCCACGCTGCCGTCCACTATTTTAGAGGAATCTATAGTATTGGCGGCCACGCTCTCGGCGTAGACCGCGCTGGAGACGCGCACGTCGCCCAGGTAGCTGCCGGACTTTATGGCGTTAGCCGCGCCGCCCTGGCTGTCGCTCGCGGCGTAGTTGAAGTTCACGTCGGAAGAGGTAACGGAACCGGCCAGGTCCAGTTTGGAATAGGCTATGCCGGCGCCGGCGGCTATCTCGGTGTTGGTTATGCCGGAAAGCCTGCCAAGCGGCACGGTGCCTGAACCCAGGTTGGAAGCGTTAAGGCCGGTCAGGGCGGAACCGTCGACGCTGGCCAGATAGGAGGAATTGAGGGCCGGGATCTTGCCGTCGGTGCCTATGATGCCTACGGAACCGGAACCGGCGGTAATACCGCCCGACACTTTAAGGGCGTCAGCGGCGGTGCTGGTCATGGTGACCTTGTCGGTACCGGTATTGAGCGAAACTATGCCGCCCACGCTGCTCCAGGGGCTTATGCCGCCGGCGGCCAGGGCCGTCCAGCCTGAATCCTTATAATAATAGAGCTGGTTGTCTCCGGTATTGTAGACCATGGCGCCGAGGCCGAGGGCGGAGGGCAGCGCGGCGAAGTTGCCGAAGCGCACCTGGGAGGCGGAAACCACCATGTGGGTGGAGACCGTTACCACGCTGGTAGGGGAACCGAGGTTGGAGGCGGTGATGGCGTAAGGAACGGAGAGGAGGCGTGTGCGCGGAACAAGCGGGGAGTCGGAACCTATCTTCACTTCCAGGTATATCCCGTCTGCCGAGAATACCGAGGCCGGCAGCGAACTGACCGAACCCAGGCTTACGGCGAATATGCCGTTGTCAGGCGTGACGCTCTGGGTTTCGGACCAGAGCAAGGTGCCGCCGGAAGAGGCGTCATAGAGGCTGAAGAGTATGCTCTGGGCGCCTACCAGCGGATTGCCGGCGGTGTCCACCAGCCTTCCCTGGTAGTTTATCAGGGAAGGCGCCGCGGCGGCCAGTGCAGGCAGCAGCAGCAATACCGAAAGGGCTTCTATTACCCGGGCTTTGAGCGTTTTCATCTTGCCTCCAATAAGGAACCGAAAATCCATATAATCCCCGTTAATACTGTGTATAGCAACGTTTTTGCCAAATCCTCTTTGATAGCAGGAAGATCCGCCTTTTCTAAAACCGCCAGGCTTCCTGCCGTGACAAATTAATTATACTGGATGTACAGAAAGGAAATAATACGAAAAAGTTAAATCTTTGTTAATGGAAATTGTGGACAAAAGTCTACACTGTAGACAAAAATCTACACCAAATATGTAGACTTATATCCACACATCAAAGGGAGTACTGGCTTATTTTATTGTAAAGTGCCTTGCGGTCTATGCCTAAAAGCTTGGCGGCTTTGACCTTATTACCGCCGGACTCGGCCAGGGCAGAACTGATAAGGCGTTTCTCGGTTTCGGCCCGCAGCCTTTTTAAATTTTCCTTAAGGTCCAGGCTGGCTTGACCGCCGGCCGTCGTCTCGATAGGGGCTGGCCCGCCCAGGCCAAGATGCTGAGGCAGTATCTCCCCCTCGCTCAACAGGGCAGCGCGGGTGATGACGTTCTTCAGTTCGCGCACGTTGCCCGGCCAGGAATAGGCTTCAAGGGCGGCCAGCGCGGAATCGGAAATGGTCTCGACCTTCTTCTTCACCAGCTTCTCGGCCTCGCGCAGGAAGAAAGCGGCCAGTGCCGGTATGTCTTCCTTGCGCTCGGCCAGCGAAGGCACTCGCAGCGTGAACTGGTTAAGGCGGTGATACAGGTCCTCGCGGAAAGAGCCGTCTTTTATGCAGGCCGGCAGGTCCTTGTTGGCCGCGGCTATAAGGCGGGTGTCCACCGGGATGTCCTTCTTGCCGCCGAGGTGGCGTATGCGGCGCTCCTCCAGCACGCGCAGCAGCTTGGCCTGCGTGGCGGGCGTGAGGTTGGCTATCTCGTCGAGGAAAAGGGTCCCGCCGTAGGCCGTCTCAAAGAGGCCGGGCTTGCGGCGGTCCGCCCCGGTGAAGGCCCCGCGCTCGTAACCGAACAGCTCGCTCTCGACGAGGTTCTCCGGCAGGGCGCCGCAGTCCAGCGCCACGAAGGGGCTGTCGGCGCGGGCGCTCAGGCGGTGTATCTCGCGGGCCCAGACCTCTTTGCCGGAACCGGAAGGGCCGGAAAGTATGACCGTCAGGTCCGTGGCCGCCACCTGCGCCGCAAGTTCGGCGGTGCGCTTTATCTCGCGGCTGGAGCCGAAAACCAGTTCCCCTCCGTGCGAACTGCGCACGTGGCTGCGCAGCGCGTCGAACTCGCGCTTCAGCCGGCGCTCCTTCACGGCCTTCTCCATGATCAGCAGCAGCTCCTCGTTGCCGAAGGGCTTTATCAGATAATCCAGCGCGCCCAGTTTCATCGCCTTCACGGCGGTCTGCACGTCGGCGTGGCCGGTGAGTATCACCACCGGCAGGCCAGGGTCGTCGGCCTTCAGTTTCTCGAGCAGCGTCAGGCCGTCGGCGTCGCCCAGCACCATGTCCAGCACCACGGCGTCGAAGGTGAGCGCGTCGGCAAAGGCCAGCGCCTCGGCGCCGGAAGCCGCGGCCGTGCAGGAATGCCGGCCGGACTCCAGCGCGGCCTTCAGCACGAACCGGGTGTCCTCGTCGTCCTCGGCTATCAGTATGTTGCCCATGTCAGACGGTCTTGCGGAAGCGCAGGCTCACGGAGGCGCCGCCCTCGGGCGACTGCCCGACTACTATGCGGCCGCCGTGCTCGTCCATGATCTGGCGGGCCAGGTAGAGCCCCAGGCCGGTGCCGTTCTCCTTCGTCGTGAAGAAGGGCTGGAACAGGTTCTCGAGCATCGCCGACTCCATGCCGGGCCCGTTGTCGGAAATGGTAAGGAAGACCTCGCGCTCCGCCTCAAGCCAGCCGGAGCTGACCTTTATCTCGCCCGACGGGGCGCCGTCCAGCGCCTGCGCGGCGTTGTTGAGCAGATTGTAGATGACGCTGTGCATGTAGTTCGGGTCCAGGAAAACCTTGGGCGCCTTGCCGAACTCCTTGCTGACCTTCACCTTGCCGGCCTTAAGCGAGCTGTCCATCAGCTCGATCGCGTACTCGGCGGCGGACTCGACGGGATGCGGCTCCAGGCGGCACATGCCGCTGCGCGAGAAGTCCAGCAGCGTCTTGACGATCTTGGAGGCGCGGCGGGCGTTGCGTTCTATCAGCTCGGCTCCGGAACGGACCTGCTCGGGCTGGTCCTCCTGAGCGCGCAGCAGCTCCGACGTGGAAAGGATCACGTGCAGCGGGTTCTTGATGTCGTGCGCGAACATCGACGTAAGCTGCCCGACGGAGGTGAGGCGGTTGAGCTTGCGGGCCGCGGCGCGGAACACGTGCGGGTCCTTCAGCGCGGACCATTCGTCCGGGGACACCGGCGACAGCGACAGGCAGAAGCCGTTGACCGCGCCCGACGGGTCCTTCAGCGCCTGGGCGGTGAGGAAGAGGCGCACTATGCTCTTGGCCGGGGTCAGCAGGTAGAAGCGGCAGTTGCGCATCACGCCGTTCTTGGCGGTCAGTTCCGCCATCTCGAAGAATTCCTTCAGGTCCTTCTCCAGCACCAGCGCGCTGGCCGGTTTGCCGGTTATGTCCTGCTCGGTCCAGCCCAGCAGTTTCAGCGCGGCGTTGTTCACCAGCAGCACGTTGAGCCCGCGGTCCAGCACCAGCATGGCTTCCTGCGCCCTGTAGAACAGCGCGTCGAAAAGGCTGCGGTGCACCGGCATAACCGGCTGCTCTTTCTTTTCCGTCATAGTTTCTTCCTGTAGAGGTTCACGCTGCGCCGCGAAACGCGTATGCCGCAGCGTCTCTTCAGTTCGGCGGCCAGGCCGGCGTCCGTCATGCCGGCGCCCCGCCCCCCGAGGATGTCCTTTATTCTATCAATTACATAGGCGTTCTTACGCCTGAAAAGTTCCTTCAGCGGCAGCTCGTCGCCCGCCGGCGTCAGCACGGTGCGGCAGGAGAGCAATCTTGAGACCGTGCCGGGGTTCAGCCCCACGGCGGCGGCCAGCGAGCGCTGGCTCAGCGGCTTCAGCGGGCCGCGGCCCAGCAGGAAGTCCTTCTGCCCGTCCAGGAGCGCGGTCAGCGCGCGGTGGAAGCCGGACTTGCGCCAGGCCAGGCGCTGCGCGGCCGCGGCCAGCGAGCGCAATTTGGCGGCCTCGGCGCGGCTGACACCGCTTTTAAGCAGCGCGGCCAGCGCCCGGCCGTCTATGGAATAAGAGCCGCGGAAATACGAAGGGTGCGTGTAGGCGGCGCGCAGTTCCCCGCCCTCGGCCCGCACCTCGGCGGCGCAGCGCAGCAGCCGGGGCGGCAGCGCGGCCGGCGGGGTATGCTCATGGGCCATTATGAAGGCCGCGGCGAAGGTCTTAAGCGTGTCGAACTCGCGCAGGGAAAGTCCGCAGGCGCGGGCCGCCTGGGGCAGCGGGCAGTTCTCCCCGCCCAGCACGTACTTCTCGAAATTTTCCGGGCCGGTCTTGCGCGCCAGGCGCAGCATGGCGGGGCGCTCGGCCAGCCATTCCCCGGCCGAGCCCTGGGCCGCGGCCGAGGCCAGGGCCTCGTCGCCGCAGGCGGCGAAGAAGGCGTAGGAGGCGCCGGGCAGGCGGCGGCGGCGCAGCGGCGCGCGCCCGTCGGGACCGGGGGCCAGCAGCCTGACGAAAAGCGGGTCGGCCTCCAGCCTGATCTCGAGGCCGAGGAACTCCTCCTCCGGCCTGGCCAGCAGCGAGAACAGCCGCAGGTCCTGCCGCAGGGCAGGGGCCAGCGACAGTTCCTCCGCCGGTTTTTTCCGCTTTTCCATCCGGTTTTCCCTCGCCCAGATTATAACAATTTTGACCTCCCGCGCCCCCCGGGACCGGGCACGACGGCGGATTTGACAACGACCCTTGGATTGTATAGATTAGCCGTATTCCAGAAAATTTTACGGGGACCTAATGAAGACCACGGCACAAGACCACAAGAAGATACAGCTGAGCGAGAACCAGGCCAAGGTGATAAAGGACAAGTACCTGCGCGGCGAGCGCGGGGCCGAAGAACTGTTCTCGCGCGTGGCGCACAACATCTCGCTTTCCGAGCTGATATTCCATCCCGAGGCGGAGCGCTGGGGCGCGTTCGAGGGCGTGCGCGTGACGCGGCGAGAGGCCGGCCCTGACGCCGGGCGCGCGCTGCTGTTCCACGACGGCATAGGCGAGACCGCAGACCGCGAGGCCAATTTCTTCAAGTTCCTCGGCAACCTGGAGAGGATATACCGCGAGGTCCCCGAGGCCAGGGCGGCCGCGGACGCCCGCCGCGACGAGTTCTACGCGCTGATGGCCTCTTTCGACTTCCTCCCCAATTCACCGACGCTGATGAACGCCGGGCGGGACATGCAGCAGCTCTCGGCCTGCTACGTGCTGCCTGTTCCGGACACCATGGACGGCATAGCCAAGGCCCTCTCCGCCCAGAGCCTGATACAGAAATCCGGCGGCGGCACCGGCTTCTCCTTCGGCCGGCTGCGCCCGAAGGGCGACACCGTGAAGAAGACCGACGGCGTGGCCTCGGGCGCGGTGTCGTTCATGAAGCTTTTCGACAAGCTCACCGACGTGGTGAAGCAGGGCGGCACCCGCCGCGGCGCCAACATGGGCATACTGCCGTACTGGCACCCCGAGATAAAGGAGTTCGTCACGCTCAAGTCGCAGCAGGGCGTGCTGGAGAACTTCAACGTCTCGGTGGCGCTCGACGACAAGTTCATGAAGGCCGTCGAGGACGAGGCCACGATAAACCTCGTCAACCCCAGGAGCTGGGAGATAACCGGCCGCATGAAGGCCGCCGAGCTCTTCGACATGCTGGTGGAGTCCGCGTGGGCCAGCGGCGACCCGGGCATAGTCTTCATAGACCGCATCAACGGCACCAATTCCAACCCGACGCCGGCGCTGGGCCAGATAGAGAGCACCAACCCCTGCGGCGAGCAGCCGCTGCTGCCCTGGGAGTCCTGCAACCTCGGTTCGATAAACCTCGCCAACTACGTGACCGGCGAGGCCGCCTCCGGCCGCATGGACTGGGACCGCCTCGGCGCCACCGTCGACAAGGCGGTGCGCTTCCTCGACGACGTGATAGAGATAAACAACTACCCGCTGTCCGAGATAGAGGCCATCGCGAAGAGCAACCGCAAGATCGGCCTCGGCGTGATGGGCTGGGCCGAGACCGCCGTGAAGCTGGGCGTGGCCTACGACAGCCCGGAGGGCATGGAGAAGGCCGCCGAGGTGATGAAGTTCGTCAACGACCGCGCGCTCGCCGCCTCCGAGGAGCTCGCTAAGGAGCGCGGGGTCTTCCCCAACTGGAAGGACTCCATATACGATTCCGGCGGCCGGCATTTCCGCGGCCAGGCCGCGCGCCCGAGGAACGCCGCGCGCACGACGATAGCTCCCACCGGCACCATAGCCATAGCCGCCGGCCTGCAGGGCTCGGGCATAGAGCCCTTCTTCGCCATAGCCTACACCCGCTACAACGCCAGGGCGCTGGAGGCCATTAAGAACGGCCACGAGCCCGACGCCAAGGACACCTTCAGCGAGGTCAACGCGCTGTTCCGCAAGCTGGCGCAGCGGCACGGCTTCTTCGGCATGGACGAGAAGACGCTGTGGAAGAAGATAGAGGCCAACCACAAGGCCGTGCGCGGCGTGCCCGAGATCCCCAAGGAGATACAGGACCTCTTCCCGACGGCGCACGACGTTACGATCGACAACCATATAAGGATACAGGCGGCCTTCCAGAAGCACACCGACAACGCGGTGTCGAAGACCATCAACATGCCGGCCTCGGCCACCACCGCCGACGTGAAGGAATGCTACAGGCTGGCGCACTCGCTGGGCTGCAAGGGGCTGACCGTCTACCGCGACGGCTGCAAGGACCAGCAGGTGCTCAATATCGGCGCGCCCGGCGACAAGGCCAAGACCAAGAAGAAGAAGGGCGCCTCGCAGTCGTTCGGCGTCTCGTCGGAGTATTTCCAGCTGAAGACCGGCTACGGCCCGCTGCACGTGCACGTGAACTACAACGAGCACGGCCCGTACCAGGTGTTCACCAACATGCCGCCGCTCGGCACCGAGATCAGCGGCCTTACGTCGCTCATCGGCATACTGCTCTCGAAGTACTTCGAGGAAGGCGGCGACCCGGTGAAGATCATAAAGCATCTCAACTCGGTGAAGGGCGACCGGCCCGTGGGCCTGGGCGAGAACCGCATCAATTCCATAGCGCACGGCATAGCCGTGGCGCTCAGGAGCCACCTGAAGCGCACCGGCTTCATAGCCGGCGACCAGGACCTGGGCGGCCAGGAGAAGCTGGAACTGTGGGACGCCTCGCGCACGCAGTACTGCCCGAAGTGCTACTCGTCTAACGTCAGCTTCGAGAGCGGCTGCTCGGGCCCCACCTGCCACGACTGCGGCTACTCCGAGTGCTCCTGAACCTCCGCCTCATCGCGGCGCAAGGAAAGCCCCGGCCCCGCCGGGGCTTTGCGCGTATAAGGGCGTCCATTGACAATCCTTTATGGGCTGGTATACTTACAGTATGGGAAAACGGACCCTGTTCCTGACGGCCGCTCTGGCCCTGTTCGCAGCCGCTCCCGCGGCGGCGCAGGACTGCGCGGGCGCGGACAGGAAGTACTGCATACTTAAAGCCAACCTCAAGCGCATGCCGGCGCTGGAATCCTTCCTCGGCGGCAGCGACGAGCTGACCCGTCGCTTCGCGGCGGCCGCCTTCGACAGCGGCTACAAGCACGAATGGCTGCTCTTCAACAGCCTGCTCGCCGGGGGCCGGAAGGACCCGGGCGGCTCGCTGATCAGGTCGGAGATAGCCAAACTGCCGCCGGAGCAGTGGTATTACGTGATACGCGTGGAGGACCACCGCCGCATACTGGTCAGCATGGGCGGCGGCATATACGGCAATTTCACGGAAGGCTTGGGCAACATGGTGCGCCCGGAGAAGGACCGCATGCGCACGATGAAGTGTTTCGAGCAGGCCGACACGCTTATACGGAACACTGCCCCGGTAAAGGACACCGGGCGGCCGCGCGGGATCTTCAACGCCTGGTCCGCGCTGCCAGTTACCGCGAGGTTCCGCCGGCTCAGCGAGCATACGGCGCCCTGTTTCCATTTCGAAGGCAGGAACGGCCCGGTGGAGATAGTGGCCGATTCCTGGGCCGACACCCTGCTGCCGGCCCGCGCCTGGTGGGAGAACAACGACCCCGACGCGCTTAGGGAACTGTCGTCCGGCCGCGGCGTCTGCGGCCCGGCCTACGACGAATGGGATACCAGGCGTATACGCGCGCTGATAGACAAGGAGGACAAGGCCGCCGAGCAGCGCAAGCGGCAGCTCGACCGCCTCAAGCAGTTCATCGGCGTAAGGTAAGCCGGCCCCGGCCGGCTTTTTTTTCGCCCCGCTTATAGCCCCCCTCCCCCGCCCGTTGCTATCATATATTACCGACCCATGAAAAAAGGCCTTTTTATCGTTCTGGAGGGCCCGGACCGCTCCGGCAAATCCACGCAGGCCGGCCTGCTCAAGACCTGGCTGGAAAGCCTCGGCCGCGAGGTCGTGGTCACGCGCGAGCCCGGCGGCACCTACCTGTCCGAGAAGATCCGGGAGATACTGCTGGACCCCAAGAGCGAGATAGAGCCCATGACCGAGCTGTTCCTCTACGAGACGTCGAGGATAAAGCACACGCTGGAGAAGATAATGCCGGCGCTTAAGGCCGGCAAGGTCGTCATCTCCGACCGCTACACCCTTTCCACCGTGGCCTACCAGGGCTACGGCCGCGGTCTCGACCTTAAGACCGTAGACACTTTGAACCGCATCGCCACGCTGGACCTGAAGCCCGACCTCCTGGTGGTCTTCGACATGCCGGACCGCATATTCGCGGACCGCGAGCACCTGCGCGCCGGCCGCGACCGCATGGAGCGCCAGAGCGACGCCTTCCGCCGCCGCGTGAACCGCGCCTACAAGCTGCTGGCGAAGAAGCCCGGCGTAACGCGCGTCGACGCGGGCCGGACCATAGAAGAGATACAGGCCGACATCCGCTCGCGCGCGGCGCGGCTGCTCAAGAGGGCCCGCTGATGTCATTTTCACAGCTGCTGGGGCAGGAACGGACAGTGAAGCGGCTGCGCTCGCTGGTCGAGACCGGCCGCATCCCGCCGGCGATGATCTTCCACGGCCCCGCCGGCGTCGGCAAGTTCCTCGCCGCTTTCGAGTTCGCCAAGGCGGTGAACTGTTCCCACAGCGAGCATCTCGAGAAGAAGCCCGCTCCCCCGCCGCCCGACGAGAACGACCTTTTCGCCGCCGCAGCCCCGGCGCCAGCGCCGGAGCCCGAGGCCGCGCCCGCCAGGACCCATTCCGACATGTCGGACTCCTGCGGCATGTGCCTCTCCTGCCTGCAGGCGGCCAGCGGCGCCCACCCGGACATACGCGTGGTGGACAGCGCCTTCCAGGCCGCGCTCTTGGGCGAGGAGGAGAGCGCCAACCTCAAGATAGACACCATGCGCGAGGTGACGCGCTGGGCCCAGCAGAAGCCCATGCTCTCGCCGTGGAAGGTCTTCATAGTGCGCGACGCCGAGGCGCTGATGCCGGCCGCGCAGAACGCGCTGCTCAAGACGCTGGAGGAGCCGCCGCCCGGGACGCTGGTGATACTCACGGTCTCGCGCAAGACGGCCCTCCTCCCGACGATACTTTCGCGCTGCTGCATGATAGATTTCGCCCCGCTGCCGGCGAAGGTGCTGAAGGAAGTGCTGGAAGCCGGCGGCGCCGAAGCCGGCGAGGCGGCCGCGCTGGCCTCGCTGGGCAACGGCTCGCTCGAAGGCGCGGCCGAGGCGGCCTCCTTCCTGAAGAGGGTATCCGCGCTGCGCCCCGGGGACCCGGCCCGCGCCTTCAAGTTCGCGGCCGGCCTGCCGAGGGACAGCCACAAGGCCCGCGAAGAGGTGAAGACCCTGCTGGACCTGCTGCTCGCCCGCGCCCGCTCGGCGTGGAGCGCCGCCGAGGGCCCCGCCAAGCCGCGCCTGACCGCGCTGCTGCGCCGCACGCTGGACCTGCGCCGCATGGCGGACCGCAACGTTTCCTACCTGCTGCTGCTGGAGACCGCGCTGCTCGAGAGCGAGCGCGCCGGCATAAAGATAGAGGACCTGATAAGACCCGCCTGAGAAGGCATGAAAAAAGCCCGGGACCGCCCGGGCTTTTTTCATGCGCTAGCGCGCCGTCAGGCTTCTTTAGTCTTTCCCAGGTTCCGGAAAGCCCTGTAGATGCCGACTATCACGCCGGAGAGCGCGTACAGCGAGAAGAACACGAACAGCGCGTCCTGCGGGTACGCGACGATCATCGACAGCACGGCTATGATGACCAGCATGCCCTTTATGGAGTTGGGCTTGAGCATGTCGCCCTTGAAGGCGGCGTACGGCGCCGACGAGACCATCAGCAGCGCCAGCGCTATCATGATGAACGGTATCGCCGCGTAGACGTAGGGCATCTGCGCCATCACTATCTTTATGCTGCGCATGCCGCTCTCGCCCTCGAGCATGCTGTAGGCCAGCACGAACGAGATGAGTATGCCGGCCGCGCCGGGTATCGGCAGGCCCTGGAAGAAGTCCTTGGAGCTGCCGCCGAAGTGCGACTTCACGTTGTAGCGCGCCAGGCGCAGCGCGCCGCACAGCACGTACAGGAAGGCCACCGGGTAGCCCCAGAAGCCGTAGTCCTTCAGCACGAACTTGTAGATCAGGTACGCCGGCGCTATGCCGAACGAGATCCAGTCGGACAGGGAGTCTATCTCCACGCCGAACGAGCTCTCGCCGTGCACCAGGCGGGCTATGCGGCCGTCGAGCATGTCCATCACGTAGCTGAGCACGATGAACCACGCGGCCAGCACGTAATTGCCCTCGGAGGCCGAGAGTATCGCGAAGAAGCCGAAGGCCATGTTGGCTATCGTGAATATGGACGGCAGCACGATGGCGCCGGTCTTCTTCAGCTTCACTATGTCTATGCGCTTCTTTTCCTGAGGCTGTGTCTCTTCCATCGCGTTCCCCTTACCAGAGGCCGAGCACGGTCTCGGCGCCGGTCACCTTGTCGCCGGGCTTCACCATTATCTTGGCGGTCTCGGGCAGGTAGACGGCCACCTGCGAGCCGAAATAGATCATGCCGACGCGCTCGCCTATCTTCACGTCCTGGCCTTCCTTGACGTAGCAGGCTATGCGGCGGGCGATGGAGCCGGTTATCTGCTCCACCTCCACGGCGCGGCCGTACTCGCCGGTTATCCGGATCAGGTTGCGCTCGTTGTCGGCGGCCTCGGGCTTGTAGGCTATCGCGAAGGCGCCCTTGGTGTACTTGGTCTTCTCCACCTTGCCGTCCATCGGGGAGCGCTGCACGTGCACATTGAGCACCGAGAGGAAGATGCGCACGACGGTTATGCCGGGCGTGCCCTCGTTCTTCACGCTCATCACGGTGCCGTCGGCGGGGCAGGCTATCTCGCCGGGGGCGAAGACCTTGTCGCGCTCCGGGTCGCGGAAGAAGTAGGCGGAGAAGCCCGCGAAGGCGAGGCCGAGGAAGAGCACCGGCAGGCCGAGCCCCCGGGTCCAGACCGTCAGCACGCCGCCTATCGCCGCGGCGGCCACGCCGCCGGCTATCAGCTTTATTCCCGCTGGTGCGAATCCCATATTTTTCCTCCTAGATCTTCCCTTAAATCCATTGGGCCTGGTGGGACTCGAACCCACATGACCTTGCGGCCAACGGATTTTAAGTCCGTCGCGTCTGCCGTTCCGCCACAGGCCCTCCCTGAAAACGGCCGCGGACAGTTATTCTACAAATTTAGCGGCTCTCCTTGCGCAGCTCCGCGTCGGCCAGGCGCTGGAAGGTCTCGCAGTTCATCGTCATTATGCCCTCGGCCGAGGCGCGGTCCCGCAGCCCGTTGTCCGACGTAACTATGATGGCCCGGGCGCCCTCGGTGTGCATGAAATACCCGCGCTCCAGCAGCATCTCGTCGGCCGGCTCCGACTCGGTGTAGTAGACCGTTATCGAGGGGCCGGACGGGGCGGGCCTGCGGTAAGGGCCGTCGAAGACCACGCGGAAGCAGGAGGCGCGGAGAGCCTCGGTGCGGGCGGCGTCGGCCAGCCAGGCCAGGAAGCCGCGCTCCAGCTCGTCGGCGGAAACGCCGCCGGCGCGCTCCCAGAAGCGCAGCGAGAAATTGGAGGCGTCTATCAGGTAGACGGTGG
>CALMZU010000045.1 GCA_937870775.1 uncultured Elusimicrobia bacterium
AGCAGCCAGCCCAACATTAAATCCCGCATGCGGGGCGGCAACAAACCGCGTGAAGCCGGGAGGCGAGAGGTATCAGGCTACAACGCGAGTGAAGGTATTGAGCCCCGAAATCATTATCTAACATCGGCGGTTGACTTCTTCGCAGAAAGAGGAAAACAGCATTCCCGAATCCGTAAAGCTAGGGTCGGGAACCCGACGGGGTCAGAGTCCGTTGCATGATACCACAAGGAACAGACATGGACTCGGGAGAGCCGGCGCATTCCCGTAGTGAATGGCGTGCCAAGCCTATGAACGGCAAGGAGCGTCAGAATATTATGCGTCGGCAGTCGGACTGTTCCATAGTATCGACGAAACCCGCGAAAGCGGGCGGAGAGAAGGGAACAGCGACAACACGAAGTGGCGCAGGGGCAACAACCGCCGGACCTAGAGCCGGGCAACGGTTGTCAACGAAACTTGCGGCAATAACTCAAAAGGCGCGGGAGAATCCGAAGTATGTGTATGCCACGCTGGCGCACATGCTGGACGAGGATTTTCTCGCGGAGAGCTTCCGGCTGCTTAAAAGGGATGCGGCGGCCGGGGTGGACGGAGTGACGGTAAGGCGATACGAAGCCGGGCTCAAAGAGAACATCAAGGAGCTGGTGGCACGGATGAAGGCCGGGCGGTACAGGCCGCAAGCGGTGCGGCGGGTCTTCATCCCCAAGGCCGACGGTAGTAAACGCGGCCTTGGAATCCCCGCGGTGGAAGACAAGCTGGTGCAACTGGGGATAAAACGAATCCTTGAAGCCATCTACGAGGCCGACTTTCTGGAAGTGTCGTTCGGGTTTCGCCCGAAACGGAGCTGTCACGGCGCGTTGGAAGCACTGAACACGGCCATTATGGCCAAGCCCGTCAACTGCGTGGTGGATATGGATATCGAGAAGTTCTTCGACACCATAGACCATGCGTGGATGATGAAATGCTTGAAGGTGAGAATAAAAGACAGGAGTTTGTTGCGGCTGATAGGGCGCTTTCTGAAAGCCGGGGTCATGGAAGAGGGCAGGGTAATAGCGAGCGAGCGGGGCACGCCGCAGGGCGGGATAATCAGCCCGGTGCTTGCTAACATCTATCTGCACTACGTCCTCGACCTTTGGTTCGAGAAGGTGGTAAAGAAGCGCCAGCGCGGCTACGCGCAGTTGATCCGGTATGCGGACGACTTCGTGGTGTGCTTCAAGTATCACGACGAAGGCGTGGCGTTCGCGGAGAAGCTGAAAAGTCGGCTGGGCAAATTCGGTCTTAAGATAGCCGAGAGCAAATCGCGGGTGATGGAGTTCGGGCGGTACGCGCCGGAGCGGTTGGGAAGGAAGGGACAGAGAGCCGGGACCTTCGACTTCCTGGGCTTTACGCACTACTGCGGGAAAAGCCGGAAGGGCGGGTTCATACTAGGGCGGAGAACGAGCGGCAAGAAGTTCCGGGCGGCGTTGAAAGCGACGAACGAATGGTTGAAAGGAATCCGCAACGAAGCCGCGTTGACCGTGTGGTGGAAACTGCTCAGGAGTAAATTAATTGGGCACTACCGCTACTACGGGATAAGCGGGAACAGTCGCGGGATAGGTACGTTCAATCAATGCGTTCGCAGACTGGCTTTCAAGTGGATAAACCGGCGTAGCCAGAGGAAAAGCTACACCTGGGGCCAGTTCTGCGGCTTTCTGAAGTATAACCCGTTGCCCAGACCAGTGCTGTATCACCGGACTTACGCGCCGTGTCAGATTTGAGGAAGTGTTGTCGAAGAGCCGTGTGAGGGAAAACTTCAAGCACGGTTCTGTGAGGGGACGCGCAGTTGAGGCGTTCTACTCGACTTGTACGGCCGCCTGCGGCGGCCGGGAGCGGCCCTGACGGCCCTATTGGGTACCGGCCGGCCGCGCACAGGGGGTGTTAATAAGTGCGGGACTCCGCTTGCTGGAGCAGAGCGAAGGCGCGTAGTGCCGAGCCTGCGAACCCTCCTTCTCGCGGCAAGGAGCAGTGCGGGGCCGCGAAGTGGCCACGCCTGCGACGACATCTCGCGGATAAGCTCGGCCTACCGCTTCGATCAGGCGTAGAGTGTTTTGAGGAACTTATAGAGAGTACGGTTGAAGCGGATCCACAACTCATCCGAA
>CALMZU010000046.1 GCA_937870775.1 uncultured Elusimicrobia bacterium
ACGCTGATCGGCGGCGGCATCCCGCTCGTGCGCGCCCTGTCGCTCCTCTCCGAGCACGCCGAGAACAAGGCGCTGGGCGCCGTGCTGTCGGCCGTCACCAAGGAAGTCTCGGCCGGCGGCGCCTTCCATAAGGCGCTCGAGAAGCACCCTAAGGTTTTCGACGACATCTGGGTCTCGCTGGTGCAGGCCGGCGAGGTCTCTGGCCAGCTGCCCGCCGTGCTGCGGCAGATCACCGCCTACAGCGAATCCCAGGAGAACGTGAAGTCCAAGATCGTCACCGCCGTGTCCTACCCGGCCGTGCTGTTCACGATGTCCATGGGCGTGCTGGTCTACTTCATCTTCTACATCGTCCCCGTCTTCGCCGACATCTTCAAGGACTTCGGCCTGACGCTGCCCATCATCACCCGCATGGTGCTGCTGGTCTCCCACATCCTGACCAAGTATTTCGTGATCATGCTCGTCGCCGGTATCGGCGGCGTCTTCGCCTTCCGGGCCTACATCGCCACGCCGCCGGGCCGCCTGACCTGGAACCACATCCAGTTCAACCTGCCGCTCTTCGGCGCGCTGATGAAGGCCATGGCCATCGAGCGCATGCTCACCACCATGGCCACGCTGATCCGCTCGGGCGTCAGCATCCTCAACGCCGTCTCGGTGCTCGAGGGCGCTTTCAAGAAGAACCTGATCTTCCAGGGCGCGCTCAAGCAGGCCAAGAACGACATAGCCAGCGGCCGCTCCATCTCCGAGTCGTTCAAGAAGACCGGCATCTTCCCGCCTATGGTCACCGAGATGATGTGGATGGGCGAGGAGTCCGGCAAACTGCCGGACATCATCGTCGTGCTGTCGAAGTACTACCAGGAGCAGATCGACCAGTTCCTCAGGCGCTTCTCGGCGATGATAGACCCGATACTGGTCGTGGGCATCGGCGGACTGATAGCCGTCATCGTGATGAGCATATTCATGCCGATCTTCCAGCTGTCGCAGATCGGCGCCGGCTGACGCTTTAAAGGACAGGTGCGAAAATGAATAACAGGAAAGGGTTCACTCTGATAGAACTGATGGTCGTCGTCGTGATCATGGGCATACTGGCGACGATGGGCATCCCGTACTATTACAAGACGGTGGAGACGTCCAAGGCCACCGACGCGCTGTCGCTGGGCCACCTGCTTGCGAACGCCAACCGCATGTACAAGGTGGACCACCCGGTGGCCTCGCAGTGGCTGAGCGGCCCGATAACCAACACCTGCAACGCCGTCAGCAGCTGCGCCTCCGCCGGCACCAGCGGCTGCGCGCTGGTGGCCTGCGGCTACGTGGCCCAGCAGGACTGGGACCAGTCCGCTTACAACTTCTTCATCTGCAACGGCGCCTCGGGCGGCTACTGCGCCAGCGGCGTGTCCGCCTCCGTGAAGCGCAAGACCGGCACGTACGTGAACTGGGGATACCGCTTCTACGACACCGGTGTCTGCCAGTCGCAGGGCGGCGCGCCAGCCTGCCCGCAGTTCTGATATTATGAGGCTGAGAACGCGACCGGGACAGACGCTGATAGAGGTAGTGATGGCCACGGTAATAACGGCCATCACCACCACCGCCGTCTTCTCGGTGATGCTTTCCAGCTTCGTGTCGGACACCAAGGCCGACAAGCGCGACGCCGCGGCCATGGCGCTGCGCCGCGCGCAGGAGACCTTGAAGAGCTACGTAAGCGCGCAGCCCGGCGACGCCAATTACGTGCCGGTCTCCGGCGCCGGTACCGGCGTATGGGCGGCCGACTCCACCGCAGGCTGGGCACTGCGCGACGGCAACCATAACATCTCGTCGCTGGTGCAGTCCGCCCCGCTCACGATAACGGGGGGGACGCCGGCCTCGCTGAACTACAACGTTACCAGTTACGACTGCGGTTTCGGTTTAGGCACCGCGCCGAACAACGAGCGGGCCTGCAAGGTGGTTGTCTTCACACTTATATATGCCGATACAGATCCGCACTGACGAGTTCCGGGCCCGCCCCGGCTTCACGCTGGCCGAGATGATACTGGCGCTGTTCATCTTCAGCTTCATGTCCGCCTCGCTGGCCACCATCTACGCCACCGCGAACCGGCACATGTTCCAGAACTACCGCCGCAACACCATAAAGACCAACGCCGACTTCGCGATGCACACCATACAGCACGTGCTGTCCCAGGCCACGCGCATAGACCTGCCCGCCTACGGGCAGTCCGGCAGCAGGCTCTATGTCGTGGACAACGTGGACCAGCTCACCGGCTGTTACCCGGTCAAGAGCGGCGTGGCGGCCAACTGGCATGTCTTCTGCACCGGACCCGACAGCCAGGACGGCACCGTTACGGACCTCTATTACCACACCGGCCAGATCTCCAACGGCGGCGGCAATCCCTGCGGCTCAGCCTCGCCCTCCTACTGGACCTCCGGCTCCTACCCGGTGCCGGCCTGCGGCGTCGCTGGCGGCAACCAGACGGTAACGATCCTGATGCAGTACGTTACCACGCCCTCCAACCCTTCCGCCAGTATCTTCTCCCGCATGCCGTCCGACGGCGTTGCCCAGCGCGACGCCGTGGCCGTGAACCTCCGCTCCTTCTGGGACGCCTCGGCTCGCCATTTCGGCTCGAAGCAGCGCCAGCAGGATATAGACTTCTCGCTGAGCAGCCTTGTACAGGTCAGCCGCCCCGGCCGCGTTGGCGGGGAATAGCGCCTTGCCGCGGCCGGTTTTCTCTGCTAGACTATGCTCATGAACAAGTCCCGCCGGAGGAGGGGAATGGTCCTCCTCCAGACACTGGTCATGTCCGTCATCATGTCGCTGATGGCCGTGATGGTGCTCAAATGGATAATGGGCCGCTACATGATGGCGGCCAGGGGGTACCGCACTACCGTCTCCATGGGCAGGGCCGACGGCTTTTTCCAGGACCGCATGGCCAGCTGGAACTGGACCACCAGCGGGATGTCCTACGATTCGTACCGCCTGGTGTCCGAGCCCGTCAGCCAGGAGAAACAGTGCGTGCACGTCTACTCGCAGGGCGCTGGCCAGTTCCTGGTCACCACCGACGACAGTAAACTTAACGCCACCTGCCCCTGAGCGGCCTATGAAACTGCTTCTCGCACTGCTCCTCGTGCCGCTGTTCCCGGCGCTCTCCGCCGCCGCCGATCCCGAGGTCCCGGTTTCCTCGGTAGCCTGGCACGTCAAGACCTCCCCGCATTTCGAGATCATGCACGAGTCCGTGTGGTCTCCGGGCTCCATCGCCCTGGAGCTGGAGCGCATGTATTCCACGATGCGCCTGAACATGGCCATGTTCGCGCCGTGGATGGTCAGGGAGAAGGCAAAGGTCTACATCTACTCCTCGCAGAAGTCCTACCTGTCGGGCGAGTTCCGTCCTCCGCTCTGGTCCAAGGGCCTGGCCTATTCCGGCAGGAAGACCATCGTGGTCTACGATACCGGCGACCAGGACAAACTGAAGGCCGTGATAGCCCACGAGCTGACGCATTTGTACATGGAGGGTTATTTCGCGGAGAAACTGAAGTACCCGCCGCAGTGGCTCAACGAGGGGCTGGCCGTCTACATGGAGGACGCGGTGTTCCAGGGCGGGGGGCCGTGGGGCCGCGCGCTGCCCTACCTCGGGCCCGAGCGGCGCATCCCTTACCCGGATTTCTTCTCCCAGAAGATAGACGGTCTGAAGGGCGACGCGAAGATAGCCGACTGGTACCTGCAGTCCTACGGCACCGTGCTGTACCTGTACAGGCCCAGCACGCGGCTGCAGTTCAAGGCCTTCTGCGAGGGGCTGCGCGAGGGCGGCGACCTCGACGAACTGCTTTGGAAGAGCTACAGGGTGGCCGGGCGGGACTTCGGCCCCAAGTGGGCCTCCTGGCTGGCCGCGTACGGCCAGGGCGGGCAGGGCTCGTTCGGCTCGTCGGCGCCCTCGGCCAGTTTCAACTTCAAGCCGGTACAGCTTTCGTCCTTCTCGTTCGTGAACTTCGGTTCCAAGAAGTAGTTCAGTTCTTCGTCCCCAAGTGTTCCTTCAGGTAGGTCCCGGTGTGCGAGCCGGGCGCCTTGATCACGTCCATCACCGGCCCGGAGAAGACCAGCCGGCCGCCGCCGCCGCCGCCCTCGGGGCCCAGCTCTATCAGCCAGTCCGAGGCGGCTATCACGTCGAGGTTGTGCTCTATGACCAGCACCGTGTTGCCGGCGTCGGCCAGGCGGTGCAGCACCTTCAGCAGTTTCTCCACGTCGGCGAAATGCAGGCCGGTGGTGGGCTCGTCCAGGATGTAGAGCGTGCGGCCGGTGGCGCGGCGGGAGAGCTGCTCGGCGAGTTTCAGGCGCTGGGCCTCGCCGCCGGAAAGGGTGGTGGCGCTCTGGCCCAGCTTCAGGTAGTCCAGGCCTACCTCGCTCATGGTGTCGAGTATGCGGGCTATCTTCGGTATGTCCGCGAAGACCTCCCGCGCCTCGCCCACCGAGAGGTCCAGCACGTCCGCGATGCTCCTGCCTTTGAACTTCACGGCCAGCGTATCGTCGTTGAAGCGCTTGCCGCCGCATTCGTCGCACTTCACGTACACGTCTGGCAGGAACTGCATCTGTATCTTCAGCGTGCCGTCGCCCTGGCAGGCCTCGCAGCGCCCGCCCTTCACGTTGAAAGAGAAGCGGCCCGGCTCGTAGCCGCGGCGTTTGGCCTCGGGGAGCTCGGCGAAAAGGTGGCGGATATGGTCGAACACGCCGCTGTACGTCGACGGGTTCGAGCGCGGGGTGCGGCCTATGGGCGACTGGTCGACGATGATGACCTTGTCTATCTGCGAGGCGCCCTTCATGGAACGGAACTCGCCGGGCGGTTCCTTCGCCTTGTAGAGTTCCCGCGCGAGGGCCTTGTAGACTATCTCGTAGAGCAGCGTGCTCTTGCCGGAGCCTGAGACGCCGCAGATGCTGACGAACAGCCCCAGCGGGATCTTCACGTCGATGTCCTTCAGGTTGAACTGCCTCGCCCCTGTGAACTCCAGGAACTTGCCCGCGTGCGGGCGGGGGGAGCGTTCTAGGGTGGTGGGCCTTTCGCCGCTCAGGAAGGGGCCGGTCACCGAGCCTTTCTGGCGCATGATCTGGGCCGGGGTGCCCTGCGCCACTATGTGCCCGCCGGCGAGACCGGCTCCGGGCCCCAGGTCTATCACGTGGTCGGCGCCGCGTATCACGGCCTCGTCGTGCTCCACTACTATCAGCGTATTGCCTATGTCCCGGAGCGATTTCAGCGTGCCGATGAGCTTCGCGTTGTCGCGCTGGTGCAGGCCGATGGTCGGTTCGTCCAGCACGTAGAGCACGCCGGTGAGGCCGGAGCCTATCTGCGTGGCCAGCTGTATGCGCTGCGCCTCGCCGCCCGACAGCGTCTCCGAGCGGCGGTCCAGCGCTATGTAGCCCAGTCCCACGTCGGTGAGGAAGTTGAGCCTGGAGCTGATCTCCTTCAGTATCAGCCTGGAGATGGCCTTCTCGGTGTCGGTCATTTCAGGCGAGCCCATCGCCTCGCGGGCCGCCGCTATGGGCAGGGCCGCCATCTGCGCAATGTTCCTGCCGTCCACCTTCACGCTCAGGGCCTCGGGCCTCAGCCGCAGGCCCTTGCACGACGGGCAGACGGTCTCGCGCATGAACTTGGAATAGATCTCTTCCTTCACGAAATCGGACTCGCTCTCCGTATGGCGGCGCTTGAGGTTGGTTATCACGCCCTCGAAACTGCCGGCTCCGTAGAGCAGCGCGTCGCGGTGCGCCTTTGAAAGTTCCTTCCACGGACGGTCCAGGTCTATGCCGTTCTCGGCGGCGGCGGAGGCCAGCATCTCGCCGTAGTAGCCGGACCACGCGCCCTTCCAGCGGTGCGTGCGGGTGGTGACCGGGTTGGCCCAGGCCTCCAGCGCCCCGCCGTTGACCGAGCGGCCCTTGTCCGGCACCACCAGGTCCGGGTCCACCTCTATCTTGACGCCCAGGCCGTCGCACTCGGGGCAGGCGCCGTGGGGGGAATTGAACGAGAAAAGGCGCGGCTCCAGCTCGGGGAAGCTGATGCCGCACGACGGGCAGGCGTTCTTCTCGCTGTAGAGGGCCTCGTCCTTGCCCGAGGGGTCGCCGGCCGCCACCAGTCCCTTGGACTGGGCCAGCGCCAGCTCCACGGCCTCGGAGAGGCGTTCCTTGTCCTGGGCGGAGGCCGTGAACTCGTCGACGAAGAGGTCTATGTCGTGCTTGACGTAACGCTTCAGGTCCGGCGGGGTCTCGAGCTGGCAGATCTTGCCGTCCACGCGGGCCTTGGTGAAGCCGGCCTTGCGCAGGCGGGCGAAGAGCTCCTCGTAGGTGCCGCTGCGGCCGCGCACCAGCGGGGCCAGCACGCGGACCTTGCGGCCGGCGTACTTCGAGGCTATCTCGGAGGTGATGCCCTGCGCCGACCAGGCCTTTATCCGGCGGCCGCAGGACGGGCAGAACGGGCGGCCCGCCTT